>CAZCBS010000316.1:0-4798 GCA_964496965.1 uncultured Bacteriovoracaceae bacterium
GCAAATGGGAAGTGTGGCCGGTCTCCGTGCCGGTGTTGAAGATCTGTTTTCTTTCCGAATCCTGAGCAAGTTCGATTTTCCACGATAGATGATCGAAAAGACGAACGATCTTTCCTGACGAATCATCCAGTACTTCGAGCTCGAGAAGCTTTCCGGGTTCAAAGCGAGTAATGCGTGCCGCGATTTGAAAACGGCGCCTGGCGCCCTTTCCAGGATCGATTTGAATCTCAAGCAACGCGCCTTCTCGAGCGCGCTGTTCCGCCTGAGGAAGGGGCCGATTTTGAGAGTCAACGATTCGAATCTCTTTGGCTGAATGAAACCAGCTTTTCAATTCCGAGACGTTTTCAAGCTTCTGAGTCAACACCGAGAGCTCGAGCTTGGATGAGGCTTCGCGCGTAAAGGTGAAGGTTTCATTCGGAAGACGGGCTTCCCACCCGCAAAAAACCAAAAATGCGGTCACAAAGCCAAGGCAAGCAACGATCCAGCGGCGCCAGTTTTTAAAAGAAGGGACGAGGTGATGATTCATAGTACACCTTCTTTATGACGGAAAAATCGGTTATAAGCAAAGCTCATGCTGTCCCATCCTGAAATCATTTCAAGAACCGATCGCTGGCTCGCGGTTTCAAAGCCAGCGGGCTGGCTGACGATTCCTGGTCGAGGCGTCGACTTTCCCGTCTTGCTGGAGTGGGCGGAAAAGGCGAACGGCGGAAAGCTTTGGGTGACTCACCGGATTGACGTGGAGACGAGTGGCGTCGTCCTCTTTGCTCGAACGGCGGAGGCTCACAAGCAAGCCAATCAATGGTTTGAAAAACACGGCGTGAGAAAGTCCTACGACTTTCTGGCTCAGGGAAATCCTTCGACGCCGATTTTTAAAGTCAACGAGGCCATTGAAGGAAAGCCTTCCGTCACTCAATTTGAGGTCAAAGAGCGGTTTGACGGAGTCTTTCTGGGACGAGCCACGCCGCTTTCCGGTCGTCGCCATCAGATTCGGATTCATCTCTCCCACAAAGGGTATCCGATTTTGGGTGATACCGAGTATCGGGGCCCGAGGCAGCTGGATCGACTCGGTCTTCAGATCGAGCGCGTGGCGCTTCACGCGGCAAAATTGGAACTTCCTGGCGCGGAAAAGTTTGAAGCCGCATGGCCGGAAGATTTCCGAGCTTGGATTGAAAAACTCAGAGGCGCAAAATCATGAAAACTTCGAAACCGATCCAAGAGCTTCGCTCGGCTTGGCAGTGGAGAAAAGAGCGAGGACTTCTTTCCGAGCTCGAGGCGATGCGAGTTTTTCACGGCCCTGGCGAAGGCTCAGGCGATCTTTCTCGAATCGCGATCGACCGCTTTGGAGAGCATTTCTGGGTCACTGAGTGGACCGTCGGGGAGAAAGAGTCTTCCGCAAGCAGCATTAAGAAAGTTCTTCTGGATCTTGAGCTCTTTTTCAAAGAAATCGGCGCACGCTCCGCCGTGGCGCTTTTTCGGCCGGAAAAAGGCACTCCCGATGAACCTCAAATTCTTTTCGGTCAAGCCCCCCAGGGACGATTTGAAGTTCAAGAAGAGAAGATGAAAATCCGGATCCAGCTCCTGGGGACGCGCCATCCGGGATTGTTTCTCGATCATCTGCCTCTCAGGCGTTGGCTCAGAGCGCGGATGAAGGGACTCCGAGTTTTGAATACATTTAGCTATACTGGAAGTCTTTCTGTCGCGGCAGGTTTGGGCGGAGCGGCTCATGTGACGACTTTGGATTTATCCAATCCGACGTTAACCTGGGCCAAAGAGAACTGGGAAGCGAACGTGCTTTCGCAAGATTCCGCTCGTTTTATCAGTGGCGATTATTTCGAATGGCTTCCGAGGCTCAAGCGCTCGGGCGAGCGGTATGACTGCGTGATCTTGGATCCTCCGTCTTTTTCAAGAGGAAGCAAGGGAACGTTTTCGACCTCGAAAGATTTGCGCAAGCTTCATGCGGCGGCACTCGACGTCCTCAATCCCGGGGGATATCTGGTCACCTCCATTAATTCGGCCAATGTGTCGCGGGAAAAGTTTGAAGGGGATGTTTTTGAGACGGCACGCGAAAGCAAAATCGATCTGCAAATCCTCAATCGAATCGATCTTCCCGAAACTTTCCCGACACGACTCGGAAGCCGGGATCAGCGTTACCTCAAAGGCTTGATACTTCGCATATCCTCAGGCGGCGAGTCCTCGAACGTCAATCGCTCCCGGGACATGGGGTGATCGAAGGCGATTCGAACGGAATGAAGCGCGGGGCGTGGAAAGCGAAGTCCGCTATTGGCGCGTTCTCCGTATTTGATATCGCCTAAAAGGGGGAAGCCTTCGGCGGCTGCTTGGGCGCGGATTTGATGTGAGCGTCCGGTCTCCAAAACGAATTCGGCCAGCGTGAGCTCTTTTCCTTCGAAAACTCCCCAGGCGATCGGGGTCACGCTTAACACTGCGGACTTTGCGCCGGAGTGAGATGAGGGAACGACGCGAACCAGATTCTTTTTTTCATCTTTGAATAGGGAGTGGCTCCAACGTCTGGGCTTTCCGAGCTCGGGCATTTTTCCGATGAGCCAGGCCTGGTAAGCGCGAGTGAGCGTACCTTTTTGAAGAGCGTCGGTCAGGCGCTGCGCGGATTTGGTGCGCTTGGCAAGGACCATCACGCCTGAGGTGTTTCGGTCCAAGCGATGAACGAGTCCGACGTAATTTCTTCCGACATGCGCTCGGGCCCAGTCGACGAGATTCGGGTCTCCTTGGATTTCGCCTTGACTCAGCAGGCCTGCGGGCTTTGAGAGGACGATGAGATGTGTGTCTTCGAAGAGGATTTTAGGAGTAAGCTGGGGAGGGACGCCTGAGGTCATAAGGTGGTTATAGAAATTTATAGACGCAGTTCATTCGGCCTTGGTCGTTATCGTTCAAGGATCTTCTTATCTCACCTGTACCGTTTGAATAAAATGAAAACGAGGGATACATCGATGCGGATCGATAACTTGCGCTCATGCCATATGAGCCGCAAGTCGGGATTCCCGCACTGGTCGGCGACGTTGAGCATGAATGGTTGATTCCCATCAAATGTCCCATTTCATGAAGAACAATGGATTGCAGATCGGGCACTTGATTGCCATTCACGAAGAAGTTGACGTAGTTGATTTCCATGTAGGCGTTATGAAATCTCGGAAGGAGCTTGCCTGTGACCGACGTTTTGCAAACGCTGGTGAGCGCGATAAAAGAGCTGTCGTAGTTCCACGTGCCGTTTTTGTAGATCACGGCAACGCCGCTGAAGCTGGAATCGCTATTGACGATCGATTGATTGACGCAAAAGTCATCAAAGTTACTGGTTAGACTTTGGGTGGAAGTTCGAGGATTGGCCGCGGATCCGTAATCGATGGCTGGATAACCCATGCTTGCGGCGAAAAACGAATTCCATTTGTCCGCAGCCGTGATCATGGCTGCGATCTCGCTCGAGTTCCAATCGCCGGCATGAAAGGCGATCGGCACGGCAGGCTGAGTCCAGCGCCCGGTCAGAGTTCCACCTTGATCAGAATTCAAAACACAGTCCGTCGTAACGGACGATCCTTTCGATGTATTACGAACCCCACAAGCCGAAGCCAGGGTCAGAGCTACCAAGACCAGCGCTGCACGGAGTGTCAGAGTTGACCTAGTTTTTCTCATGAAACGACTCCCCAATCTCCCCAAGATGGCTTCCTAGACGTCTTTTCGGCTATTTGAGCGAATCAGTTAATAGTTGATTATATAAGTATATCATTAAAACAGTGAGGTCGCCAAACCCCTGAAATTCTTCCAAATTTTTGGTTGAATCGGCCGGCTTTCTGATACTCTTAAATCACCTATGGCAAATCGAAATCGGCAGCTGAAGACAGTTCTCATAACGGGTGGTGGTAGCGGAATCGGATTTGAAAGCGCGAAAAAGCTTCTTGAGTCGCAGCAATATCGGCTCATTTTGATGGGTCGAAATCGTGTCAAGCTGGAGGAAGCCGCGAAATCTCTCGGAGGCCCCAGCGATCAAGTAGGAATCGCGATTTGCGATCTGCGCGATTCGAAGGCCATCAAGTCCACCGTCGAGAAACTTGCCAGCACTTACCAGGGGGTTTTCGGATTAGTAAATAATGCAGGTGTATACCCGTTCGGGGGAACGCTGACGACCGCCGAGGAGTCCTGGGACGAATGCTTCGATGTCAACCTCAAGGGACCTTTTTTGCTGACGCAAGCGGTTGCTGCGGTCATGGCAAAAGGCGGCCAAGGCGGAAGAATCGTCAACGTTTCTTCGACAGCGGGCCTTCTGCCGAATCATTTCGCGCTCGCTTACTCAGTCTCCAAGGCCGCGATGATTCATATGAGCAAGACGATGGCCAAGGAGCTTGGAAAAGACGGAATCACCGTTAATTGCATCTGCCCAGGGATCGTGAAGACTCCGCTTCACGAGGCTTATCATCGAAGCAAATCCGAGCTCGAGGAGTTCTACACAAAACGTGGAGCGGCGATGCCTCTCGGACGCGTCGGCGAGCCGGAAGATGTCGCGGGCGCCATTCGGTTTCTTCTGAGCGACGAGGCGTCGTGGATTACGGGAGATGTCCTTGTTGTTGACGGAGGAAGGCTTCTGCTCTAATCGGGCCGATTTGATCGGTTCGATAGACTGGAATCCGCATCTCCGAGAGTCGATCCAAGACCTCTTGGGAAGGATGCCCGTACGTGTTGCCAAGCCCCACAGAGATCATTGAAAGATCGGGGTGAAAAAGGCGAAGCGCCTGGGGATCCGACGAAGTCTTTGATCCGTGGTGGCTGATTTTTA
>CAZCBS010000317.1:0-4791 GCA_964496965.1 uncultured Bacteriovoracaceae bacterium
CAAAGTGCGCTCCAAGTCGATACCTCTTACAAAATGGGGCAAGAGATGGTTGGGCCCGGAGCACTCCGTGCTCGGGAGTCCGAATCGGCATCACCTGGGCGCTCGTCTCAGATTACAGCCGCAAGTGGATCGGCCCAAATGCTGGCGCAGGGAATCCAGCTTCAAACTTTAGCCCAGATGGTTCAGCTCCAGGCGCTCACACTGGAGTTTCATAAGGCTCAGCTGCAACGGGAACTGGATGCAGAACAAGCCAGGTCGGCTCTTTACGAGGGCGCACTCCAATCGAGTGGAAGGAGCAAGCGATGACCCAAGGCATTTCTCCGGATGTACTTGTTCCATATGGAAAGGTTCTGCTTCTAGGATCCCTCGGATACTCACTCGTTCAATCGATGAGAGGCACTCACGACTTTGCCTCTGTCTTTGAGAGAGTGACGATTGGTTTGATTGGAATCCTCTTCTTTAAAAGTGCTTCAGACGTTTTGTTAAAAGTTTCCGATGAGCTTACAGGGCTTATTTCTGATCTTGGCTCTCAGCAGGACTTGAAGGCCCTGATTTTTGAGGCGCTTCAAAAGGCTTCTAAAGAAACACCGGCGTCTGGGAACTCGACGTCCTTTAATCTCCCCGCCGTAATTGAGCAGGCTTGGCGCACTGGGGTTTGGGGAGTCATGGCTGCGATTGTTGACGGCGTGTTCTTGATTAGCTCGTTCGTGTTGGAGTGCGCCAGAGATGTGTTTTGGAAACTTCTTCTTTTCTTATTCCCGGTCGCGTGCGGCGTTTATCCGATCTTTCCTAGGATGATGTTGAATCAGTGCCTTTACGCCGTTGAGCTTGCGCTCTGGTTTCCAGTTTTAACGCTCGTCCAGATGACCACTGGAATTGTCGCTCAGGAGTATATGCAGAAATCGGGAAGCCTGGGCCTTTACGTCGTTGCTGTCGAGTTACTCGCAATCCTTCTCATACTTTTGATTCCGTCCGTTACGCATAGGTTTTTGAGTGGCGCGTTTTCAGGGGACTTCGATTCGCAAGCTGGTCTTCATCGCATGGCCACACGAGCAGTGGTCATGGTGAAAACATGGGGGACGAAAATGTTATGAGATCACTTTTACTTGTTCTCACACTTCTCTCCACGGCTTATGCAGCGGATCGCATCTCACTTTATCCAGGCTATGTGACGAAGATTCATTGCGATGGAAGGCTTCTGGTTTCCGCAGTTGGGAATGATGCCTTGGTAAGACTCGACGCGCTCCCAAAGGAACTGGGTTGCGGGGTGCTGCTCAAACCGGTTGTATCTGGCGGCTATTCAAACCTGATCCTTGAGACAAGTGCAGGAACCATTTCCACACTCATAGAGATTGAGCCTAAGGCGAAGCCTCCGAAAGCAAGTGAGCTTGAATTTCAACTCAAGGGGGTGTCGCAATGAAAATAATCATAGCTGGATTCACTGCATTGGTCGTTTTTGGAAAGCTTGCGTGGGCAGCTAACGACGATTGGTATGCGCGGAAATCAGAACAGCTTAGGCAAGAACAAGAGCGCTCTGAGAATTTGATTCATCGCCTTCAAATCCAAGCAGGGCTGAAGGAGAGTGTCGTTACTAAATCGAAAGAATCTGAAGCGCCGACGTCATTGTTCCGTGTGCACGATGATCTTTCAGCTAAGATCCCGTCCGGAAAGTTACTCTACGGAAAAGTTTTTAATAGGCTAGTCGTTGGGTCTGACGGGTCTCCTGCATTAGTCGAATTAGATCAAAACCAAGGTCGTTACTCGGGCCTTCGTATTATGGGACTCGCAAGACAGGCTGGAACGTCAGGCCGACTGACTATAGAAGTCAATCGAATGCTCCTTCGCAATGGACGATCCGTCTCCCTGCAGGCAACCGCTCTTGATCAAGATGGTGCCTTTGGACTTGAGGCGCAAGTATTCAGCTCAAAGTCTCTGGCGATTGGCGGAGCGATGGCATCGAGTTTTATCAGTGGCGTGGCCGCTTCTCAGCAAACAGAAACGACGAACGCATTTGGTTTTATCCAACAGCAACCTACCGGAAGAAATGCAATGCTTCAGGGGCTTGCTCAAACTGCTGCCGATCAATCGAAACGCCTGATCGGAGAAGCTACCGCTGAGAAACCGATACTAGTCGTAGAGACGCGCACTCCGGTGACCATTTTGATTCAAGAGGAGGCGCATTTCTAATGAAGAGATTTATATCGTTTCTTCTTATAGGTTCGTTATCCGTCGGGTGTGCCAGTACCGGACGAACCCGCATTATGGCGTACGGAGGATCAGGTGCGGCGATAGGAGCGGTAAGCGGTATCGGTCTTTCTCCGAACGATGAAAGCCGCGGCTTAAATGCCTTAGTGTTTGGACTTGCGGGAGCGGTCATCGGCGGACTTGTCGGAGCTCTTACCGATACGAAGCCGCCTACTTCGGAAGAGAAACCGTCACTCAAAGAAAGAGACTTGGGCTCCGTACCTGGTGATCACGATTATGTCATTCCGCCTGACTCAGCGCTGCCGCGCTTTGTAAAGGATCGTCTTCAGCCCATGGTGATCGAAGAGTCGGTTGAGCAAGACACGATCACCGAGGATGGAACGCTCCATGAACCTCATAAAGTCTATCGAATTAAGCGCCCATCCGAGTTGTACGCCAAACCGGCGAAGTCACAAGTAGAAGGGGAGCGGTAGTGATGAAGTTGTGTAGCCCCATGAGTGGCCACGCCCAGTGGGCCAGAGACAGGGCCACCCGCACCCGTGTTTTTGCTGCGATTTCAACAGCCTCGGCCTCGCGTCTGTTGCTGCGCATTTCCCGACCCCGCCCCCTCAACGAGAGAGCGGGGTCGGGAAACCCATACTTTGAGGCCGATAGAAATCTCCGCAAAAACACGGGTGCGGGTGGCAGGCAGGTTGAGGGGCGATTCGAAGTAGGAACCAAGGAATAAGGAAATGAATCTACAAACGAGAGACAAAAAAATACTTTCACTTTGTTATCAACAACAGTTCATTCTGACTGAACACGTCGTTCATCTGTTTGAAAATAGATCGTATCGAGAGACGAGGCGTCGCCTTCAAGAACTTGTAAAGAGCGGTTTTCTATTTAAAGAGAGCACTCCGGTCCTAGGAAAAAAGCCGCTTTTAAGACTGACTTCGCTAGGTATCAAAATCGCAGCAACCGAGACATCCACACTAATCACTCAGAAGCGTGTTTTGAAAGCCGCCGAACTTTCACATGACGCGGTTGTTACAAGTGTGCGAGTTCGGCTGGAGGCTATTTGGAATGATGCCAGGTTTGTATCTGAGCATCTCATTAAACATAGCCAACTTCCGCAGATCCCAGATGGCATCTTTTATTTTCCAAGTGGCAAAGGCATCGCCATCGAGGTGGAGAATTCCGACAAAGGCCGATCGCGGTTTCTGCGACTGCTGGAGCGATGGAACGAAGTCCAGGAAGTGATTCTGATTCTCTACATCGCGACAGGCGAGGCACTCTTTGCTTCCTTACAGAAATATCTCTCTAGCGCATCCAATAAACAGCCCACCGCTTTAGTCCTGTGGCCTGCGTTACAAGAAGGCCTTCCTCTAGTTTGGACGCCAAGGGGGCAGATTGCGCTCTTTGAGAGGAAGTCCTTCTAATGAAACCTGTTCATCACTCTTTAACTCTCGCTTCTTGGATGAGCACTTTGACGCCTGAACAGCGTCTACTTGGCGCGTCGGTGCTTCTGATGCTGGCGGCGGGAGCTTTATCAAAGGTTCTAAGATCATTGACGTTCGAGTCGTTCCGTTTGCGTCGAAAGGATGGTGCAGGAATTTCAATCGGCCGCGAGTGGATCCCTGATGTTGCACGTCTTCGTCACACTCACATCGTGGGTGCGACCGGAACGGGCAAGACGGTCCTGATTGAAAAGCTGCTCTTTGAGGATTTGAAAAGAGGCTACGGCGCGATTGTTATCGATCCAAAGGGTGAGAGAGGATTCTATGACTCCGTGAGGTCGTATTGTCAGTCGCTCGGACGTGAGAAGGACCTCTATTTTCTCTCTGCAACTTTTCCAAAGGAAAGCAGCGTCTGGAACCCCTGCGCACTTGGCAACATCTCTGAGCTTCAGACCAAGTTTTTTAACTCGGCGATTTATAATGAGCCCCACTACGCTAAGGCATGCGAATTCGGACTCTTGCAAGCTTTTCGTGCGCTGAAATCCACTGGCAAATCTTCGTTTACGATTCGCGATCTGATTCGAGAGCTAAAATCGATCAGTCAGGATGATAAAAACGAGACGCTTAAGGGTTTGTTTTTCGACTTAAACAATCTGGTGATGGGTGAATGGGAGCCAGTCCTTGGGACCTCTGAGGCACATAAGGATAGAGAGATCTCTATTCTCGACATCATTCGAGACAATAAGATTCTTTTTGTTGATCTCCCCACCGAAGGAAAGAAAGTCCAAAGCAGTCGGATTGGTAGGCTCCTCACTCAGGAAATCATTCTGATCTCTGGCCTCAGAAAACGGGATTCGACCTATAAAGGGGATCGTCCTTTCTCTGTTTACATCGATGAGTTTGATGCTTTTGCGACAGAGAGCTTTTCTACCTTTCTCAACAAAGGGCGATCGAGCGAGTTCATGATTCATCTCGCTCATCAAACTTTGAGCGATCTCAACTGTGTGAGTCCCGAGTTTACAGGGCAGATCATGGGGAATTGTAATGTGCGATTTATCTTTCGCCAGGATGATCCCGACGATGCTGAACGCTGGTCACGTTTTCTTGGCACTCGCAGTGTCATCAAGCAGACATTTCGGACGAAAGACGG
>CAZCBS010000318.1:0-4789 GCA_964496965.1 uncultured Bacteriovoracaceae bacterium
TTGTTTAAATTCCCTTTTTGTTTTTGTATTTTTGGGGGGGAACCCTTGGGGGGTTTACCTTGGCTTCTATCGTAATCCTTTGGGCCAAAATTACCGACCCGGCGAAAGATTTTGCCATTCGGGTGCGGCGTGCCGCCTATTGGCGACGCTCGACAGGGATTCTCGGTTCGTTTTTATCTCGTCGCGATTCTCTTTCTGCTTTTTGACGTCGAGGCGATTTTCTTTTTTCCCTTCGCGGTGGTTTACAAACATTATCTGAGCGTAAATTCATTCATCATCATGGAAATGGTGTTTTTCGTCGCCATTTTGTTGGTGGGCTACTACTACGTGCTGAAAAAAGGCGCGTTGGAGTGGGAATAGGCTCTCGGTTTTTTCGGTCTTAAAAAGCACATCAGGAGTATTTCCATGGGTAAAGACGGCTCAGTCAGTTTCCTTACAACTCGATTGGACGATTTCGTGAATTGGGGTCGAAAGAATTCGACTTGGCCCCTCCCCTTCGGCACGAGCTGCTGCGGGATTGAGATGATGGCGACGCTCGCCGCGGACTACGACATGTCCCGCTTCGGCGCGGAAGCGATTCGCTTCTCTCCTCGCCAGGCGGATCTTTTGATCGTCGCCGGCATCATCAATCTGAAAATGGCGCCCGTTCTGAAGACGGTCTACGACCAGATGGCTGAGCCTAAGTTCGTGATCTCGATGGGAGCCTGTGCTTCGTCTGGCGGGATTTTTAATGTTTACAGCGTTCTTCAAGGAATCGACACGATGATCCCGGTCGACGTTTACATTCCGGGATGCCCGCCTTCTCCAGAGGGCTTGATCCACGGACTGATGCGCCTTCAGGAAATGGTTCAGAAGGGCGAGACCCATTCTCAACGCCGAATCGCTTCTCAAAAACAAGCGAGCGAGCAGATCCAGCGCGACCTCCAGCGAAAGAGTGGGGCGTAAGACTTATGCAAGGTACTGATATTCGTAATCTCATTCCAACGAACGGTGGAGATTGGCTCCAAAAATGGGGCGATCTGTGGAAAACGCAGACCGCTGCCGTTCGGCAAAAATTTGGTGATGCGATCGAAGAGATCCGCATGCCCGTTGAATATCCAACGGACGTTCCGATTATTTACGTAAAGAAAGAATCGGTCGTCGCGCTTCTCAAGTTTTTGAAACTCGATTCCGCTTTCGCCTATGACTTTTTGGCGGACATCACGGCAACGGACGAAGAGGCGGATCCCCGCTTTGAGGTCGTTTATAATCTTCGCTCCACTCAGACAAAGGCACGCATCCGAGTCAAGGCGCGTGTTGCTGAGGGTGAAAAAATCGATACGGCCGTCAATGTTTGGGCTGGCGCAAACTGGGCGGAGCGCGAAGTTTTCGACATGTATGGGATTCAGTTTGCCGGTCACCCAGACCTTCGCCGCATCTTGATGGATGTGCGTTGGGAAGGTCATCCGTTGCGTAAGGACTATCCTTTGCGCGGCTATCAGGTCTTTACTGAGCCTGAGCCGATTGACCCAAGCCTCCTGGATTAAAAGCGTTACCTCAATTTATCAGGACGAACGAGATTATGGCACAATTCGAAAATCAAAAACCGACCTCAATGAGCCTGCCTAGCGGCATCACGGTCGACCACGATCCGGATGATCTGTGGGGCGATTCGCGAGTGATCGTGAACATCGGCCCGACCCACCCCGCAATGCACGGTGCGCTTCGTATGGCGGCTAAGCTGAACGGCGAGACCATCGAAAAGTCTTACTGTGAATTCGGCTACACCCATCGCGCTAAGGAAAAGCTCGCTGAAAACCGGACGTTCCACAACTTCACGGTCTATACCGACCGCCTCAACTATTGCTCGGCTCTCATGAACAACGTCGCTTATGCGATGTCGGTCGAAAAGCTGATGGGCATCGACGTTCCTGAGCGCTGCATTTGGATTCGCACGATTTGCTGCGAGCTGGCTCGCGTGATCGACCATCTGATTTGCGTCGGAATCAACGCCGTCGACTTGGGCGCGTTTTCCTTCTTTCTCTACGGCTTCCATCAACGCGAAGAAGCTTACACTCTGATCGAAAAGCTCTGCGGCGCGCGTCTCACGACGTCCTACACCCGCATCGGCGGCCTGATGGCCGACGCTCCCGATGGCTGGGAGAAAGAGCTCAAGGTTTGGATTCAGCGGACTCGCAAAGTCATCGACGAGATGGACGAGCTTCTGACCAACAACAAGATTTGGCGCCAGCGCACCGAAGGCGTTTCCGTCTTCAACAAAGAACAATGCATGCAATATAGCTTCACGGGTCCAAATGCTCGTGCGGCAGGCATTGATGTCGACCTTCGTCGCGATCAGCCTTACCTCTATTATAAGGATGTCGAGTTTGACGTTCCTGTGGCTCAAAACGGAGACGTTTTCGATCGTTACATGGTTCGTATCGCTGAAATCCGCCAGTCTTTGAACATTCTCGCTCAGTGTGCGGATCGCATCAAAAAGGGACCGATCTGGGCCGAAGACAAGCGCGTTCGCATTCCTGACAAAGACGTCGTTTACAACACGATGGAAGGCTTGATTCACCACTTCAAATTCTTCATGAACGGATTTGATGTGCCAGAAGGCGAAGCCTACACCCAGGTCGAAGGCAGCAACGGCGAAATGGGTTTTTACATCGTGAGCAAAGGCGCCCCTCGCGCCCACCGCTTGCGTATCCGTGGACCGTCCGTTTGGCACTATCAGGGACTTTCCCCGATGGTCGTCGGCGAAAAGATCGCTGACTTGGTCGCGGCGCTCGGAAGCATCAACATCATCGCCGGAGAATTGGATCGATAATTATGGCAAAGAAGATTCTTTCGCAGAAGTTTTATGACGAAATGAAGAAGCTCGAGCCGCGCTATCCTACGCGCGTGGCTTTGCTCCTTCCTGCGTTGCATGCGGCGCAAGACGAAACCGGCTGGCTTCCTCCCGAGGTTCTCGAGGAAATCGGCGCGTACATCGGCATTCATCCTGCGCAGGTTCGCGAAGTGGCGAGCTTCTACACGATGTATAACCTCAAGCCCGTCGGCAAGTATCACCTCAAGGTCTGCACAAACGTGGCCTGCTGCCTTCGCGGCGCCGATGAGCTGGTTGAGCATTGTGAAAAGAAGCTCAACATCAAGTGCGGCGAAACCACCAAGGATCGCAAGTTCACCCTGCACGAAGAAGAGTGCCTGGGCGCTTGCGGCACTGCGCCCGCGATGATGCTCAATAACGATTATCACGAAAACCTGACGATTCAGCGCCTTGATCAGCTGCTGGACGCACTTGAGTAGGCCGGGAGTTCATTCATGAGCGACACCGAAACGATGTACATCCAGCATTTTAACGACGAGGCAAGGCCTCTGTCGTATTACCTCGCCAAGATGAACGGCTATCAGGCCGCCAAAAAGGCGCTCGGCATGCAACCCGATGCGATCATCACCGAGGTAAAGGCATCCAATCTTCGCGGCCGTGGCGGCGCAGGATTTCCCACCGGAATGAAGTGGGGTTTTATTCCTAAGCAATCGCCCAAGCCAAAATACGTGGTCTGCAATGCCGACGAGTCCGAACCAGGCACTTTCAAAGACCGCGATCTGATGCGCTATACTCCTCACCTTCTTCTTGAAGGCATGATCATCTCGGGACATGCGATCGGCTCGAACATCGGATACATCTATATCCGCGGCGAGTACACGCGCGAAGCCAAGCTGCTGAACGCCGCGATCGATGAAGCCTACGAAAAGGGTTATCTCGGCGATAACATCATGGGCACGGGCTTTAAGTTCGACATCACTGTTCATCGCGGCGCAGGTGCTTATATCTGCGGCGAAGAGACCGGACTCTTGAACTCGCTCGAAGGAAAGCGCGGCGAGCCTCGCGTGAAACCTCCGTTCCCAGCTATTGCTGGCGCGTTCGGTGGTCCAACGATCGTCAACAACGTTGAAACACTTTGCGCGGTTCCTTTCATCATCGAGCGCGGTGGCGAATGGTTCGCAAAGCTTGGAAAGCTGGAGAAGTCCGGCGGCACCCGTCTGATCAGCCTTTCTGGACACGTCAAAAAACCGGGTGTTTACGAGCTTCCTTCGGGAGCCGTGACGCTTCGTCAGATCATTTATGATTATGGCCACGGCATCTTGGGCGATAAGAAACTCAAGGCTGTTATCCCTGGCGGATCTTCCGCTCCTGTTCTCACCGCCGACGAGATCGACGTGGTTTACGATATCGATCCAATTATGAAGGTGGGTTCGATGATGGGCTCCGCTGCGATCATGGTGGTCAGCGAAGACTACGACATCGTGAAGCTCATTCTTCGCATCACGAAGTTCTACGCTCACGAATCTTGCGGCCAATGCACTCCATGCCGCGAAGGCTGCAAATGGATGGAAGACGTCATTGAGCGCATCCTCCATGGCAAGGGACGCGAGCAGGATCTCAATCTCTTGTTGGAAATTGCGGACAACATCAACGGCAAGACGCTTTGCGCTCTGGGCGACGCGGCTGCTGGCCCCGTGATGAGCTTTGTGAAGAAGTTCCGCGGTGATTTTGAAGATTACATCCGAGGTAAGAAGCATGCCTAAGTGCACGATCGACGGAAGAGAAATTGAATTTTCACCCGGGCAGAACTTGATCGAAGTCGCCAAGAAGGCTGGCATCGAGATTCCATTTTTCTGCTATCACCCAGGACTTTCAGTGGTGGCTCAGTGCCGTATGTGCGCTGTCGAAATCGAGAAAATGCCGAAGCTTCAAACGGCCTGCTCGACGGTAGCTACGGACGGAATGATTGTGAAGACT
>CAZCBS010000319.1:0-4773 GCA_964496965.1 uncultured Bacteriovoracaceae bacterium
GTAGAGATTCCAAGTATTGCCGCCGCTGATCCAATCGAGCAAGAACGCGCCACCGACGGACGTTGTGAGTCCATTTGAAAGCGCTTTCTTGGCGCCGATGCCGTCGTTCCGGTTTTCGGTGATCCCACCCAACGTAGGCCCAACCACCGCATAAGGACGGATCAGATGCGTGAGGTTGAATTGATATTTCGCGCCGACCGTGACTGGCACCGAAAGAAAAGTCAGCTTCGTGCGCGAAGTCATCGGAAAATCAGAGCCATCCGGCTGCTGTAATTGCGTCGAAAACCGGCCATTCGCCTTGAAAATACTGACTCCAGCCGTTCCGATAAATCCCAGGCTTCCGTAGGTCTCGCTGTAAAAAGGCCTATACTCGCCGACAAAAGTGAAATCCGGAACCCAGCCCGATCCATAAATAGTGTTAAAAGAGTTAGCAACGACCGAGGGATCGCCCGAAAACGAATGGCTCACGTTCGCGGAGATTTTAAATCCCGCGCTCGCGTTGATTTGGCCAGGTCTCTTCATATGAAGATCAGATCGCCCTTCATGGACTGCCTGAATCGCTCCACCAGGCTCATCTGGCGCAAGCTGGCTCTTTGCGTCTTCGGAATAGTTTTTCCCGGCTAAAGGTTCGTTCAACTTCGGATTTTGCGACTTCAGTCGGTCAATGTAAGGCTGCGTGCCTTGCGAAGTTTCTACTGGATGTCCCG
The DNA here is from genome assembly GCA_964496965.1 of uncultured Bacteriovoracaceae bacterium. Lineage (GTDB taxonomy): Bacteria > Bdellovibrionota > UBA1018 > UBA1018 > UBA1018 > CAZCBS01. The sequence goes on from CAZCBS010000319.1 coordinate 708, forward strand.
AGTCCTGCATTTTTTGACGGATCGACTGAATATAGGGATCGGGATTTCCCGTAGGACGTTCAGGCTGAGCGGGCGCTTTGCCCTCGTTCTCCATCTTGGCTTTGAGTTGATCGATATACGGTGAAACCGATGTTTCGCCAAATGCCAACTGAGAGACGAGGATCGTGAAGAATGCAGCCTTTTTCAACATCAGAGCGATTCTCCCCGCGGCATTTCAATCCATCGTTTTTTGAAAAAAAAGAAGAACGCGATGCCTGCGCCCACAAAGAGCAAAAAGATCAAAGGACGCAAACAGAGCCACGCGAAAATCTCGATGGGCACCAACGCCAAAAGAACGGGATATCGAAACCCTGGATGATCAATGAGCCATTCCGCGGCCGGTGGAGACCAGCGGTAATACCAGTCCACGAAGGCACTCCCCGCATCGAAATGAAGCAAGACTTCATCACGGAATTTTCTCAGCATCATCACAGGAGCCGCTGTGCCGGAGCGAAAAGCGGCGGTCGCGATGAAACATTTGCTGTCTTTTAAAAAGCCTTGGATTTCGGACGTACGGACATTATTCAAAGGGCAATAATTGGTCGTCGCATATCCGGCATTATCGCGAAGAAAAATTTTTAGATTATAATACACAGAATCTGTGGAAGTCGAATTCGTAAAACCTTGCACGAACTGTGAAGAGTCTCCTAGCGGGATATCGCGCGTAAGAACTGGATCCGTCAGTGTTCCCGCAGTGGGCGTTGCGGGAGATACCGCTCCTGCAGATCCAGAGGTCGTATAGGTCATCAACGCGCTATTCAGCGGCGCGGTTCTTCCCGTTCCAGACAAAGCGGGTGCTGAAAACTTCGTTTGGAACTGGGAAGTATCGAGATAGATGCTTTTGTCGCCCGGAAAGTAGAGATTGGTTTGGCTTGGGCAGCTTGAAAACGAACCGCCTTCGTTTTGAAATGAAAGCAAAAGCTTTGTCGTATCGGTCGTAAAGGAGATATCGCTCAAGGTCGTACTACTATCGGTGATATAGCTCGTTTGAGGCGCGAATGTAGTAAAAGTGGTCGGAATTTGGACTATCAGAAATTTGATTTGAAAGCCGGCCGTTTCGGTTGCCCCGAGAGACGTATTGAAAGTCCCTGTCCCGGCGCTCGCAGCACCTGAACATTGAGCCCCTGTGCCCGAAGTATTGAATTGCGTTCCCGCATAAAGATAACAAATATCGGAAGGATAGATTCCAATCTGGACGGTCGACTTAGCAGCGTACGGAACCGCATAGTAATAAGTTGAAGCCGGATTGACCGCGTAGCCAGTTCCTGTCAACACACAGTTCGGATTGCAGCTCTGGTAGTACCCCGCGGCGTTTGGGTTGCTATTATAGAACCCGATCGGAATCGGATAATAGTTCGAAGTGTTGATCGTCGAATTGACGAACGCCATGATGTAGGTCGAATAAGTCGCCGTCGAACCTGTCGGTGCCGTATACGAAGTCGAACCGGCAGTAATATTGAATCTCAGGGCATTTGCCCCAGTGGAGTCCGTCGTTTGCGTCACCGTGGGAACAGTGGGAGGTACCGTACTATCTCCAGTATCCACGTTCGTGGAAGTAATGGGATAGTACGCAGTCGCGGACGAATCGGTATTCGAAAGAGCCGTATTCCCCGAGCTCACCGGCGCAATGGAAAGCCCCGCGAAACTCAAAGCCGGCGCGAGAAAAGTCGCGCCGAAAATAAACTTCTTAACCCAAGTTTTTGATGATGATCTCACCGATTTGGACTGCATTGAGCGCGGCTCCCTTTCTCAGATTATCGGAGACCACCCAAAGGTTCAAACCGTTATCGAGGGACGGATCTTTTCGGATCCTTCCCACATAGACAGCATCGCGACCGGTTGCATTCACCCCCATCGGGTAAATGAACTTGGAAGGATCATCTTGCACGATAACTCCGGGATGCGCTTGAAGCGCCTCACGGACTAGACCAACCCAGTCGCCTGAGCCTTCAGGAAGACGCTCACATTCAATATGAACTGACTCTCCATGGCAAGAAAAAGCGGGCACCCGAACCGCGGTAGCGGTTACTTTTAGATCCGGCAACCGAAGCAGCTTTCGGCTCTCTTCCATGATTTTCTGCTCTTCACTGGTAGATCCGTCGCCCTTGAAGCCGCCAATTTGCGGAATGCAATTGAACGCGATTTGATGCTTAAATGCCTGTGGCTCAACGGGTTTTTGATTAAAAACCCCCATCGTCTGCGCCGCAAGCTCGTCCATAGCCGCGGCTCCGGCGCCACTGGCGCTCTGATAAGTCGAGACAATCACGCGCTTCAGCCCCCAACGGTCTTGGATGGGCTTAAGCGCCATGACCAGCTGTACCGTCGAGCAGTTCGGACCCGCGACGATTCGATCACGCGGAGTGCGACCGTGAGCGCCGCCCTTTAAGCGTGCCTCGAGCAGATCCCCATTCACTTCTGGAACCAAGAGTAGGACATCCTCTTCCATTCGAAAGGTCGCTGAATTGTCCACCACCCAAGCGCCAGCCTCGACAGCCTGAGGGACCCACTCTTTCGAGATCGCGTCGGATGCATCGAAAAACGCGATATCAATTCCGGCAAAGCAGCCGGCTTTCAAAACTTGGCAGGGATATTCTTTGCCATTGAGCTCAATCGGTTTTCCTACCGAACGAGACGATGCAAATGGAATGAGTTCTCGAACCGGAAACTTTCGCTCCTCGAGGATAGAGATGAGCTCTTTTCCGACAGCGCCTGTCGCGCCGACAACTGCGATCTTCATATCTTTAGTTCTTTACTGAAGTGACCGGAACAGACTTCGGCTCGATTTCCTGCGACCCTTTGACCGCGATCACCACATTCCATGCAAGACTGATCACGATGTACGCGGAAAGAAGCGTAAAGAGCATGAACTCCGGCTTAGCAGCAACGAGAATCATCGTCAAAACACCGATCATCAGAAAGCCGAAGCTTCCGCGAGATCGCCAGTTCAACTCTTTAAACGACGGAAAGCGAACCGTGCTGACCATGAGACTTGCGAGCCCAAAAGTCAGAAACAACACAATCCACTTCTGCGAATCGCTCCAGAAAGAATACTCGTGAACGAAGATGACAAAGGTCGCGACCATCCCGGCCGCCATCGGAATCGGCAAACCTTGAAAATACTTTTTCGGCAAAACCGAGCTCATGACGTTAAAGCGCGCCAAGCGCAAAGCGCCACAGGCAAGAAACAAAAATGCGGCAAGCCAACCTAGCCTGCCAAAAGGACTGAGCGCCCATTGATAGAGAAGAATCGCGGGAGCCGCGCCAAATGACATCAGATCCGAAAGACTGTCGTACTCAACGCCAAACTGGCTTGTCGCTTTTGCCAAACGAGCGACGCGTCCGTCGAGCATATCAAAAACCGCAGCGGCCATGATCGCCCAAGCAGCCGTCTTAAAGTCGCCCTGAATCGATGAGATCATCGAGTAAAAACCGCAGAACATATTGGCGGTCGTCACGAAATTAGGAACGATGTAAATTTTTCGGATTCTCTGCTTCTCCATACTTTCCCTTTAAGCGCTTGTTAGGAACAGAGGAAGTATACATGAGAAAATCAGAATTTTCTCTTAGAGTTTGATCAAGAATTCAGTCCACCGACCAAAAGAAAAAGACCGAAAACCACAGTAATAACAGCGGCCGTCCGTTTCCAAGAGAAGGCCTCTAGACGCAGCGCAATAGCTACAGGCACAGAAATAACAGGCGCTAACGAAGCAAGCGTCGATCCAATCGCAAGCGACGAGTGAGACAGCCCAACCAGGTAAAAATAAGACCCGCCAAACGCTTCAAAGATAAAGAGCCAATACCAGCTGCGATAAACACTGATTGGCAGCGTGATGCGTTCTTTCGGATAGACGACTTTTCCGATGATCAAGCAGAGCGCGACAGCAGCTGCCATGCGAACCGTGTTTCCAACCGGAGCTGGAACTCCTTGTCCACCTTGAGCGACGCAAAAACTATTCGTCGCCAAACAAATCGACGCGATGAACGCAAATAGAATTCCCGTCGATCGGCTTACTCTGGGACTCGAAGA
>CAZCBS010000320.1:0-4711 GCA_964496965.1 uncultured Bacteriovoracaceae bacterium
GTAACGAAAGCAAATTAACTACGACCGTACCGCTTTCCCAGCAAGTTAAAACTCAATCGCCCGAATCGACTCAGTCGCTTCGGTCAAGCGAACCATCTCGCCCGGCGATTTCCACGATTCTCAACACCGTCGTGATCGTCTCGGCTCTCGGTTATTTCGTCGATATTTACGATTTGCTGCTCTTTAGTATCGTTCGAGTCCCCAGTCTGAAATCCTTGGGTGTTCCTGCCGATCAGCTTTTGAGCGAAGGCGTGCGGCTGATTAATTTGCAGATGATCGGAATGCTCTTAGGCGGAGTTCTTTGGGGTGTGGTCGGCGATAAAAAGGGCAGGCTTTCGGTTTTGTTTGGCTCGATTGTTCTGTATTCAATCGCTAATATCGCAAATGGTTTTGTCTCGGATCTGCGTCTTTACGGATTGCTTCGATTTTTAGCGGGAGTAGGGCTTGCAGGAGAATTAGGCGCAGCCGTGACTTTGGTTTCGGAGGTGATGACCAAAGAATCTCGCGGATACGGCACCAGTGTAGTCGCTGGAGTTGGGATCATGGGCGCAGTTTTTGCCGCGCTGGTGGGAGATTTCTTTTCGTGGCGCACGGCTTATGGGGTCGGTGGCGCGATGGGTTTGATTCTGCTTGTGCTGCGTGTCTCGATGTTTGAGTCCGGAATGTACAAAACCTGCCGCGAGCGGGAAGTTCGAAAGGGCGAGCTGTCGATGCTTTTTGCTTCGCTGCCTCGTTTTCTTCGATATGCGCGCTGTATTCTGGTCGGAGTTCCGGTCTGGTTCGTTGTCGGGATTTTGCTGACGTTCTCGCCTGAGCTTTCTAAAGCTTTAGGAGTGACCGGCGAGATCACGGCTGGAAAAGCGATCATGTGGGGTTATCTCGGGATCTCCTTGGGCGATTTCGGAACTGGGTTTCTGAGTCAGTTGATCCAAAGCCGAAAAAAGGTTCTTTATGGAAGTGTCCTTGCGACGATCGCATTATCGCTGATTTATTTATTTGGGCGCGGTTTCAGCGTGACTCAGTTTTACGTTCTCTGCTTTGCCCTGGGGCTTGCTTCCGGTTACTGGGCGATGTTCGTCACGACCGCTGCTGAGCATTTTGGAACCAATCTGCGTGCGACCGTCACGACTTCCACTCCTAATTTCGTTCGCGGATCGGTCGTGCCTTTGACTCTCGCGTTTCAAGCGCTTCAGAAAAACGGCGGGATGATTCAGGCCGCTCTGATGGTGGGAAGTTTTGCATTAGGCGTCTCTTTGCTCTCCATTCGAGGATTGGAGGAGACTTATGGCAAGGATCTGGATTTTTATGAGCGGTGACTTAAAAATGTAATCTGCCAAAGTGACCATCAAAGTGTTTCTGATGATCCAGATAAAATGCCTCTGTCGGCAAGTAAAACTTCGTCGGATCAGTTTGAGGCCGAAGGAATTTACGGAAAGTGGCGCATAGTGGATCCCACTTTCGATGACGGATATGATCAAGGCCAATATCGCGAAAATTCTCCTAGCTAAACAAATAGTGCCTCAATAATTTTAATCGGCAGATGAGAAGTCTTCTTGTTTTCCGCTTTTTCTAAAATTGAATATCGATTCGATTTGAGGCATCTCTAGTATGCAGGGCGTATTTATTCCCATAAGGTTGTTCGCGTTTCGCGCTCTGGACGCTGGATTGCCTTTATATCGATCGTCGAGCCCTCCCCAGGCGTGACCTAACTCGTGTGCGAGTGTGCTTACTAGATCATCAAAACTACCTTTGGGGCTAATGTAGATCTGTGATCCCATAGGCAGATCCATATCCGGCATATTGTCTTCAATGTCTGCCGCCTTTTGGCACACACTGTGGTACTTTTCTCTAAGTCGATTTAACTTATCTTTTTCGTCCGAACTCATTGTGGTCTGATCTTTACTTTGGATCGGATCGAGCTCCTCATAAAATATCTGATCGCACTCAAGAGAGTATTTGCTCGCCTGAATTGCTAAAAGTCGAGTCTGCATATCAATAGACTCTGCCCAAACGGGTTTCACGTGAGAGCGAGAAACATGACGAGATAGAAAAATATTATAGGTACTGGTCTTTGCCCCCAATATATTGTTATCGAGAGGTTTGCCGTTATCTTGCAGCCCTGGTTGGCGATAATCTCCCTTCATGTCGACTTCATTTTGGATCGGCGTGACTTGACTTAAGGACAGTGAAAGCTTGAGCGCCGATGCTCCGGCTGTGACAAGAGCTTTATTCCAGCAGGCTTCGGCCGCAGAAACCGCCTTTCTCAAGTCGTCTTTCTTAAGATCGATATCTTGCCCGATGTTGAAAATCAGTGAAACTTCCTGAGGCTTCGAGAGCCAGTTGATAAATTCGGGATTAGCCGTGTTGAACTGACTAACAGTCTGTGGTCCACCTCCAGTAGAAATATCTGCAACGCCGTCGCCAAATGCGTAAGCGGCACTAGATGTCATCGAAAAAATAAATAGAATGGCGTGAAGGGCGATACATGCTATTTCTGCCGTGGAATTTTTGTAAGTTTTCCGAATCGTCATTATTTCACCAACTCTTTGTTCATTTGAGTTCGACAGTACTGCAGGTCGTTAATGCAAAAGAATAGCCAAAATTTTCCACGACATCGTGAGGCTCTATTATTGCGGATTGGCAGGCACTAGGCGCTTTTCTGGTCTAATGGGTGTTCAAGTTTTAGACATCCGCTCAGAAACAGTCGCAGGTGACGCTGAACAGAAAGGGAATCGTCGCTGGCCAGTGCTCGATATATTCGAGCAGAGGGAAAGAAGTCGGCGTCAAAGGGGAGCGTTTTCTCAAGCGCCCTGAATCGCGCTCCCGTTCAGGCGGTGCCTGAGATGGGAGTAGATTTCGTCCCAGCATGTAACTATTGGTGTTTAAAAATGTGCATGAAAGCTGACCGGCAACTCCCCTGCGGAACTCAGGATTTTAAGTCCTGTGCGTCTACCGTTGAACGAGCCAGTAGTAGGGGATGGTAAAAGTTTTGAAATCCTTCGTATGAGCTGTTTTTCCGCTGTAAGCGTAGATCACCTTGGCGTGAGGGAAATGAGAGAGAAAGCTTTTGGCGCTTTCGATCGCTTTTCCGGGGGCTTTATTGTCTTCAAGTGGAATAATGCATGGTAAAGGGAAGAATTTCGACGTGAGCGATTCGGCCGGTGAGAGACTCTCGGATGGATTTTCTGGACGTGAAGCGAACTGATCCCGTGAGGATGATTTGTCCCTTTTTTGGGTGAACGCGACCCCATTCTTTCAGTGCGGGAAAAAGAGGCGGACAGAGCTGCGCTTCATCGATTCCAAACGGATTCGATCTGTCTTTGCCCCAGTACGCCGACAATCGGGCTGTGTGACATGGCTTTTTGGATTAAATGCGAGGCATAGCGCTTTCGGTCATGTGGCGTGAGGATAATCATATTGTATTAGCCTAAAAATCGATAGGGGGTTATCGATTTTTAGGCTAATAGCCTCAGACGAATTCGATCTTTGTCCACTCATTGGAAAGCCCCAGCTTTGCAACCCAGGTTTGAAGATATGCTCGGTCCACTTCGGTTTCGGCGAGTATACCCCGGATATCGGTGAGATGTTTGTCTGAGCCGCCTTCTCGATAATAGTCGAGTTTCTTGAGAATAATGTCTTCCGCAGAGGCGATATAGACATCGAGGCCGGGAAGAACTTCTACTTTTCGACGTCTGGAAAACTCGGACGCGGCAAATTCCGTCCTTTTTAATGGAACGATATCGATTTTCACTCCAGATGATTGGTGAATGAGATTGAACATCCCCCCTCGAATCACTTCATCGGTGATGACTTCTTTAGGAGGGCAATAGTATTCCTCAATGTCGAATAGCTTTTCGAAAGCGTTTATTTGCGAAGCCTGGATTTGAGCTACGATATCGATGTCATTTGTGAAACGTGGGCGACCATACTGCATGGCTGCAAGCGAACCTACGAGATAGTATTCGATTCCAGCGCTTTGGAGTCGATTGGTCGTGTCGCGAAGCGCGTCGATGATGCCTTGCATGGTCAATCCTTTGGAAGTGAGACGAAGTAGGCAACGGTTTTTTGATGAAGCTCTTTTTCTGAGAGGTTTGGGAACTTCTTAGCGAATTGGTGTTTCTTGCTCAGGAACGCGAACTTATACATTTCGTTCGCAGTTTCGAGAGGAGTGGACTTCCTAGTGGTAGGGAGGATTTTTTGAGTTTTGATATTGTCCTCCCGTCGCGCGGAAGCGAGCATGTCATGTAATGGTGCCCGGAACCGGAATCGAACCGGTACGTCCCTTGCGGAACTCAGGATTTTAAGTCCTGTGCGTCTACCAATTTCGCCACCCGGGCACGCAGTAAGAAGGTAGAGATCTTGTTTTTACCTGACTTTGCTTGGTCTGCAAAGGCTTATCGATGTGAAAGCTTTTCTAGCGCCGAACAAGCTCCGTTGGTATCGACGATGACAAAAAGATGGATTCCGGGAGCGCCGTAGGTTTTGAGTCGATCCACCAAGCCCATGAAAAGCTCAAGACCGCGAGTCAGAGCGTCTGGGCCGTCTTGCTCGGGCAGGGCCTTGAGAGTTTGCTCTGGGACTTGAACGCGGAACTTGGTCATCATTCGGCGGGCTTGGGCGCCGACCCCGCGATCTCGGCCAAGGGCTCGAGCAGGGGTGGATTGGCGATGAGCATCGAGAACACCTGCACGCCCGCGGGCAGACCGGACAG
>CAZCBS010000321.1:0-4705 GCA_964496965.1 uncultured Bacteriovoracaceae bacterium
TTGCTGATTGTGGAGGATAACTCTCCCGATGGTACTGGAAAGATTGCTGACACGCTCTCTGCGCAGGAGCCGCGGATTCATGTCCTACACCGAGCCAAAAAAATGGGCTTGGGAACGGCCTATGTGAATGGCTTTAACTGGGGGCTTGAGAGGGGCTATGAGGCCCTGATCGAGATGGATGCCGATTTCTCGCACGATCCCAAGTATCTTCCGCGCATGCTGGAATTGCTCCAGATCAATGATGTGGTGATTGGCTCCCGTTATGTTCAGGGCGGCGGCACCGTCAATTGGGGCATGGGGCGCAAGGTCTTGAGTCGGGGAGGCAGTCTTTACTCCCGCTTGATCTTAGGGGCTGGAATCCGTGATTTCACGGGCGGGTTTAACGGTTGGCGTCGCAAAGTCATCGAGTCGGTGGACTTGCCATCGCTTCGATCGGACGGCTATTCCTTTCAGATTGAGCTGAAGTACCGCGCTTTCCTCAGAGGCTTTAAGATTACCGAGTTTCCGATTGTTTTTGAAGATCGCAAGGTCGGTAAGTCCAAGATGCATCGTCGAATCGTGATTGAAGCATTGCTGCGGGTTTGGGAGTTCCGTTTCCGTTCTCCTTTCCGTCAGGCATTGGTTCAGACTCAGCGCCATTGACACTCGGCACGTTACATCTTTAAGATTTAAAGATGATTAGAAATCGCTCCGCGCTGTCCTACATCACGATGTCATGGTCCATGCTTGGTGTTTTTTTGGGAATGTTGGGGGCGCCGGCGCTTGCCAGCGCTGCGACACCGTTCATTCCAACTGCGATTCTGGTCGATAAAAACACGAATCAGCTTCACGTCACTCGCTATCAAAACGGCGAGTATCAGATTCTGAAGACCTATCACGCCACTTTGGGGAAAGTGAAAGGCGATAAGCAAGACGAGGGAGACCTCAAGACTCCCGAAGGGATCTATACCTTCAGCGCTTTTTTAACGCCTCCTTCGCTTGGGAAGCGTTTTGGAAAGATGGCGTTTTACATCAATTTCCCGAATACCTATGACCATTTGGCGGGGCATACGGGGAATAACATCATGCTGCATGCGACGGACACGCCCGATCGCCTCAAAAACGAGTTCGATAGCCTGGGCTGCGTCGTCGTGAATGACCAAGAGATCACCGAGATCAAGCAGTACATCAAGCTGGGGCTGACGCCGATTCTGATTTTTCCGGAGCTTACGCCTGAGTACCTCAAGCCCGGTCAGGACGCCACGTTGGTGGGCTTTTTCAAAAGCTGGATCAAGGCCTGGGAAACCAAAAGCGTCGACGACTACATGTCGCATTACCATTCGGATTTTTCCGCGCAAGGCAAGGACAAGGACGCCTGGAGAGCTTATAAATCGACTTTAAATAAGAAGTACTCCAGCATCGAGATCAACCCGGAGAGCGTGCTTTATTACCGCCATCCAAAATACTCGATGATCACTTTCACCCAAAACTACCGCTCCAAGCTGAGGGGCGGCGGATGGGGCCATCGCTCTCGCGGGACCAAGATTCTCTATATCGCCGAAGAGGCCGGTCAGCCCAAAATCATCGCGGAGACCTTCTCTAATTTGATGTGGTGAGGGGAGATGTGGTATCTCGGGGGTATCTTTTAGGATACCTTCTATGTCTACTCAAGTCATCCAAGTGGATACGTTGATTATCGGCGCTGGCGTCATTGGCAGCTCTGTAGCCATGCATTTAGCGGAGCTTTCGGCCAAGCAGGGTGGGGGCGTTAGCTCCGGCTCTGGCGAGATTCGCTGCATTGACTTTGATCTCGAAGGCGGGCTGAGCAGCTCTGAGCTGAATGCGGGCGGCGTGCGTGCGACCTGGAATCAACCGATCAATATCCGAATGTCTCAGCATACGATCGATTACTTCGCGCAAAACGCGGAGGCGGTCGGGTATCACGCTTGCGGTTATCTTTGGCTGCAAACTCCGGAAAAACTTCCTGCCGCGTTGAAGGCGCGTGAGCGACAGATCGCGATGGGGTGGCCGGTCGAAGCTTGGGATGTGGCTGAGCTCAAGCGACGCATACCGTTTATCGACAAAACCGATGACTTGGCCGGAGCTGTTTTTGGACCTCGCGATGGGCTCGTCAATCCTAATCGAGTCAAGAATCACTTCCGTGAAAAGGCGCGTGAGTCGGGTGCTCGTTTCGATGACCGCACTCTGGTTCGCTCCGCGCGCTATGAGTCCGACGGAAGCTTGACCGTGATTTGCGATCGATATCCTGCCGCGATGGAATCTGAGCAAAAGATCGAGGCGCTTTCGGATCGCCCGGTCGATGGCGTTCAAGTCGAGCGCGTCGAGTACCGCGCTCAGCGCGTGGTGAACTGCGCCGGTCCTTGGGCAAAGTCTGTAGCAAAAATTTTGGGTTACGAAAGCCCCGTGTTTTCTCAGCGCCGCCAGATTTGCATTTTTGATTGCCGCGATGTGGATCTCACTCGCTATGGGATGATGATCGATACGTCGGGCGTTTATTTTCATCCCGAAGCCACCAACGGGCTTGCGGGCTGGGCCAGTCACGACGAGCCTCACGGCGTGAACTATTCGTATGATGGCGAATCGTTTTTCATGGAGCATATCTGGCCGGCTCTGTACGAGCGATCCACCGCTTTTGAGAAGCTGAAGCATCTCACGGGCTGGGCTGGTCTTTACGAAGTCTCTCCGGACGAAAGCGCGATCATCGGTGCAGTCGAAACAGGCGATCCCGCTCGTGCCGGCGCGCGCGGCCGCGTTTTCGAAGCGCATTCGTTTTCAGGCCACGGCGTGATGCATAGTCATACCGCGGGCCTCGCTTTGGCTGAGCTGATTCTTCAGGGCAAGTATTCTAGCATGGACGTTTCGGAGCTTTCGGCTTCGCGGTTTCTGGCTGGCCGCGAAGTTCGTGAGACGGCGATTATTTAGTGGTAGGCGCGAAAGAGGCTTTCGCGCCTAATGCTATTGAGTTGGGGGCCTAAACAGGCCCATCTGCTCGGCTCGAAGGCGATTATGGGCTCCGCAGCGGAGAGTGAGATTATCGGCCGTGTTTTCTCCACAGCGGCTGAACGGGATGATGTGGTCTAGCTGGAGACCGTGCCTAGCTTGGCACACTCTTCCTGTTTTTGGGTCTTTATACGTGCACCCGTTTTGATCTCTCAGTAAAACTTTTCTCTTTTCCGCGGCAGGTATGTAGCGGGAGCGTTTAGCGGTTATTTGCGCAGATTGAGTCACCCCCGGCGCCGGGGGCGATGATTTAGAGTCCTGCGTTGAAGTTGATGGGACGGCCGAAGGCTTTGGTCGCAGCTCATTGAGTGCCAAGTCAGCGACCTGGTCGATCAAAACATCCATTCGACCTTCAAAGTTTTTATGAGCGAGCAAATGTTTAAGTTCTTCGAGCTTTTCCATCAACTCGGCTGAGGCTACGAATTGCACTAATGTCTTTCGTTCCGGAAGAGGGTGCGTTTTTTCTGTCGGGATCATGACATCTGGAGAGCGCTCCAACAATACGCGCTGGCCTTCTCGAGTGGACTTGCCTAGCAGTTCGGTGACGACTTCTCTTTTTTCTTCGAGAGAAAGCTTTTGCTCGCCTTGTTCTTTTCTGCGTTGATCTTCTTTGCGAAAAAAGACCTGGGCTTGGCTTGCGTTTTCTAATCCAAGTTCACCGCTTTCTAGTTTTGGCGCGATCTCAGGCACTGATTTCAGTAAGCGCATGGCGCTGATGCGCCGGTGGGTTGCGCCGGCGCTGTAGCCTAGCTCCTTCATGACAAATGTATAAAGATCTGGGTACCCGATTTCTAAGTGAAGCTTTCGCGCTTCGACTTCTCGAAGAGCGTACAGGATTTCCATGAGAAGCTTGCGCTCGTTTTCGACTTTAAGTTTTAGACCGTTCAGCAGCTCTGTATTGGATAAAGATTTGAAATTCATAAAATGACCTCTTTTTGCGAGAGGACAGCATAGCACGGCTTTTTGAAGTGAAATTCAGGCCTCTGCTTGGCTCATGAAAGCCCTTGGTGGTTCTGGTGCGTGACCGATCTCGATTACGACTCAATGAACCGTCTAAAGGCAAAATGGCGCGGATTAGATTGATCTAATGATGGGTCTCAAAAATATTTTCTCAAACTGAGGTTTTTATTTTCTACTCGGTCAAGAGAAAAATTTGTTAGAATTGCAGTAAGTCCATGAGCGTATTCAGTGAACACTGCCTACTTAGAAAAGACCAGTTCCCAAGAACCCATCGAGCGATCGAGCAAGCGCTCAAAGACGGTGTCGCACCGGGATTTGTCGTGGGAGTTTGGGATCAGCGCAATCCGAATCAGTTTCCCGTAACGGCAACAGGACACCGAAGACTCGAGCCTTCACCGCTTCCCATGCAGCCCGATACGACTTTTGATATCGCATCAGTCTCAAAAGTTTTCGCGACAGCTACGCTGTGCGCGACACTTGTAGAACGAGGCTGGATTTCTTGGAATACTCGGCTTTCGTCGATTTTTCCGGACTATCCTTGGCGCGGTATCGAGATCGAGCATCTGCTTTCACATACGGCGGGTTTTCCTTGGTGGGAGCCTTTTTGGGAAAAGCTTCGCGACCAGTTCGCGCCTCGGTCTCCTTCGGAGATTTCGATCGAGACTCGTCAGGCTATGATGAGAAAGCTCGTGATGGCTTGTTCGCCAACGGCTTCGCCAGGGGAGAGGGTAGAGTATTCAGATGT
>CAZCBS010000322.1:0-4703 GCA_964496965.1 uncultured Bacteriovoracaceae bacterium
ATTCCATGTTAAGGTCCATGGCAAAGCCATGGGCAACCGAAAGGCCTTGGCCTAAGGTGCCGGTCGAAGCTTCGACAATCGGAAGCCTAACGCGATCTGGGTGACCTTGAAGCCGGCTGCCCGTTTTACGAAGCGTTTTGAGCTCATCGACTCCGATGAAACCTTTCTTAGCAAGAACGGCATAAAGCGCAGGCACCGCATGTCCTTTAGAAAGAACAAATCGATCACGGTCTTCGGCTAGTTTCCCTGCCTCAACCCCCTTCATTTCCGAGAACCAAAGGGCTGAAATCAAGTCGATGGCAGAAAGACTGCCCCCAGGATGCCCTGATTTAGCCTCATGAAGCATATCGATGATCCAGATCCGGAGTTCGTTCGAGAGCCGGCTGAGCTGCGAAGTCGTCATAGTAAATTCCTAATTAAATTTGAGGTTACCCAGAGCGGCAACGATACCTTTATTGAAGTGCGCTTTCAATCTTGTTAAGTTTGATTAAAGCAGGAGAATTTTGAATGGCGCTGAGCGTGAGCTCATCCGGATCAGAAGTGTCGGATGCAAATTCGAACACCCATCAAAAGTGGTGGGTGCTCGCTTCCGTTGCCTGTGGAACGTTCATGGCGACGCTGGACTCCAGCATCGTGAACATCGCGCTTCCGACTTTGACCAAGGATCTATCGGCCGACCTCTATCAGATCAAATGGGTCGTGATTATTTATCTGCTTGTGATCACATGCCTTCTTCTGCCTTTTGGTCGCTTGTCTGACCAGGCGGGTAGAAAGCGGATGTTTCAACTGGGATATCTGATCTTCGTTCTCGGCTCAGGATTTTGCGGCATTTCCAATACATTGCTCGCCTTGGTTCTCTGTCGCGCGCTGCAGGGCGTCGGCGCATCGATGCTCATGGTCAATGGTCCGGCGATCATCACGGCGACTTTTCCGGTGACTGAGCGAGGAGCCGCGCTCGGAACGCTTGCCATGGTAGTGAGCGCAGGATTGATCTCGGGTCCGAGTATCGGAGGCTATCTCATCAGCGAGCTCGGATGGCGCAGCATCTTCTGGGTCAATATCCCGATCGGTCTCGCCGGGATTGGGCTCGTTTATCGTTTCGTTAGAAAAGATCTGCTCCGTTGCGAGCGAGCTCCCTTCGATTGGGGCGGCGCGCTTCTTCAAATGGTGCTGATGATTTCCATGATTATTCTTTTCGATCCTCCGCGAATCGCGATCTCGGGAAGCGATCCATTGGAAATTCCACGTTGGATCATTGGTTTGGTCACTCTGGTTTTCGGCGCGATTTTCATCAAGGTTGAGTCCGTGGTGAAAGCGCCTGTCTTTGATCTTTCGCTTTTGAAGAATCGAACGTTCTGGAGCGCCAATCTCGCAAGCTTTCTCATGTTCGTTTCGTTTTCGGCGGTTTCGGTTCTGATGCCGTTCTTTCTTGAGGAAGTTTTAGGGTTTCTTCCTCATCAAGCAGGGCTTTGCATGACGGCTATTCCGCTGATGATCTTCGTGATCGCTCCGATGAGCGGAAGGCTTTCCGATCGATTGGGAAGCCAAGAGCTGAGCTTCTCAGGAGCGTTGATTGGCGCCTTTGCGCTGCTTGCGATGTCGGGAATTTTTGGTCGCGGAATCCACGCGCATGTTGATCCTCGCTGGGTCGTCCTGGCTCTTTGCTCAATCGGGCTTGCAACGGGGCTTTTTCAAGCGCCCAATAACAACGCGATCATGAGCGCAGTTCCTCCCGCCAAGCTAGGGGTCGCATCGGCATTTCTTGCGACGGTGAGAAATCTGGGTTTTGTTGTTGGCACAGGAATGGCGACCGGGCTTTTTACCTGGCGAATGCAGTTGACCGGCGATTACATCGGCGCGCTTCACCTGACTTATCTGATTGCGGCTTTTGTCGCTTTGGGCGCGATGTTGGCGTGCCTTGGCAAAGAGCGCGGAAGGATTCGCGGGTATGAAACGCTTAAAAACAGAAGCGACATCGAGGTCTAGATTCGATGGCGATCAAGCGACGCGAAAAACCGCTGACCCCCGAAGAAGCGATCGCGCTCGCGAAAAAACAGCTCGCTCCCTATTGGTTTGGATGTCCTGAGCCATTGCTTGCGGCGGTTCGAGACGAGGGGGGCGTCCGTGCGTATCCCCTGGATTTCCGAATGACCGATCGCGCCTGGCTGATCTTTTTCGTGGATCCGTTTATGCTTTCGGCTCGCGACGCTCTACTTTACGCAAAGAGCTGGGCCCGTCGGTATGAGCCGCAAAAGCTGAACGTGATGGTGATTCTGAAGCTTGCGTTTCCTTTCGCGCAGGAGTCTACGTGGGGTCGAAAGATCGCGCATCAGATTGATGGACCTGTCGTGACAGTGATGGATCGCGATGATTTGCTTTTCCAGGCCTTTCAAGTGAAAGACCTGCCTCGAGTCGTTCTCTTTCATCAGAACAAGCAAGTGATCGATCGCTCAGGAACGAATTGGCTGAAAGGAGCGGAGCTTGAGATCCAAAAAGTTTTGCGCCAGTCTGATCCAGGTCTTTCGTTGTTCGAGCCAATAACAGAGCCCGCTGAACCAGCTTGCGATAAGACCGCTTTCAATCTCACCGGATCGAAAAGTGATGTCGTGGTCTCGTTTCAAGGAAAATGGGCACGCGATAACGATCGCATGATCGCGCAAGACGCGCAGGCTTCGCTCAGTTTCAAGTGTGGCGGCAAAAGACTTGCGATCATCGCTCAAACTCTCGCCGAGCGAGGCGAGTCTGAAATGATCGTCGAGGTTCAAAAAGAGTATCCTCGTGATGCAGCGGTTTTGGATGAAGACCTAAAGATCGACTTTCAGGTTCTCAGTAATCCTTTGGCGGATCCCTCGCAAAAGCGAAGAGCGACTGCACATATCGGCGCGCCGAGGCTTTATCATCTTTTTAGGGCGCTGCCTGCCACTCATCGCGAAGTCACGCTTCGCTTTCCTGGTGCAGAGAAGTCGCCTGTCGCGATTTATGGCTTGCGGATGGGGGATTGAGGTTTCAGTTTGAAACCTCATAACACCGAACCCACTCAACGCGAGCATCGGGATCTGTTTCGATCTCAACTCGTCGCGCGACGAGTTCGCGTAAGTTTTGGAACCACGAAGGATCACTCGACGCCTTGATAGCGTTACTTAAGGCAATCGCAAGGTTTCGACTGAACTGGCCTGGCTTCACACGACTCAGTGATGAGCCTTTGATCCTAGCTTTGTATTGCTCAGGAGTTTCTTCGAGAAGTTCTCGCCAGGTTTGAAGAGAAGTCGCGCCATCGATGAGAGGTGTTTGCGCTGACTCGTTTGAAGCGACTGCAGCCTTCACAGGCTTTGTATTAAACGGACAAACCTCCTGACAAACATCGCAGCCGGCGATCCATGTCCCCATCGAGCTCTTTTGCTTTTCATCGAGCTCCGCAAGCGATCCACGTTTTTCTAAAGTCGAATAGGCGATGCAGCGGTTCGAGTCGAGCATGCCTGGTTTCACAAATGCGCCAGTCGGGCAAGAATCCAAGCAACGCGTGCAGTTGCCGCAATAATTGCGGAGCGGCGAAGGTCCATGGCCAGTTTTTTCGCTGATCAAGACTTCGCCTAAGAAAAGATAGCTTCCGTATTGGGGATGAATCAGTAGAGAGTTTTTTCCGATCCAACCCAGGCCCGCTAGTGCCGCCCAGCTCCGTTCAAGAACCGCGCTTGTATCCACGCAGACTTTCCAGGTCAGTGATTTTTCGTGCGGAGTTTTCCAGTTTTCCGCAACTCGCTGCATGACTCTCTCGAGTCTTTCCGCGATATCATCGTGATAATCCCGACGACGTAGATAGCGCGCATAGCGTGGTCCTTTTGAGATATCTTCTTGGCCCGCGGGAAAAACCGGATAAGGCATCGCCACGCAGAGAATGCTCTGCGCTTCGGGAAAAACAATGCGTGGATCAGCTCGTCGATCGCGACCTCGGCGCAGATAGGACATCGCGCCTTCGTATCCTTTACTTAGCCATTCGTCATAACGGTCGACGTGCACATTCATCAAGCGATCAGGTGAATCGCCGAGAACCGTATCGATATCCAATGCC
This sequence comes from uncultured Bacteriovoracaceae bacterium, assembly GCA_964496965.1. Classification (GTDB taxonomy): domain Bacteria; phylum Bdellovibrionota; class UBA1018; order UBA1018; family UBA1018; genus CAZCBS01. The sequence continues at coordinate 4,070 of CAZCBS010000322.1, forward strand.
CCCGCGAGAGGGAAACCTTCATTCGTCGCGCATTTCAATAAAAGCGAATGAAAGCTCACGACTTACCGGCTTTGGAGATGCTCCTGCCATGCGCAGATTCCGCCTTCAAGAGAGCGGAGCTTAGAGAAGCCTAGCATCTTGAGAGCCATCAAGCCTTGCATGCTGCGAACGCCGTGAGCGCAGTAGACGACGATATCGTCGTTTGGATTGAGCTCAGCGCGAGCGCGTGCTTGAAGCTCGCCCAGCGGAATCAGCTTGCAGCCTTCGATACGGCTTTCTTCGAACTCTTCCGGCTCGCGAACATCGACCAGCGTAACTTTTCCGAGGCAATTCTCGAGTTCAGGCGAGGTGATAATCCATGCAGGTTGATTGGACATGAGAGCGATTTCCTTTTAGTGCGTGAAGGCTGGGCGTTTTTCGCCGCGCCATTCGCGGTTTTCGGTGGTGAGGCCTGGCTGAGCTGCTGGCACACGACCTTTAGAAATGACTTTTACTGCGCGGCCGACAAGATCATGAGGCTGCGCTTCGGTGAGCTCGACTTCGATCAGATCGCCGGTGGCAAAAAGCGGCTTGCCTTCGGCGTCGACGAGATCGCCTAGATCATTGATCAAGACATGGCCGTCGATCTCCTGAG
>CAZCBS010000323.1:0-4691 GCA_964496965.1 uncultured Bacteriovoracaceae bacterium
CGATCGCTTTCAGGCGCTCGTGTTTTGGATTTCGGGAGCGGCTCGGGGATCTTAGCGATCGGCGCAGGTCTTTTAGGCGCGGCAGTCGATGCGGTCGAGATTGATCCATTGGCGATTGATAACGCGGTTGAAAATGCTCGTTTGAACGAGGTCGAGTCGCGGCTTCACTATTCGCGCGTGATGACTTCTGAGGTTTGCCCTTATCGACTCGTCATTGCTAATATCTTGAGGCCTGTTCTTCTTGAGTTCGCGGAGCGGTTCGTTGCAAGAAGGGATTGCACGGGCTCCGGTCGGATTTTGTCCGGCCTGATCGAATCGGATGTGAAAGAAGTTCGCGAGCGCTTTAGCGCTCTTTTAGGGGGGCTTGAGCCTCAGGTTCGGGAGTTGAACGAATGGCGAGCACTGATTTGGAAAATGTAGGCCAGGATATTTATCCGCCGGTTAAATATCGCAATATGTGGGTTCAGGCTTTGCTCTTTATCGTGACCATTGGCTTTTACGCCGCCTATTGGTTTTATGCGACAGCGACCGATATCGCGAATCACTTGAAGCGCGAAGAGCCGACGTTTCTTTGGACGATCCTGCTCTTTGTTCCGCTGATTTCGTTTTATTCGTACTATAAGTACAGCGAGCTTTTTGAGCGGATTTCGCCGGATATGAATCGCTGGATTCTCATGCTTCTTTGGACAGTCTTTCCACCCGCGGTTTGGGTCATTGTTCCGCTCAAGCTCAATCGGCTAGCGCTTTCGGGCGGAGCGGTTGGATAACGGGCCTACTTCATAAATATGAACGCCTGCCAGCGGCCTTTCTGGCAGAGATGGCGCTTGGGTTTCCATCCTGGATCCTGCATGAAGTGGTTGAGATAGTAACCTTTCCAATCCATCCAGATCGAATGGACCTCAGGATGTTGATTCCAGGGGGCGTCGATGTTTTTTTCCGCCCAATTGATCATTTCAGTCACGACGACTGCATCGGTTTCGTACCCATGTTGAATCGCGAGATTGCTTCGTGAGTAAAAGTCGTTGGTTCGGCTAAAGTCCCAATCCGGATGGCGGTGCGAAAGCTCAATGGTCGTGTCCGGAAAAGTCGGAGCCCAGACTCTGAGCGGTTTTGAGCTCGTGGGTTGCGATGCGAGCGGGGTGAGCGTGCGATCGATGCAATCCACAAATTCATTGTAGGTGCTCCAATGCCAGCTTTCGCTTTGACCGAGTTGATCGGCTTGGATGATGCTGGCATAGAGAAAAATCGCCGTGGACGCGGCAGTCAAAGCACTCAACAAGCTGAGTGGAAGCAGGCGCTTGATTCGCCAGAGCTTGAGTAACGCAAGCCCCGCGAATGTCCATACCGCAAGATGCAGATAGTAGACGAACCAGACTTCGGGCTTGCTGTGCCAGAGCCAAATGGAGCCGATGATCCATCCTGCCGCCGGAACGAGCGAGACTTCGCCACTCGGATGAGCGTCGATGGGTTCTTTCAGGGCGGCCTTGCCGAGCTTGTATGCTCGGATTGCATACCGAGTGAACGAGGTGGCAATGATCGCGGCGGCCGCAAAGATGAGAAGCCAAATTCCGATGGCGGCAATGTTGAGGATATGAGGCCATTCGTCCGGCGATCCCAAAGATTGAAAAACCGAGCGAATCGCTGATGGAACGGACTGGAGCCAGGAATTAGGAACGGCAAGTCGCTGCCATTGAAGCATCATCTGCTGAAAAAACAAATGAGGCTTGAGTGCGACCGTGAGGAGCCAAGGTAGAAGATAAAGCGATGATTTGAGCGCGACGTCGACGAGCCTGCTTGGACGGAAAGCGAGGATCGGCACGACTGCAAAAAGAAGGTGAATCGCATTGAAATGTGCATAGGCCGCTATTGCAAGAAGCGCTGCGACCGGGTCCCAAAAGGAATGCTCGTAATCTTTTCGAGTGAACCATCCCAGGCTGAGTCCTGTGACGAGAATGATTCCACATAAACCGATGAGAGACTCAGGCCTGACGAGAACGGATGCCCATCGAAGCTCGGGATCCAGCGCGATGGCGAGTGCCGTCATTGCGCTTAAAAGGGCTGGGAGTCCTGCGCGATAAAGCGCCGCGCCTAAAAAGCTTGAGCTGAGCGCCCAAAAGCTCAGAGGCCAAAACTTCAATGCATGACTGCCGTCGATTCCGATAAAGCGTCCCAAACCAATCAGGATCGGGTAAAGCGGCATCGTATTGAAGTTCCAAATCCGATAGCTCGGTTCGAAGGGTGCCTGCGGTAACATGACCCAACGTGGCGGCCAGCGAAAGAGATCTTTTGCGACAAAATAAAAGGCAGAATCATCGGGCCAAGGGACAGGGATGAACGAGAGCGCGCTGCTCCAGGTCCAAAGCGCTGCTGCAGGGCCGATCAAGGCAATGAGCCAAAGAAAGACGAGCTTTTGGCGCGGAGCGTCGATTTTGAGGCTTTCTCTCTTCGGAATTTGTAGCACATCTTGTTTTAAGGCATTTTCGGTGTCTGGCAAGCGGCGTTTTCTTTTCAAGAGGTTTGCCAAGCGAGCGTCTTTACTAGATTAAAAAACTCTGTTTTTGTAGGTGGACGCCGCACTTTTTCGATGTTAGAGATTCGACCTACTATGCGCAGTGAAGAGTCCAGCTCGTTGCTGTTACCGAAAGCTAGTTCTGTCTCTGTCGCATCGTCTTTGCGAGCGATATTGGATTATTTTTCTGTGCCGCAATTGAGCGTCGTTGCTTTTCAAATCCTTCTTGCCGTTTTTTTTCCACCTCTGCTGATCGGATCAAAGAAACTCTTTCTAGGCGATGCGTGGGTCTTGATTTGGGGCATGTTGGGCTGGATGAGTGCGCCTAGAGGGCGTTATCGTTCCTTATTGATTTCTGTCGCATTTGTTTTTGGATTGGTGTTCTTGCATGGAGCCCTCCGCTCATCGTTGCAGCCTATACTCGATCTCATGGGTGAAGGCGCTGGATCTCCTCGTTTTGCGCCGGGCGCTGAATTTATTGTCGGGATACGTTTATTTTCCTGGGTTTCAGCTGCGTTATTGTTGGTGCAATGGTCGATCACGAGTCCGCATGCTTTGTTGGATATTTCCCGTAAGATCCAAGATCTTGCTTTAAAGGTAGTGCTCGCGTTAGCGGTGGTTTTATCGTTGTGCAGAGTCTTTCCATTTATTCACGCAAATTTGGCCGATTTCTATCATTTTATCATTCCTGTCGATATCTGGCAGGGGAGAGTGTTTGGGGTTTTTCAATCACCTCTCGAGGCGGGGGCTACTTTCGGTCTGCTTAGCCTGCTTTCCATTCGATCTGAATTCAAGCTTTGGAAGGTGCTCCTGATTCAATCTATCGGACTGTTTGGCGTTTGGTTGACAGGATCATTCAGCCCGTTTGTATCTCTGGCGGTGATTGCCGCGTTGAGAATCTATGCTCATATCGAGAGCCGACGGATTCGAGTTTGGATTCTCGCGGGCGTTTTTGCCGCATTCAATATTTTGATCTCGTTGTTATTGAATAGTTTTTTAATGACGGCGAAGTTCGGAGGAGGTTGGGCGCGCTCACTGCTCTGGAACGCATACGTGAAGGAGCTTTTTTCGAGATTGGATTCCGCGGTCTTCGGTTTTGGCTTCATTCCTTTTTATGTCGATAACTCGTATTTGTGGATTTTGACACGAGGCGGGCTGGTGCTCCTTTTCTCATTTCTTGTGATCGCGGCAGACGCGATTTCGAAGCGCTGGTCCAGCTGGGGATTTGATCAAAAAGCTGTCGTCGGATATCTCGCTTTAACGGGGCTTGCTCTGGATGTTATTATTATTCGCCCGGTCGTGCTGATTTTTATCGCGGCAGGAATTCCTTATTTAGCGGCAAGCATTTCGAGATACCAGCGAACGGTAGATGCAAGGCCCTTTTCGAATTCATAACGGTGCTTATAACCTAATTCCGTTTGAGCGAGTGAATCGTCAATCGCATAGCGCTGATCGTGCCCCGGGCGATCCTGGACAAACTCAATTGCGGTTTCATGTTTTTTTCCATCGAGACGCGGCTTGAGTTGATCCAGTTCTTTGCAGATCAAGTGGATGACTTCAAGGTTGGTGCGTTCGGAGTTTCCACCTAAACAGTAGGTCGCTCCGGGGCGGCCTTTCTCTAGCGCGAGAAGGATTCCTCGACAATGATCTTCGACGTGGATCCAGTCGCGGATTTGAGTCCCGTCACCGTAGACGGGAAGTGGTTTTCCGTTAAGCGCACAGTGGATGATATGAGGAATCAATTTTTCGGGATACTGCCTTGGGCCGTAGTTGTTCGAGCAATTCGTCGTGAGCGTAGGGAGTCCGTAAGTGTGATGCCAAGCTCTCACTAAAAGGTCGCCCGATGCTTTTGAGGCGGAGTAAGGAGAGTTCGGAGCTATGGGACTCGTCTCACTGAACTTGCCTTGGGGGCCTAGAGAACCATAGACTTCGTCGGTTGAAACTTGCAGATAGCGAAACGCTTCGGACTTTTTGCCTTTGAGCTGGTCCCAGTATTCGAGTGAGGTGTTGAGAAGGGTAAAGGTGCCTTGGATATTTGTTTCGATGAACGCTGAAGGACTGTTGATCGATCGATCGACATGAGATTCGGCCGCGATGTTCACCACGAAATCAGGTTGATGTTTTTTGAGAAGAGCTCGGACCTTGGAGTCATTGCAGATATTGCCGACCACCAGCTTGAATT
>CAZCBS010000324.1:0-4688 GCA_964496965.1 uncultured Bacteriovoracaceae bacterium
CCCGCGCGCGCGTCGTGCTGAGCGCCACCGGACCCTTCACCGACCGCTTCGTGATTGGTAACGGGCTCAAGGATGGCCTTGCTGATGTAAGGCTTATCGAGCAGCTTTCCGATCGCGGCTTCCGGATGTTTCTGATAGGTGATTTTTTGATCGCTTGAAAGCTGTTCCCTTGGAATGCTGAGATCCAGTCCGAGTGCCTCTTTACCAATGTCATGAATCAAGGCCGCAACCCCGATCATCAAAAGATCCGCATTAGGAAGTCCTAAGCTTGAGGCCAGTTTGACGGAAAGACTGACGACATTTGCCGAATGCTGAGAGACGTCCGTTGCAAAGCCGGAGGACGAAAGCATTTGCCTCATGGCGCCTTGCTCGGAGACCAGGAAATCGAGAACCTTGCCGACTTGATTTTCGGTCGCTCGATAACCTGCTTCGGTTTGAATTTTCTCCGCGGCATTTTCCGCGGAAGTCGTGATGGCGTCGCGGGCGACATCCGCGCGGTCATTCAAAGAAAGCTTGTTGTCCCGGAGCTGTCCCAGGCCCGCGTCGAGATAAGCGAGATAGAAGCCCTCTGCTTCTTTTGGAACGAACAACTTTTTGACGCCCTTGGCTTTTAGGGACGCGATTCGGTCGCCATCAAATGGATCTTCCTTCTTGATATAATGGACGTGACGTTCGCCGATTTTAATGAAAACATCGAAATTAACCGGATACCACGGACGAAGGGTGCCAATACGAACGGGGATGAATTCCATAGGAGTCTTTCCGAAGCTGTCGTTCCGAACCGATCAAGGTGCAAAAATGAACATCGATCCTGAAATTTTAAATGAATTCAGAACAGAGTCAAAAGGATTGCTGACGGAGCTTCAAGAGCTCGTCGAGAAGCTCGAAGAGGTGGATTCCGCCTCTGTTTTTCCGGAGGGGCTTCTGACGGAATTCGCCCAAAAGATCGATCGCATCATGGGTGCCGTGAAAACGATGGCGCTTCTTGAGCCCGCTCATGAAGGCTTTGCATCGATCGGAAAACTTGCCGAGCTCTGCAAGGCGATCGGTTACAAAGCGGCTGAAAAAAAGAATACGTCCATGCTGCCGATCTTCAGTGCCTTCTGGGCCGATACGATTGAAGTCATCGAGGGCCTGCTCAAATGCATCGAGAACCCGGACGAGACGCGGAAAATCGCGCAGTCTTTTCCTCCTGTTCTGGCTCAACGACTGGCTTGGCTGAAGTCGAAAATCGAAGCTTAAGCGATTACTGAGCAATCAGGCCTAATATCGCGCAAACGACGCCGATCGCCGCAAAGCCCAGTCCGCCGTAAACAAACGCTTGGGCTTCGGCTAGGATCGCGATCGAGCAGAGAACGACCGCGATCTGAAGAAAAATCTCGCCTAGGCTGAAGCGATTGGCGCGATTTTCCCATTTCTCCGCATTTTGAGTGTGAGCTTCCGCTTCTTTTGCGATTTTTTCGGATTCCTCTTCGTACTTCTTCTTACGAGCTTCGTATTGCTCGCTGAGCTTTTGAGCGGATTCGCGCTGAGAGCCTGCGCTTCCTTGTCCGAAAAGGAGCGCTAGATCGTGTGTCGTCTCCGATTGATAGCCTCTGAGCTTCTTGGCTTGAAAATAGGCCCAAGTGTTCGACGCATCGACTCTCGAAACAATGACAAAATTCTCCGCTTTGCGGCCTAACGCTCCGCAGATCGCCAAGAGGATGGCGAGGATTGAGATTAAAAGACCGATTTTGCGATTGCGCTGATCGTGCGCTTGTTCCTGAAGTTCTTCGATTTCTTTTGCTGCTGGAATTTCGCTCATAGTAGGGGACATTAAATAGCGAGATTTTTTGAAAAACAATGATATTTCAGATCATGATGCCGAAAAGCGAACGAGGAACAGGATGGCGTTTTATCAATCGAGACGGAACGATGAACGTTCGTGCGGAGGATTTTAGCAAAACTTCCCTTTTTGATCTGTATCATCTCTTTCTTTCCCTGCGCTGGCGCATGGTTTTCTTGCTGGTCACGCTGACTTATTTATTAGTCAACATCCTGTTTGGAACCGCGTACTTTCTTGCGGGGCCGGACGCGCTTTTAGGAACTCACGCTCACGATCCTCTGGATCGGTGGTTGGAGTGCTTCTTTTTCAGCGTTCAGACGCTCGCCACGATCGGTTATGGAGGAATCAGTCCTCACTCTCTGACCGCGCATATCTTGGTAACGATCGAGGCCTTGGTTGGACTGATTGGGCTCGCGCTGGTCACAGGAATTATCTTTTCAAGGTTTTCCAGGCCGACGGCTCGGATTCGTTTCAGCCATCGAGCGCTGATTACCCGAATGGATGGAAAGCCCTGCCTGGTCTTTAGAATGGCCAATACCCGGCTCAATCAAATCGCCGAAGCGCAGGTTCGTGTGGTGGTCGCAAGATATGAGACGACTCAAGAAGGACAGGGCTTTCGTGAAATCTACGATCTTGCTTTGGAGCGGGATCGTTCGCCGCTTTTTGCGATGACGTGGACCATTGTTCATCCCATCGGTCCCGATAGCCCTCTTTACGGCCAGTCGCGCGAAAGCATTCGTGCCTCGGACACCGAGATCATTACGACCTTGATCGGAACAGATGAAACGTTTTCACAGACGGTTCATTCCCGATTTTCGTATGCGGCAGGCGATATCGAGTGGAATACGGATTTCGATGATATGGTCTATCGAGACAGCAACGGCGTGCTCACCGTTCAACTGGAGAAGATCAATTCAACGAAGCCGTCGCAGTGCGATTCGGTTCCCGAACCGATTCAATAAGGACTTTGATTCTTCCAGCTGAAAGAGATACGCGCTGATCACGAAGTAGAGCGCGCCATAGGGGCCGAGAATCAAAAATGCCGCGATCTTTGGATGAGTGTGCGCGTGAATGCTCGCGATTCCAAGCTTGATCAGCCCCGCAAACGTGGCGGCCAGGAGTGCCGACGCCCAAAGGCGAATGACGTATCCTGATTCTAATCCGGTTGTTCCGATTTTTGAGTTCAGGCTTCTTCGAAGAAGAAGAAACTCGACCCATCCCGCGATCCCGGCCGAGCAGGTGAGTCCGGCCGTTCCCCAGCTGATGTCTAAACCTAAAAGCCTAGGGAGCGGAAAGGCAAACACGTATCCCAAGCCAGTCGTCAGCAAGACTCGCACGATCGCAAAACGAAGTGGCGTGCGGGTGTCATGAAGCGCATAAAAAGTCGACGAATAAAGTCTACCCAGGGTCGCGGCAAGAAGGCCCACGGTGGAGCCTGCGAGCACGCCCCAGACATAAACCGTGTTGGCGCGTGTGAAGGCGCCGGACTGAAAAAGAGCAGCGATGATGACATCGCCTAAGATCAAGAATGCCGCCATCGATGGGACGATGAAAAACGCGATTCGCTTGAGCCCTGTGTCGAGTTTTCCGCGGAGATAGGCGTGAATCTGCTCCGGAGTTCCAACCGCGCTTGACATTGCCGGAAGCTCCGCGGCCGAGACCGACATCCCGAAAAGACTGACCGGAAGAAGATAAAGGAGCTGAGCGTAAGCCAGCGCGGAAACAGCGCCGGTCGGCAAAAGGCTAGCGAGCAGATTATCGATATAAGCACTGATTTGGACTACCCCTCGAGCCGTTACCACGGGAAAGAAATTTCGAATCCCCTCGGCAACGGCCGAAAAGCCCTGGCCGTGCCAGGGTTTTTCCGAGGAGGCAGCGCCAGGGGCCATGACCACAAAGGACCTGCCTGCCAGGGCCGGGGCCACCGCGCCCTCGAAAAATATTTCATCGTCTCGTGTAGTCACGACAGCTGATTTTTGCGCCGCGGGCCCGTCAAAGGCATGGACCTGGCGCAGGCGGTCAAGATGCATCTGTTTCTTGTGCCCTGCCAGCGCCTGATGGGATTGAAAAAAAACCGGGGCCGCATACCGCGGCATCAGAAAAAATCCTAAGGCTGTCCTGCGCAAATCCACCACACAATCATAATGATTGCGCTGAAGCTCTTGAAACCAGGTGATCTGTCCCGCAAGGCCGGCATGCTTGTTGTACACCTTCACGCCGAAATGAGGATTCCCCTCAAACAAGGACGCGGCCTTGGGGCCGATGACCACATCCATCCGGGCCTTAGGGTAATCGCGGCACAAAATATCGATGACCGGACAGGTCAGCACCACGTCCCCGATATTGGTCTGGCTGATCACCAAGATGCGTTTAGGGCTGGAATTTTTGGAAAGCTTCAAGGACATCATCCACCGTCACCGCCTGCATGCAGACATTGCGGCCGCAGGCCAAATGATAACAAGGCGCCTTATTGCACCCTCCCTCTTTAAAAAGGATCCGCGAACGGCCTGTTCCGCGCGGCCCGGTGATCTCTGGCCGGGTCGGCCCGAAAATGCCGATCACATCCCCGCCGACACTATGCGCCAAATGCAATGGGCCGGAATCCGCGGAAATCAGGACCTTGGCCCTTTTATAAAGCGCCAGGGATTCGCCCAAGCTGGTCTCGCCGGCCAAACTGACGGCCTTGTCCCCGGAGAGCTCGGCAATGCGCGCGCATAATGCCCTGTCCTTCTGTGCGCCGGAAAGGACGATCTTGCATGGATCAATTTCACTGAGCCTTTTGGCCAAGGCCGCAAAGGATTCCGGGCTCCAGCGCTTAAGGTCCCAGTTGCCGACGCTGTTCAGCACGATCAATCGCTCTTCA
>CAZCBS010000325.1:0-4672 GCA_964496965.1 uncultured Bacteriovoracaceae bacterium
CCATGTGGTGCTTATCGGCGGTAATCTTTTAGGAATTTACCTTTAAGCGCACTTTTTTCCTCTTAATCTGTCTTCCGCCCCAGACCCCAAAAACAAAAAAAGCCGAATCCCTAAGGAATTCGGCTTATTAAAATGGTGGGTTGTGGAGGGATCGAACCTCCGACCCAGAGATTAAGAGTCTCTTGCTCTACCAACTGAGCTAACAACCCATCCTATTTCGAATGCAGGGCACTCGTTTAACAAACTCGTTTCAGGAGTGCAAGCGTCAGATTTATACTCAAAGCATGAATCGTCACATTTTCACTCTTTTGATCCCGTTACTCGCCGCCAGCCCCACTTGGGCGACGAGTTTTGTCTCTCGGCCGCTTCCTGAGACCACCCAAAAAACCCCGACGCTGGTTCGGGGCAAAATCGGCTCGAGTTATTCAGATTGGGTTAAAACGCCGGATGGCGGGAAGCGGATCTACACCTTCTATGACCTCCAAGTGACGGAGGCCTTTAAGGGCGAGCCAAAAACTGGAACATCGATCCAAATTCGGGAGATGGGGGGAGAAAAAGACGGCGTGGGGCTCCAGATCTCGGGTGCGGCGCAGTTTTCACAGGGAGAAGACGTCGTTGTGACCCTGGGGGAGAAAAACCCGGACGGAAGCTTTGACCTGCGTGGCCTTATGACCGGTAAGTTTGGAGTCGGACGGGATCAGTCGGGAAATGAAATCCTGATTGGCGCGACGGGGGAGGACCTTGATGGAGCGCCTGAGGATCATCACGGTCCGTGGACCCTGAACGAGTTTAGAAAACTCGTCGCTTCGCAATCGCAGCCATCGCATTCTGAAGCATCGAAAACGTCGAATGGATCGCCGAAGGTGAAGAGTCCCGTGATGAGCTCTCCTACGCCTCGTTTATCGGTAAGTCCAAGCCCCACGACTAGCGCCGAGCCGGCATCTCAATTGCAGCCCGAGCACGACCAGGGGGCGGCTCATTGGGGCTACGTGGTGGCGGCGATTCTTCTTTTGGGAGGAATCATGATGAGCTGGAGAGGGCGCGGAAAGAAGTAAACAGCGCGTCTTTAAAATAACCTGGCGCACCCTACTCGCCGAAGGAGCTTCCACGGATGGGACGGCGCGGGCTTGCGATCACGGGGGCGATGATCGCGCACTTCTTAGGATATGGCGTGGGATCTCCTTCGGCATGGGCGTATACGCCGACGCTCACTACCGCCGGAATTCCAGTGCGTTGGAAGGTGTCGGAGAAGGGCTCAGTCAAACTCCAACTCGCCGGAAACCCCGCCAATCAAGCCGGCATCAGCGACTCCGAGTTTTACACTGCCGTTGTGCATGGACTGCAACGTTGGAACATGGCGTCCGCGGGCGCGGTCGGCTTTGACTACTGGCAGGGAACCGATCCCGTTGTTTACGAGCCTAACAGCGAATTCAACGGTCTTTCGAGCATCTACTTCGCGTCAGGATCGAAGAATGCTCCGGCACTCACGTCGAATGTCTTGGGCCTGACGCAAGTTTGGTACGACACAAACACGGGCCAGATCATGGAGACCGATGTAGTTCTGAACGACAAGGATTTTCATTTCACCGTGAACGAACAAGATACCTCGGGATATGGATCGGCCTTTCCCTCGTTTTTCGGATCGAAGAACCGCGTCTTCATCGAAAACGTGATCACTCACGAGCTGGGTCACGCTTTGGGGCTTTCGCATAGCGGGGGATTGCAATCGACGATGCTTTTTATGGAATCGCCGGAGCAAGCGCACTTGGGATGCGATGATCAAACCGCGATTCATGCTCTTTATCCATCGGGGGACGCGGAGCAACGCGGAAAAATCGAAGGCTCCGTGCAGACCGAAAAAGGGGCGCCTGTTTTTGGGGCGCATGTGCTTGCGATTTCGCGCGATCGCGGAACCGTGCTTGCGACCGCGATGACCGCGAAAGATGGCCATTACCAAATCGCGGCTCTTGAGTCGGGAACGTATTACCTGATGCTTGAGCCTTTTTTTGCGGGCTCCGGGCCGCTTCCTGCCTACTATTCCGACATCAATACGAGCGTTTGTCCGGGCGACAAGACCTTTGGAAGATCGATGCTGACCGACTCTTCGGGATATCGGCTTCAGCCCATCACCGTTTCGTCGCAGCAGGCTGCAGGGGCTCCCGCCCTTATCGCTCGTTGCAGCGGAGGCTCCGGGGCATCGATCAGCTCCATCCGAAGCCTTTCAACCGGAGGCTCAAATCCCGTGGTCTATGACGGAGCTCACGATCAGGGAGGATTTGGAATTACGGATAAGCTCAGTGGTGCCTCGAGCGGACGTTATCAGCTTCAGATGCTCGCTGGAAATGTCGAGATTCATGCTCTGGCTTACAGTCTTTATTCTCCCGTGCATCCAACGCTTGAGCTTCTGGATGCTTCGGGAAACCCGGTGAACGCGGAAGTGTATGATCGCGCTTTTGAGGGCGAATCGGGGTTTGTGAATTATGATTCGTATCTTCTGGTACGCGGTCTTCCTCCGGGCGATTACACATTGAAGGTTTCATCGAAATCTCTCGATGCAAGTCTTTACCCGGCAGGCCCGGTCTCATTGGACTCGCAGCCTTTCGTGGTGATCGCCGGAAGCGTGGATGCTCCCGCGCCGCGCTTGCTCAACGCCATGGCAAGCAATGTCCGCTGCCGGGCGACCGAAAGATTTGCGGATTACTCGAGTCCCCCTGGCCCGCCACCCAGGCATTCGGCAACGGCCCCAGAGCAAGGGGGCGGCGTCGGCTTTTGCGGAACCGTTTCTAAAAAGTCGGATTCAGGTCCCACGGACGGTGCGATCGCGGGATGGTTCCTGCCTTGGGTGATGATGGGCGCCTTGGCCCAGCTGATGCGCTGGCAGGCTCGACGCTCTCGGCTAAGACTTGCTTATGAACTAAGCCAGGATTAGTCTTGAGAATATGAGACATTTCGCCATCCTGGCATGCTTGGGCTCGTTGGGGCTTTTCGGTACGCAAGCTTTTGCGGAACTCAAGCCCGACCATGTGCAATTAGCCCTGGGAAGAAAAACCGGAAACTACGTCCAAGACGGTCTTGTGACCGGCGGCGATCAAGCGATCAATGATGTCGTCGTGAAGGACATTCGTCGCGCCGTGAATCCTGGTTTTGAGCGAATCGTCGTCGATTTGCAAGGAACCCACAGTGGCGAAAATGTAGCGATTCCGCGTCCGCCTTATTATCAAATATCGGTCAATCCCGACGAGAACCGCGTCGTGGTCACAGTCTGGGGCAAGCCACGGCTTGAGCTCAATTCCAAAAAAATCGTGACCGAAATGAAGAAAAGCAGCGTGATTCAATCGCTGGATCTTTTGCCGCCCATGGACGGGGATTCGTGGACTTTTGTCGCTAATCTCAAGTCCAAGCGTCCTGTTGAGGTTTTTGAGCTGACCAATCCCGTTCGTCTGATTTTAGACATCAAGGTGAAATAGTATGCGCAGTCGCTTGTTTGCCGGTTTAGTTTGTCTTTTTCCTATGGCTCTTTTGAGCTGTTCTTCGGGCCCTGATGTCAAAAAGCAAGCCTACGCCAAGCTCAAAGACAGTCGTGTCTACGAATACGAATTTCCGGTCGTTTGGAAAGCGATCGAAGAAACATTTCGCAAATACAGCGTTACCGATCGGGATCCCGCTGAAGTCGATTCCGTGGAGATGAAGAAGCTTTCCAAGCGGAGCCTAGAAACGGATTGGATCCAGACCCAATCTCGCGACAAGTATGTTGAATTCAAGGTGAATGACATTCCCCAAAAGCGTTATCTCTGGACCCGTATCAAATATAAGGTCCTCGCTGAAAGCTCCCTGGGCGGAACCGAAGTGACGGTTCGGACCCAAGAAGAAGTCGAGCGCTTGAACGACAATGGAACCTCAGCAGGGTATGAAAAGGCGAGCGAAATTGACTCATCGCGTCCAAATGAGATCCTGGAAAAGATCCAAATGACGATTCTCTCCTTGCCAAACACCTAAGCGTCCCCATAGTTAGGCTCGGTCACGAGCTGACTAAGGGGTTTCGCTCCATGTCGTCCGATTCGCCAGATAAAGAAATTGTAAAGAGCCAAGGTCTGATCCTGCCGGATCAGGTCCTTCCGCCTAATCTTTTTATTTTGCCGATAAACGCGCCGACGATTTATCCGACGCTGCTGGCCCCGCTTCTGGTTTCCAATCCTCGCATGGTGGCCATGATCGAGGAGGCGCTCAATCGTCAGCGTTTAATTGGTCTCTTGATCACTCGCGAGGGCGAGCCCCGCGAAGAAACCAAGCCCGAAGATCTTTACGACGTCGGCGTGGTGGTCAAAATCGTCAAACGGCTCAAGATGCCTGACGGTTCCGTGAACCTTTTGGTCAGCAGCATGAAGCGATTCCGCTCCAAGCGGGTCTTGTCTGAGCATCCTTATATTGTCGTTGAGACCGAGTATCTGGAGGACATCTCCGAGAAATCCAACGAGATGGACGCGCTCACTCGCTCGGTGATCAGTCACGTTAAAAAACTTTCCGAAACCAATCCGTTTTTTACCGAAGAAATGCGCCTGGCGATGATCAATGCGCCGGGACCGAGGACGGTCGCCGATTTGGTCGCGTTCGCTCTTGCTTTGCCCCAGGGCGATGCGCATTGGCACCTCCATTGTATCGAGGCAACCTGCTC
>CAZCBS010000326.1:0-4663 GCA_964496965.1 uncultured Bacteriovoracaceae bacterium
CGATCGAGGCTGCCGGCAACACCGCCTCGCTCGGGGACATCACCATTCGATGCAGTTGCGGGCTCTCTGAAACGATGGAGTACGCCTTTCGGAAGACCGCTCTTACCGGCATCATGGCATGTCGCGGTCGTCGCCCATGGCTGACCACCAATGACCCGTCCTGCGACGAAACTCCGCGAACCCTGCAGCGCGGCGCGTCGAACGTCTGGTTCTCCCTGACCCACTCTGCGATCTACACTCTTGCCACGTTCAAATTCACTATCGATAATTGGCGCTGGGCCGGCGTTCCGTTCTATCTTCGTACTGGAAAAAGACTCGGGGCGCGAATCACCGAAGTCACGATTCAGTTTCGAGACGTGCCATTTCAGCTGTTTCGGGAAACGGGTGTGACCAGTCTGGCTCCAAACCGATTGATCATTCAGATTCAGCCCGAAGAACGGATCTCGATTCAGTTTGGGGCGAAAGTCCCGGGGCCTGCCGTGGATATTCGGGATGTGCACATGGATTTTGATTATCGCGATCATTTCGGCGAGATCCCGAGCACGGGGTACGAAACGCTGATTTATGATTGCATGAACGGGGATGCGACTCTTTTCCAAAGGGGCGACCATGTGGAATGCGCCTGGGCCGTGATTCAACCCATTTTGGATGTTTGGACCGCATTGAGGCCGCGCGATTTTCCGAATTATTCCGCAGGAAGCTGGGGACCTCGGGAATCCGATGCGCTTCTTGCGCGCGACGGAAGGCAATGGCGTTTTAGTCGGGTCGCCCCTCAGATGATTCCAGTTTGGAGGGCGCGTGCAGGCTGATATTCGAGTTTTCGATAGCTCCGAAGAGCTTTCCGCTCAAAGCGCGGCTTTGTTCTCGCAGCTGGCGCAGCGAGAGATCGCTGAGCGAGGGCAGTACTTTGTTCTTCTTTCCGGCGGAAGAACGCCTTTGGGATTTTATCGTCGACTCGTTGAGCTTTCTCTCCCGTGGGACAAGATCCATTGGTTTTGGGGGGATGAGAGAATGGTTCCGCCCGACCATCCCGAGAGTAATTTTGGAAGCTTTAAAAGAGCGTTTTTAGATCGAGTCTCGGTTCCTGTCGAAAACGTGCATCGAGTCAGAACGGAGCTTGGCACGCCAGAGAAGGTTGCGCAATCCTATCAAATCGAGATCCGGAAATATTTTGCCGGGCTGAAATGGCCTCGCTTTGATTTCGCTCTTCAAGGAATGGGAAGCGATGGGCATACCGCGTCTCTTTTTCCTGGTTCCCATTCTGAGCATGATTCGACGGATTGGGTGATCGCCCCTTACGTTGAAAAACTGGGAACCTTTCGAATTTCGGTCAGCCTGGGGGTCCTCAACTCGACTCGAGCAGTCCTGTTTTTGGTGACGGGCGATGAAAAGGCTGAAAGAGTCCGGCAGGTGCTGCAGGATCCCCGGGAGCATCGAGGGCTGTTGCCGAGTCAGCGCGTGGATCCTGTCGATGGAAAACTTTTCTGGTTTTTAGACACGGCTGCCGCTTCACGTCTTTAAGTTTCGCTGATAGAATCCAAGGTATGAAGCAATGGAAGCTGACTCTCGTCGCCCTGTGTTTGATCACGAACGCCTATGCTGCGCCAGGAGCGGTTTCTCGAAAATCCGTTCCGAGCGAGGCCGAGGATTTCCCGAACCCCATCTTCGCTTACACTCATTTATTGCCGAGCCCGTTGACGCTTCCCGCGGGAAGACTGATGCTCGGGACCGATGTTGCCTACGGAGTGTTTGATTCCGTTCAAATCGGGACCGGGCTTCTTCAGGATGTCTATCAAACCTATAACGCCAATTTAAAAATCAATCTTCTCAACCTTCCGGTATTTTCCCTTGCCGCTTTTGGCTCGGTCGAAACCTACAATTATCGCAATTACGATTCGTCCAATCCTGATCTGAGAGTCTTGTCTTGGCGACCCGGGCTTGTCGCCGGATACGAAGTACTGTCGAATGTGGCGGGATTTGTCGGTGCCAATTTGAATATCTCTCGTCAAACGCTTTTGACGAACGGAGTGAGCACGTCGGGATATGTTCGCGGCGCCGAAGGGGAGTACGACCTGGCGTGGAGTTACCTTCGCGGAAAGCGCGGGATCTATAATGTGCTTGCCGGTGGAGCGAGTTACGATTTCACCTACAAGGTCTACGGATTTGGGCTGAGCCACTACTGGCGAGGCTTTCGCATCGGCGCGCATTATTATCCAAACGCTGATAAATATAAGCTTCAGCCGATTATCGCCGGCGGCACATCCATCGATTTTTAGTTTTCGAGACTTTTATACGCGTCGATGCAGCCTTGGCCTTGGGCCTCAGGAGCGAGACCCAAATCGTCCGTTCGGATATGCTCGAGAACCGGGTTTGCTCCCGCCGCAATGAGAAGAGCTACGACTCCCGTCACATGGGGCGCGGCCTGACTGGTTCCTTGCATATAGGCATAGGAACCTCTGATATAGGTTGAGAGAATTTCTTCGCCTGGAGCGATGAAAGAGATTTCCGGCCCCCGATTGCTGAAGCGCGCGAGGTCGTGATTCTTTGACAGCGCGCTGACGGCAATTACGCCGGGAAGTCGTGCGGGATTCTTGACCCCGCTTTTCTCGTTTCCTGCCGCGGCGACAATGACGACGCCCTCATGAATCGCATCGTTGACTGCTCGTCGAATGACTTCCGAATCATCGTCGGACGCGCAGCTTAAGTTGATGACTTGCGCGCCGTGAGCGATGCAGGAGCGAATGCCCTCGGCAACGGTCGAGAAGCTTCCGGAGCCTCGCGAGTTTAAGGATTTTACGGCGAAGATTTTTGCTTCCGGCGCAACTCCCACCACGCCGATCTCATTATCGCGAGCGGCGATTGTTCCGGCCACGTGAGTACCATGTCCTTGGTCGTCCTCATAAAGCGGCAAGTCCTGGCCCGGGTCCTCGGGGTGAGTCAGGGTATTGTCACCGCCGACGATCGCGTCTTTTAGATCGGGATGGCCGGTTTGGATGCCGGTATCGACGACGCAGACCGTGACCGCTTTGCCGCGAGAAATATCGAATGCCTCGGGGGCATGTACCATGCGGATGCCCCAAGGAGTTTTTTGCGAGGTGAAAAGCGAAGGATCGTTCGAAACAATCGCCGGACGAGCCGCATCGATCAGATGCATTTCTTTGTCGCGCTCCAGGAGCTCGATCTGATCCGAGCTTGCGCCATGAAGCCCGTTCAACTGTGTCATCGCGCGAAGAGCAAGGATGTTTCGAACTCGAAAGGCTTGGGCTGAGTCGAGCTCGATGACCCAGCCTGAGTGATACCGAAGCCGTGATACCGTTCGACCTCCGGAGCTCTCGACCATCTCTTTTAAGGCCTGAGAGTCAGGTCCAGTCAGGAGATAGCGATCTTGAGCCGCAGCAGCTGCATCCGACGAAGTGAGCTGTAGAATCGGAGAGATTAAAAGCGCCGAGAGCAAATAGAGAAGTTTTCGCCCCATCATAAAAAAAACGACAGTGCGAAGAATATGCCGCTATTTTCGATGCACGACCGTTGGTGATGCCTGATCCGTAGGATAAATCACGACTTCTTGGACATTGACATGACGAGGGCGAGCGACGCACCAATAGATGGTCTCTGCGATATCTCGTGCAGAAAGAGGAGTCATTCCCGCGTAAACGGTCTTGGCTTTTTCACGGTCACCCAGGCGAACTTCACTGAATTCCGTTTCCACCATTCCGGGGCTGATTTCAGTGACGCGGACTCCTGTTCCCACGAGATCCAGTCGCATGCATTCGGTCAACGCATGAACGGCAGCTTTCGTTGCGCAATAGACATTTCCCTTCGGATAGTTGTAGTGCCCGGCTACCGATCCCAGATTGACGATATGGCCATCCCCGCGTTTGATGAAATGCGGTAAAACCTCGCGCGTGACCGCAAGCAATCCTTTGACGTTCGTGTCGATCATCGCATCCCAATCGCTTGAGTCGACGTTTTGAATCGGATTGAGTCCTTTCGCGAGTCCCGCGTTATTGACCAGGACTTGGGTTTCAGCAAGAAGGGGAGCCGCGGAGCGCGCGAATGCTTTCACTTCATCTGTATTCGCTACGTCTAATGCATACGTATGAGCGCGGATGGAACAGGTGTGAGTGAGCTCGCCAGAGAGCGCTTCCAAGCGATCTCGCCGCCTTCCGGTCAGAAGAAGGTCATGTCCGTTTTCGGCGAAAATCCGTGCGGTCGCTTCGCCGATTCCTGCAGTCGCGCCAGTAATGAGAATCATAGTTTCAACTTACCAATCCGGCGGCACTTTTGCAAAGAGGCGAATGTGCGGCTGCATTTAACGCTGATTGATTTATGTTTTTGGCTCGGGAGCTATCTGGTGATCTCGGCTTCGGTATTCGCGGCGGAGCCTTCTCCTATTCGTCCGAAGGACCTTTCTTGGCTGAAAATCGTTGAGAGCGATCGATCATCAGAGGAGCCGTCTGGCGAGTCCGAGCAGGAGAAAAAGGTGAAGGAGTCATGGGTTCGCTATGACGATCTCCCGCTCGAAGAGATTCCAAAATGGATCGTGCCGCAAGGAGGAACGGACGTTCAGAAAGAGTTTGAAAGGGTGAGAGATCTTCGTTTTCTCGCTTTGCCTGAGATGAAGAATTTTCTCAGGCGAATCCCATGGCTTTATCCCGACGAT
>CAZCBS010000327.1:0-4649 GCA_964496965.1 uncultured Bacteriovoracaceae bacterium
CGAAAGTTTTTTCAAAAATTTTGGGATCAGAAGAAACGACGGGCGAAAGCTCTCTCCCCAGTCCCAAAGGCAATGGCATTCGTCCACGGCTAAGAGCGCAGGTTTCCATGCGGCGGCTCTCTGAATGGTCTGTGGATGAGCGAGTCTTTCTGGACTGATGATCCAAACTCCGGTCTTCGCTTGAGGTGGAGGCTCGGGCTCTGGGCCTGCCGCAAGCGAGACGGGAATGCCCAAGCTTTTGAGCTTGAGCTGTTGTTGCCTCGCAAGAGCGATCAGAGGCGTGACCAATAATGTGCGATGTTTTCGCGAATATTTCTCGTAAATCAGGCTCTTTCCCGAGCCTGTCGGAGAAACGCAAATCAAATGGCCGGGATCGTTGAGAGCTTCAAGAGCTTTCCGTTGAAAAGGCCTGAGTTCAAATAATTCGGAATGATGTTCAAGCATGGGGGGCCGCTTGTGCGACTCCCATGCCAGTTCAAATTCAGTTTGCTGTCGAGGTTTGCGGATTCGCGATCGGAGTCAGCTGGCCTTTAAAGCGCAGATAGACAATTCCGCCGACAAAACCATAGAAAAGCTGAGAAAGCGCGTAGAGCGTGAAAATATCCGCGCCGCGAGCACATCCAATTAAGTTGAAAAGATAGAGAAAAGCCGCGTGTCCGGTCCCTAGTCCTGCCAGAGCGACTGGAACCGCGGTTACCAGAAGGCCCAGCGGAAAGATGGTGTAAACGGAAAGCAGAGACAAGTGTTCGGCGCCGAAAATGTGGGCAAACTCCAAGAACGACCAGCCCACGCACATATGTACGACGATCGAGATCAGAAGCGCTTTCATCACGGTCCAGCGATGGTGATGATAGTGGCGGATGCCTTCATAGATTCGTCCGATCGAGTTGACGGCATTGCCCAGTTTGGCTGGCAAGGTCTTTTCCATCTTGCGAATCAGTACAAGAACAGGATCCCAGGTTTCTTTGACCAAGAAGAGGTAGCCGTAAAAAAGAAGCGTGCACAAAGCCGCCATCATCACAAGCGGACGCAGAACGTGAAGCATGTGCTCGTTTGTTCCGTCCGGATTTGAGCCAAACTCCAGCATCATCGAGATGCCGGCGATCAACACGAGTGCAGATAGCCCCGCGACACGGTCAAAAAGGATCCCGCCGAAAGCGCGAGCGCGCTGGCCGGGGGCATCCTTGCCGATATAAAAGGCTTTGATGAAATCGCCGCTGACCGCGCCAGGAAGCGCGATGTTGAAAAAGTTCCCTACGGCCGTGAGCTCAAGTACGCGAATCCATTTCAACTCGATGTTTTGAGCTTTGAGCAGCCATTGCCAGCGAATCGAACCCAGGATGACTTGAAAGCCCAGCACCAAAAAAACAATCAGCAATGTCGGCCACGAATCAAAAGCGCGTCTCGTATCCTGTATCGAGATAAATCCTTTCTGAGTCAGGAAATAGAGAAGGCCGAAAATGAAAGCTGTTTTAGCGAGGGTTTTTAGATGCTTCATAACTGAAAGAAATTCCCAAAGAGGGTGTCGCCGATTTCGACTTGAAAGAGCTTATCCGTTTCGTCGGCGTGCAAGAGTCGTTTCGGAGCGCCCTTTTTGCGATATTCCTGAAAGGACTTTTTCGCGTCTTCCGCGGATTTTTCCGGATGAAATTGAATTCCGAAAACAGGAAGGCTCTCGAGCTGGCAGGCTTGGATCTCGCAGTCTTGAGAAGAAGCAAGCCGCTTCATTCCTTGAGGGAGCGAGTGCACTTCATCGTAATGCGATGAGAAGGAATAAAACTCGCGGTTCAGTCCCTTTGTCAGAGCGGAATCTTCGTGAAGCTTGATTTTTGTCCAGCCGTGCTCGGACTGCGCCGCGAGGCGAACTCTTTCGCGACCACCCAAAGCGCGAACAAGCGACTGATGTCCGTAGCAAACTCCGAGATACGGTTTTTTCATATCGACCGTACGGCGGATAAATTCGAGAAGGCGCTCAATCCAGGGTGCGTCTTCCATGGCTGAGGTCTTGGAGCCCGAGACGATGATGCGGTCCCATCCTTCGGGGCTTTTAGGAAGATCATCATGAGGCGCTCGTCTCACGTGAAGTGTTGCGCCAGGCGCAAGCTTTCCGTATTTCGCCAGCTCATATGAGCCCCAGCAGTGAGGGTCAATGGTGTTATCGATGATCAGTACTCTCATGAGTTTCCCCGAGAATTCGAGCCTCGCAAAGATAAGCGTATTTCAAAAACATGCTGTGGGCCGCGTTCACCGAAATGATAAAGCCCGGAAGCCCGTCCAGAAAACCACGTTTCAAAATATATGTCTCGACGAATTTTCCGATCGGCTTGAAAAGCAGCTTGAGCACGCTCGCTTCTTTGCCTTTTTTGCGCAAGTCCTCGCAACCCAGTTTTGAGAATCGAAGATTGGTTAATACCTGATCCTGAATGGACGGAAATGAGTAGTTATGAAGCGGCTCGGAAAGCGTTCCGATTTCGCCGCGCACTTCGAGCGCTTCGTGTACGTGAGGTTCGCTCCAGGAAGAATATTTCTTGTTCGCAAGACGGACGAGGTAGTTCGGGTACCAGCCACCGTGCGCGATCCAGCGTCCGAGATAGAAGTTTTTTCGCGGAAAACGAAAGCCTTTGTAGGACGTCTTTCCGGTTTCGACTTCAGAGAGGGCGTTCCAGATTTCAAGCTTCAGGGCCTCGGGGATCATTTCATCGCCATCGACGTTGAGAACCCAATCGTGCGAAGCAGCGGCTTGAGCGAAGTTCTTTTGTTTGCCATAGCCTGGCCAAGGATTGTGAATGACGCGGGCGCCGAGTTTTTTCGCGATTTCGACGGTTCCGTCAGTACTGCCGGAATCGACGACGACGATTTCGTCGGCCCATTTCACGCTTTCAATGGCGCGCGCGATATTATCCCTTTCATTCAGGGTAATCATGGTCACGGTAATAGGCGGCATGGCCGGTCGTCGCGCGTCGGTTTTCATTTTATTTTCGTGTTATTTTCGTGAACGATTCGCAGAAAAAGCTAGCATAAGGCCCCGGGATTTGGGAAAAAAAGAGCATTCGAGAGGGTTTATGAAGATTGCCGTTATTGGGACTGGTTACGTCGGCTTGGTCGCGGGCGCATGTTTTGCGGACACCGGGAACACTGTTTACTGTGTTGATAAGGATCCATCTAAGATTGAAGCGCTGAAGCGTGGTGAGATTCCGATCTTTGAGCCAGGCCTTGAGACTTTGGTTCGAAGAGGCGCCGCCGAGAAACGACTGATTTTCACTACCTCGACCGCGGACGCAGTCGCCGCAAGCGAGATCGTTTTCATGGCCGTTGGAACGCCGCCGCTGCCCAATGGCGAACCTGATTTGAAATACCTGAAAGCCGCGGCCGAAGAGGTTGCGAGAGCCATGACGGGTTATCGTCTGGTCGTGAACAAGTCCACCGTGCCGATCGGCTCGCATAAAGTGGTCGCCGAGTGGATGGCTCCTCATACTCGTTTTGATTTCGATGTCGTCAGCAATCCGGAGTTCCTGAAAGAAGGAACCGCTGTCGACGATTTCTTGCGTCCCGATCGCGTCGTGATCGGAACGGATAAAGAAGAAGTTTATAAGAAAATGGCCGATCTTTATTCGCCATTTGTTCGCCAGGGAAATCCAATTATTTGGATGGATGCCGTTTCCGCCGAGATGACCAAGTACGCTTGCAATGCGTTTCTCGCGACCCGCATCAGCTTCATGAACGAGCTTTCGATTCTTTGCGAAAAAGTCGGTGGCGACATCGAGCAGGTTCGCAAGGGAATGACGACCGACGTGCGAATTGGTAAGCACTTTTTGTACGCCGGCGTAGGCTACGGCGGATCCTGTTTTCCTAAGGACGTTCAAGCCCTGATGTCGACCGGTGAAAAGCAGGGTGTTCCGATGGGAATCATCACTGCTGCCGAAGAAGCCAATGCTCGTCAAAAGAGCCACTTGGTGACTCGCGTGAAGAAGCATTTTGGAAACGATCTCAAGGGTCGCGTGTTTGGCGTTTGGGGACTTGCTTTCAAACCGAACACCGACGATATGCGCGAAGCTCCAGCAATTACGATTGTCGACGAGCTAACCAAGGCAGGCGCCACGGTTCGTGCATTCGATCCAGTGGCAACTGAAAACGCGCGCAAGATCATCGGCGATAAGATCACTTATTGCTCTTCGGCTTATGAAGTCACCGAAAATGCCGACGCATTGCTCTTGGTTACGGAGTGGAACGAGTTTCGTCATCCGGATTTCGAAGAAGTGAAAAAAGAGCTTCGCAGTCCTGTGATCTTTGACGGTCGCAACGTTTATAATCCAGAGCAGCTCCGTAAGATGGGTTTGTCCGATTACGGAATCGGCCGGGGATAAGTTTTAGTGGCCCTGCCTGAACACACCCGCACCCGCTCGGGTGCCTTTGGGGCGGCGCGGGTTTCCCTGTGTTGTTGTTGTAGGGCCCCTCAACATATTTACCCGGCGATGGGGTCTGGGCTGCACCCTAAGATTGACGCGGGTATCCCCTTTCCGGAAGTTGAAGCCCGCCGATACCGCGACGTTGCCGGACCCGCCCTGGACTTCCGTTTCGCGGCGCAACTTGGTGCTCAGCACGAAGCGGTCGTCGGCCGTCGGCTCCCAGTCGACCTTGCCGAAGTAGAG
>CAZCBS010000328.1:0-3412 GCA_964496965.1 uncultured Bacteriovoracaceae bacterium
AAAAAGCCTGGCCCCAGGGAATCATCCCTGTCGTAATGGCCAGTGCTAGGATCCATCCTCCGAGCCGCATCGGTTGTCTTCCTTATTGAACGCGGATTCCGTAGCGGGTTTCGGATTTACCGGTTTGGTTATCGGTAAAGACTACGCCGTATACGCCTGGAAAGACCGAGACAAACTGGCCTGCTTCGGGGTCGGTGACGTAAACTCTGCCTTCGTTTTTAAATACGTGTGATCCTGCGGCGTCAGGGTCTGTGTTGAACACCCAAAAATAGATAGATCCGTCATCACCGAACTGGATGACTCGACCAAGAAGCTGATGATAGTTTCCAGATCTCCACGCATCGCAAGCTGATTGATCTTGGGCGGATGGAGTTTGGCAAATATTCTGGAAAATTTCTTGAAGATTACCTGAATGAATCCATGCCAGCTTAAGGCTCCGATCCTGCATGCCGTGATCCGTAAAATCCTTAAAAACCGAAAAGCTCACCGGACGATCCGCTTTTGCGACTTTAAGTTTTTTCAACTCTGCAACCGTCTTTTCATCCGCTCGGACTTGGACAAAAGTGTTGGTACTTGAGTAAGTAACCACGTACGTCCCCGGCAAAAGAGTGACCGGCTGATTGAGATGAATCGTGCTTTCTTTATCGATGTGACATCCAAACCGGACGGGTTCGCCATGCGCATCACTGTCTCAAGGATAAAGATTAATCTCTTCCTTTTGTCCAGCTCCAGGAGTTCCAACCACTTCAAGCGTGCCACTCCGGCCCATGTCTCCAGGCACCGAAATCTCAACAGCTGCCGCTTCGACAGCAGTGCTTAATTCAAGTCTGTCACCACCGACGCCATCCACGCCGCCGTGGGCCTTGCGCTGCTGAGAAGCCATGATTCCGACGGGTTGATTTTTCAGGGCTCTCAAAATCATTTCGTTTGCCGAAGCAAGATTTGAGAAAGCGACTCCGCAAACCACCGTGAGAGCGAATGCATTCCAACGTAGATTTTTTTTCATAAGTCCTATCCGTTTGATCGCACAGGCGGGGTTGTATTATAGTGTACTTTGTTAATCAACTATTGTTTTCGTTCACTGGTTTTCGTTCGCCAGCACGGAACCCCTGGGGCGAAAACCCCAGACTGTGCGATCAGTTAGAGAGTTCCGTGCTGACTTGCGGAGCTTTTACTGTGCGTAGCGTTATGTTTATAGATCAATTTTATTCAACTACATGTTCGAAAATTGTTTTTTAAAACATGTTTAATACATAACTACATGATATAATTATGGTATGAGAGTTTTTGACTTTGATGATTATAAAGCCTACGTCATCGCCCGAATCCGAGCTATGCCTCATCAGGGACGTGGAGAGCTTCTTAAAATTTCGGAACGCCTCAAGACGCATAGTACTCGCGTGAGCCATATCTTTCGGGGGCCCGTTCATCTGACGATGGAGCAGGCTGCGGAGCTCTGTCTGTACTTGGGGCTGAGAGAATTGGAGACTCAATATTTTCTACTTTTGGTTCAACGAGAGCGCGCAGGCTCACGTGTCTTAAGAGCCGCGCTCGATCAGCAGATTGCGAATGCGCGCGCGAACGCGAAAGAGCTGGTCAATCGTGTGGAGCGAGATCGCACGCTGACGGAAGAAGAAAAAGCGAACTTCTACTCGAATTGGTATTTCAGCGGGATTCGGCTAGCCACCGCACTTCCTGAGCTTCGGACGATCGATGCGCTGGCGGATTATTTTGAGCTACCGCGCGATCGAGTGCGACGAGTTGTCGACTTTCTTCTGTCCACCGGGCTTTGCGCCGAGACGGAGGCGGGCCTTCAAATGAAAGCTAAGGCCACGCATCTTGAATCCAGTTCCCCACTGAGTGCACGTCATCACGCCAACTGGCGAATCAAGGCGATGCAAAGACATGAAAAGCTCGCTGAAGATGAGCTGGCCTATACGGGGCCCATGAGCATTTCTCTCAAGGATCAGAAAGCCATCCGAGAAATGGCGGCGCGTTTTATCGAGGAAGCAGTTCGCGTAGCTCGTGCTTCTGAGCCGGAGGAGAGATTGATGTGCCTCAATTTGGATTGGTTTAAGTTTTGATAGAGGAAGAGCCCGACTCCTTGATGAGAGTCGGGCCTCTCATGTCAGATCGATTCGAGACGGCAACGGACCTCTCTTCCGCTTAGAGAAAGATCTATTGATTGCATTCGCTTATCGGCTTCAAAAACCGGAAGTCCCAACGGAAGTTCTCCTCCGCTGTAGGTGGAATAGGTCCCTGCTTGGGGGCTGAAGTATAGAAGCTGAATGCGGGCTTTTCCGATTGAGCTCCAAAGCAACGGCATTTTTTGTTGCTCAGAGTAAATCACAGCTTGAAATGGGCATCCCCGTTCTGTGCGGAAAGCGGCATCCCACGCCATTGCCGATTGGGTTACGAAAAGTGCTACGGACAAAATCAGAATTTTCATAAGGTCTCCTTTGATGAGGCGAAGAGACCATTTTCCAATCAAAGTATCACTATTACTTTCACTGAAGTAACGATTTGAAAGTTTTTTAGGCCTTTTTATAAAAATCTGATATTTCAATGCCCGCATGGAAAGTCAAAAATATCAAATCGACAAACTGGATCGCGACATTTTGCGTCATCTTCAAGATGATGCGAGAAAACCATTTCTAGAAATCGCAAGAGATCTCGATGTTTCTGGCGGAACCATCCATCAAAGATACGATAAGCTTCGCGAGAATGAAGTGATTCTCGAGCATCGGACAGTTCTTGACCCTCAAGCGCTTGGCTATGGAGTTCTTGCCTTTGTGGGAGTTCATGTCAATCGCTCACAAGAAATTCCGGAGGTTCTCGAGCTGCTAAAAAAACTTCCGAACGTCGTTGAGGCTCATTACACGACCGGCACTTACGCGCTTTTTCTTAAAGTCCATGCGCGTGACATGCAGGATTACTACTTCTTTCTGATGAAACGCTTACAAACGATAAAAGGAATTCGCTCGACCGAGACTTTTATGTGCATGGCGAGCCCGATCGAGCGAGATATCCAGATTTAGTCGAGTTACGAAGCACTGAGCGAGTGACAAGAAATCCCGGGCATTTCTCATTTCTGTTTAAGAAATCAGGCTACCTGCGAAGCCCTCGGCGGTGAAAGCAAGATGCTGGCGTCGGTCCGCGGTGATGTACTCGATAGTTCCTGCGCCAAGGAGAGCCTGTATTTCGGCTGCAGATGCCACATGAAGTGCGTCGAGAGTCCTTAATCCAATTCCCGAACGGTGACGGCGAACCAATGTTCTCGCCTGACCGATGACTGCAGAGGTCATTTGTATATGCTGCAATCGACTCAGAATTTCGTTTAACGCTTGTTCTTCGGCCGGAAACCCGCCTGGAGCCCGAGCGTACTTAAACGAAATTCCCCTTTGGCATTCGA
>CAZCBS010000328.1:3422-4212 GCA_964496965.1 uncultured Bacteriovoracaceae bacterium
GGATGGAGGTTAAACGCTTGGTTGGGGCCCGGAAGACCGCCTGGAGCCAAGCGGTAGGGAGGCGGGAGTCCCGCTTGGCATTGGACCTGGGAAAGCACGCTTGTACATGCATCGCGTTTGCCGAGAATCGCCAATGCCTGAACTCCACGGGGATCTCCGAGAGCGATCGAAACCATAACGGACGAATCGATATAAACTAACATGCGAATCAGCTTTCTTCGCGATCTTGTAAGATAGCTCGAATTGCGATCGATGCATCGGGAGCGAGCTGAGTCAGCTTAAGCTCTGAAAGTGGAGCTGGCTTTGGACCGGGCTTAATCAGTCCTGCAGCAACCAGCTTTTCATGAGGATCGGTGGGAATAGGCACGATGCGGGCGACTTCGTGATTACTCTTTGTAATCGATATGGGCCGCCCAGTGCGCTGAACCGTTGCGATGATTTCCGATGCTCGGTCCTTCAGCTCTTTGATTCCTACGGATCGTTTAGGCTGGCTACTCATAGCTATATAATATAGCTACTCTGGCTACCTGTCAATATTCGCCCTGAAAGCTCATAAACTGCGGCTCGCCATTCGAGCGATACATCCAAATTTAATCGAGTGCCGCTCAAGTTAGGTTCAATGAAGTCCGGAAATTGAAAAAATGTCCTGATTTCAAACAAGCTCAGTGGGTTTATGGTCCACGACCTAAGCATCGAAACCAAAAAGCCAAAAGACTATTTATTTCCGAAACAACCAAAACCGGACAAGGGAAAAAAAAACCAAAATCTACACCAAATTCTCCTAGGGAAA
>CAZCBS010000328.1:4222-4648 GCA_964496965.1 uncultured Bacteriovoracaceae bacterium
CATCGAGAACGGGACACGGGAAAATAAGCCCAAATTCTCCTCGAATTCTGCCTGGCAAACAAATTGCTCTCAGTAGAGTTCCATGCGCTGCGAGTAGGGATAGAAAAAGTCGCAGATCAAATCACGCATTCACCTGTAATATCAAAGACCTGCAGACGCCGTTTTTGATGTTATAAAAAAGACTGGAGGACTTCTACCATGACGAACAAAGGCAATATGGACCCCAAGAAACCTCGGCTTCCGCAAAAAGACGCTGTAAAATTTCTGCGCGAAAAGTTCGAGCAGCGGAAATCAGAAGTCGAGTCTTCCAAAGAGATCGACGAGATTCTTAAAAAAGAGCGATCTGAGCAAGAAGAGCCGGCTCGCAAGATAGCCCGCCCAAAACGTGAACCGGATCTCGATCTCCCATGATTTTAAATTTAAAAT
>CAZCBS010000329.1:0-4588 GCA_964496965.1 uncultured Bacteriovoracaceae bacterium
GCACTTTTAGAAAAGTCGCTATGCTAGCAAGACCTATGATCAAAAAGAAAATCGACTCAGCATCGTTTTGGATTTGGGTCCGACTTGAATTTCAAAAGGCCTGCGAAAAAAATCCGAATTTTACCTTGCGCTCGTTCGCGCAATTTCTTGGGGTCTCACACTCTTCGTTATCTCGAATTATGACAGGGCGACAAAAAGCCTCGCCTGAAACCATCAAGCGGATCGCCTTGAGGCTGGGGCTTTCAGAGAGTCAAATTCAGTCTCGATTTATGAAAGAGAAGGCCCTCAAAGGCGATCGACCGCAATTTCGCACTTTAAAACTCGATACTTTTTCTAAAGTCTGGGAATGGCACCACTACGCCCTGCTGGAACTGGTGTCTGCTCGCGACTTCAAAAGCGATTCGGCTTGGATCGCCAAAATGTTGCGAATTCCTGTCGAACAAGTAGACGCCGCAAAAAAACAACTGGTCGACGCCGGACTTCTAGAGATCCGAAAAAATGGAAAATTGAAAGTCGTTTACAAAAACACCACCGCAGGTGGCGAGGGAGCACTGAGCCATGAAGCGATAAAAGCGGGCCAAAGAGAAAGCCTAGCACTGGCTTCCAAGGCCCTCGACTTAGAGCCTGAGTTCGGGAAGAAATTCAGTGGTGCCACGACCTTGATCCTCGATCCGGATCAGCTTCCAGAAGCATTCGAAAAAATAAAACAGTTCAGACGGGATCTCGCTGGTTTTTTCAGCTCGGGACAGAACAAAAGACAAGTCTATCACCTAGTGATTTCGTTATTTCCGTTATCGGCGAGAACGGATGAAATCGCTTAGCTGTCTCTCGACTGGTACGAGTCATAATTAGACCCAATTGCAAAGCCTTCTTTTTTAAGTTCATCCGGATACAAACTCAGGAGCTGGTTTTCCCAAGCTCCACCGGACGAGAAGAAGGCAGTCCCCACTCGCACCATGAGCCATCATAAACCGTGATGTTTTTGTAGCCTGCCATTTCCGCCGCAAGCGCTAGAATGCAAGCCGTCACTCCTGAGCCACAACTGAAGACCAGCTTCTGACCGGACTCCACTTTGGAAGAAAAAAGATTCGTGAGCTCCTGAGCAGAACGCATATGTCCTTGAGTTTGGACCTGATTGAAAGGAACGTTCTTCGAGCCAGGCATATGCCCCGCACGAAGTCCTTGACGAGGCTCCGCCTCATGCCCCTCAAATCGTCCTTCAGATCGCGCATCCAAAACTGCGTAGTTCGGATCTTTGAGTGCGTCCTCCACTTTCGATATTTCGCAAAACATTTCGGGGCGCGGCTTCGCGATGAAATTTCCAGGAGTTGCAGACATTGAGGTCTCAGGCTCTACCGCTAGACCCGCTCGGGTCCAGGCCGGAAGTCCTCCATCCAGCACGGCCACTTGATCATGTCCCATCGCCTTGAGCATCCACCAGGCGCGAGGACTGGAGTAAATGCCTACGCGGTCATAAACGACAATGATACTTTCGTTGTTGATTCCCAAGGCGCGAACCTCTTTCTCGAAGTGCTCAGGCGCCGGCATCATATGAGGAAGCGAACTTTTCTGATCGCAGATCTTTTGATCAAAATCGAATCGGCGCGCACCTGGGATTCTGACGGGCGCGGTTTGAGGAGCGGAAGTCGCGGTAGCGCCCACGGGTTTCATGCTCGCATCCAAAACGATGACCTGGGGATTCGAAATATTTTCAGCAAGCCAACTGACAGAAACCGTAGGACCAGTGAGTCGCGGATTTTTCATGAGCTTAACCTATACTCGCATCGACTCGCCGACAAGATTTCATAGTATCGAAGCGCCGACTGAATGCGCTTGACGCAATGGGTCTTTATCAGTATCAAGCCACCACGCCTTAGAAAGTGCGGAAGTCCATGAGGCTCAATACAGGAGTGACGATGCGATCGACGTTTTTCTCTCTCGGAATGTTTCTATTCGCTCTCAACTGCAGCGCGGATGTCGGCAACGGCTTCACTTGCACACGCAACCTGATCCCTTTCGATGGCGGAGTCGATACAATTGCCTTAAATCGTAAAAGCGACGGTTCTTTTGAGATTTCGTACACGTTCCAGAATCGCAAAGGCGAAACCGAGACTCAGATGATGAGCAACAACCTGGAATGCATGTTCAACTCGAAGGACGGCGTCGTCTCCTCTTGCCGCGATCGAGAGAACATTCTGTGCGGCTCAGACGAAACCGGAAAAGTGACGTGCAAGAATGAAAAAGGCGAAGAGACGCACTACCCCGGCTACATTCAAAGCACAAAAGTAAACACAGTCTATGTAAATAGATCCTTCCCCGATGGAACGAAAGTCGAAGGCGCAAGCGATTCCTACGAGTTGACGATAACAGCCTGGAACCTCTCTGATGGCGCTCGGTTCTCCCTCGATCCGTTCCACGCGAGCGCCCAAAATCGGACAATTCAGATCTCTTTCGACCTGAGCCAGTGCCGTCCCAACTAAATTCTTGTTTTCTGGGCCGAGCCTTACTTCACCGATTTCAAACGCCGAATCCGCTTCCAAAGAAGTGCCTTAGGTACTTCATTTATTTTTAACGCCTCCATGCACTCATCCAGACGCCCGGCCCGCTCGCCAAGGCGTTGAATAGCCCGCGCCAAATCGCGCTCGATGCTTTCACCGTAGGCAGCTCCAGCCTTTTCGATCGCTCGATCCAGCAACGATCGTGGCATCTCTAGCATCGCAAGATCAATCAAGTCGCGACTAAACACGGAATCATCCACCCAGCGATCGGAATTCGCAAGAAGCTTGCTCACCGCCATATCAAGAGAAGTCAGCGTCGTCACTCCACATATGCGATCTTTTGCACTCGGAGCTTCCAGCTCAAATCGACCTTCCAGAACGATCTCGAACTTGATCTCAGCTTTTCCAACCCGAAGCATGGTGCGAATGCCGTATTGGTCCGCGCGAACTTCACGCGCCAATGCGAGCCCCATTCCAGGACGCACGACTGCTCGGATCCCATGCGAACCGGTCATCAGATGTCGAATCGCTTGATAACCGATTCGATCCGAAACCAAGAAGTCGATATCGACTGATTCTCGATATTCATGATGCGACAACGCGATCGCGGTTCCACCTCCAAAATAACACCCGTGTGAAGCCAATAGTTCCGCATCAAGCGCCTCGAGAATCGCCGCGATTCGAATATGATGCTCCCGTTTAAACAAGTAAACGCTCCCGTCCAAACGCAGCAAGAAGACTCTCCAGAAGCTCCTGTTCGAGCGGATCCATCGCCTTGAGATCGACGTGCCGCCAGTTTCTTTCGTAGAGATCGAGCGCATCCTTGGGACTAAGCTCTTTTGTGCCTTTGAGTTGCCACGCAAGCTTCTTCAACTGCCGGTAATCAGCCAAACGGATCTTACTCGGAAGTTTCCGGACCAATGAAGGACTCTTGCGTTTGCGGCTACGCGGATCCACCAAGTCCACCTCGAGCCCTAAAGCAGAAATGACACTCAGATATGCCCCCATCGCAACAGACTCTTCACCTCGCTCAATGCGATGAAGAGTCACACGCGACATCCCTGCGGCTTCCGCCGTCACAATAGCGCTGATCCCCAACTGCTTTCGACGATCGCGCAGCCGTTGCCCGAGGGCACGGAGCACTTTCTTAAGAGTTATTCCAATTTGAGGAGATGGGGCCGGCATATGTTTCTCATTATAGACATTTATAATTTTTTGTACATAATGAGATCCACATCAATCTAAAGCGAGAAATAAGTTAATTATCTTAATAACTTAGAATCACCGTTCGGCATGCGCGACTTATTTTTAATGAGTAAGGCCTCATCCAATACCGAAATCGAAAATTATAATCCGACCCATAAAGAAGGCGCCATGCTTCGAGCAGGAAATCTATTTAGCTAAGGAAAAAACTTGGATCACCTATGACGAGGCCGTTCGTCGCGGCCTCGTCAAAGATTTTTAGTTCAATCGATTATTTCACGCAGAGGACATCAGCTTTTGAACTCGCTCCCACATTCGATCAAAGTGCGAGCCTTTCCAGTAAACGCGCTCACAGCGCGGGCAGAGAAAAAATTCGTTGAACTGGAATCGTACATGTCCCGGCAAACGATCTTCGAGCTGATGCGCCTTCACAGGAAGGATCGGGCTATTGCATTGAAGGCAGCGCGATAGAAAACCCTGCATCGAGCTGATCTTCGGTCGAAGCCCGAAATGATCTGCGACTTCGATCAGCTGCGCGTCGGGATCAGTCGCCTGAACGTAATGACTGAGAGCCGGATCTGCTTTTTCAGATAACTCCCGATCACGAGTGAGCAAGACTCGTTTTTCGTTTTTGGAAATTTCTAAGAGCTCCGGATCCGAGTAATCATCTTTCCAGAGCGTATCGAATCCCACCATCCGCAGCTGGCGAGCGAGCTTACCGAGCTGCACATCGAGAACAAACTTGATCCATTCAGGTCTTGGGGTCAACATCGAGGCCAATTAATAAGAGAGGGAATAATAATCAAGCACGAAGCTTAGCTAAACACGACGCGCGAATAAGCGTTAGTTAATTAGAGCACTGGCTGCAACTTTAAACACTTGTAACA
>CAZCBS010000330.1:0-2510 GCA_964496965.1 uncultured Bacteriovoracaceae bacterium
GGGAAAGTTTGGAACGAACCGGAGCGATACGATCATGGCATCGTAGATCGGCCTTGTACGGGGTACGGGCTCGCGATGTTTCAAAGCACCGCGAACTTCGCCAAGCTTTTTGGCGGCGGCCCCATCTCGTACGATGCCGAAGCGATGCTCGCGACTTTCAGGGATTCCGCTCAAACCGGCCATTTGATCATCTCGATGCCGGAAGAGATGCCGCTTCGCGAAGCCATCGATCTCAACGGCTACCTCCGGGATCTTTTCCCATCCAACTCCGCCGCTTTCCTGGTGAATCGCCGCTTTCCGAACGAAAAGAACAGCGCGAATACGGATCCCGCCCCAGCACCTGCCGAGCGGGCATCGCCTTATGCTTCGTCCGTAAAAGATTATATCGACCGCCGAAGAAAACTCGAAACGCATAATCTCCAGCTTTGGATGCGCGCGGGAATTCAATACGGAGAGCTCGACTTTTTGCCTCCCGATCCCCTGAAGCCTCAATCAGAGAAAATGGCAGGTCAAATGGGATTGACTCGCCGACTGTCTCAGCAAATGCATCAACGAGGTTACGTATGAGGGCCTCGGCGCAACACTCTCTCGACTCTGTTTTCTCCAGACGCAGAATCATCATTACTTGCGGAACCGGAGGCGTCGGAAAAACCACATTGAGCGCAGCCATGGCCGTTCGAGCAGCAATTGAAGGAAAACGCGCCGTGGTCATTACGATTGATCCCGCGAAACGTCTCGCCACCTCTCTCGGACTCGAAAAGCTCAGCGACCAACCGACCGATCTCACCGAAGCATTGCGCGAATCGTGTCGCCGGGTCGCTCCCGATCGCGCTGATTTTAAAGGCAGCCTCGAAGCAATCGTTCCCGATACCCACCACACGTTCGAGACTTTTGTCCGCAGCATCGCTTCTTCCGAAGCCAACGCGGAAAGAGTGCTTCGCAATCCCATTTTCCAGGTATTTGCGAAAGAGTTCTCGGGCACCAACGAATACATGGCCCTCGAGCGCCTCTATTCGCTAGCGACCGACCCATCCTACGAATGCATCGTGCTGGACACGCCTCCGAGCCGCAACACGCTTGCGTTCCTAGACGCTCCCGGGCTTCTCGCGCGTCTTTTCGAAGAAAAGTTCATTCGCTGGCTCGCCATTCCCGCCAATAAACTCGTCGCCGCGGGAATGAAAAAAGCGATGGGAATCCTCGAGCGCCTCACGGGCGCAGGCTTTATGACTCATCTTGTGGATTTCTCAAGCGCGCTCTTTGAGATGCAATCGAAGTTCGCCGGCAACCTCAGAAAAGTCATGGAGCTGCTCCGCTCGGATCAGGTCGGAGCCTTGATGGTGACGACCGCCTCGCCGGAGTCCGCGCCCGAAATTCAGCATTTCATCGATACTTTGAAATCGCGAGAAATGAACTTCGAAGGCGTCGCGATCAATCGAATGCTCAGCCCATTAGGACAACCGAAAACAAACGCGGGAACGGATGCTGACGACGCGGTCGCGCTGATTCAATCCCTTCAAGAGCGAGAAAATCAAGTCGTCGACGAGATCTGCTCTTCGGATATTCCGGTTTGCGTGAAACTTCCAGAGCTCGCTCGAGACGTACATTCCGTGGAGGACTTGCTGTATGTGGCATTGGCGCTTGCAGCTTAGGGGGTTGGTTTGTGCAGGATTTCTGATCGGCGCGGCAAGCTCAGCGCATGCGGCGGACTCCAGTCTCGGTCCCGCTTCCGAGGCGGAAAGCGCGATTCTATGGAAAGACTCGCAATCTTATTACAGCCGCGAAAACTGCCAGGACGCACTCTCTCGGCTCAAGCGACTCGTCGATCGTTATCCGGGTTATCCCAATGCCTCGGATTATCGCAAAGCACGCTTTGAGCTCGGACACTGCTATTTTGAGCTGAAAAAAGACAAAGACGCCGTCCAAACTCTCAAGACCTATCTGGAAGGCGCGGGTGACCATCCCGATGGCGAGCACGCGCGTGAAATGCTAGGCCTCGCTCAGCTCAGACTGAAGAAGCTTCACGAAGCGTATCTCATTTCCGAAGAGCTCGAGAAATCCGCGTCTCCCGAAACTCAAGCCAAGGCACTGCTACTCCGCTCTCAGGTTTGGGTTGCACGAAATCAAAACCAAAAAGCCAAAGCCTCGACAGTTTCCGCTTTGGCCTTAGCCGAGCAAACTCGTTCCAAGCCCCTTCTTGCGCAAGCCCATCTCATGGAGTTTGAGATCCTGACTCGCGATTGCGTTTTCCCCAAAGGACTTAAAGAAGAAAGTCGCGTGCGCTCAGAGATTGAAGCACAAGGAACCTGCCTGACGGAAGCTCTCGTGCAATTTCGAAAAATTCTCGCACCCGAGCATGGGCCTTCAGCGGACCAAGCGGTGAAGCTTGCAACTGCCGCTTTTAAAGATTACCGCCGAGCTTGCGAAAACCCTCCCAATCCGCCACGGATCCAGCCTAAAGATCGCACCGCGACTCAACTGAAAAGTTACAAAGCAGAGCTTGCTGATGAACC
>CAZCBS010000330.1:2520-4586 GCA_964496965.1 uncultured Bacteriovoracaceae bacterium
AGCCATCAGAAAGCCGCGCTTCAAATGATTTCGACTTGGAAACAAGAAACCCCGCCGCCGTCCGAATTTGTCAAAAAACGTCTGCAAAGCCTCGAGGAATCGCTCAAATGATCTCGAAAACAAAGAAGATGCTCGCAACCCGCATTCAAAAAAACCGCAGGGCTCTGTGGGATTGGCATCTCGCCCACGCGCGAGTAGCCCCGCCGCCTTTTTATTGCTCCATCGATCTTCGCGACTCGGGACATAAAATCGTTCCGGTGGATAGCAATCTGTATCCGGCGGGATTCAACAACATCTGTCCGGAAGACCTTCGCGCCGCGCCTCCTGTGTTTCGCGCGCAAATCGACGGCACGATCAGCCGCTTGGGTTTTTCGGAAGCCAAAAAAATCCTGGTCATTCCGGAATCCCATACTTCCAATACTTATTACATCGAAAATCTTTACTATCTCACTCAGCTCATCACGAACGCGGGCTACGAAGTAAAAGTCGGTTGGTATGGAGCCGTTCCCGAAGGAACCTCCGGAGCGGTTCAGCTTCGCTCGGCGACCGAGAAACTCGTCGAAGCTTGGCCAATTAAAATCGAGGGCGGAAAAATCTCCGTCGACGGCTTCACCCCGGATCTTGTCATTTTGAACAATGACTTTTCGGGTGGATATCCGATCCCGCTCGACGAAGTCAGTCAACCCATCGTGCCGTCGCATACGTTGGGCTGGCATACTCGCAAAAAGAGCGAGCACTTCATTCATTACAATGAGCTTGCCGCCGAGTTCGCAAAAATCATCGATATCGATCCATGGTTTATCCAAATCGATTCGCAAGAAGTCGATCACGTCAATTTCAACGAAGAGCAAGGGATTGATCAGGTCGCGCAAGTCACTCGAGGCGTGCTCGAGCGCACGCAAGCGGCCTACACTCGCCACGGTATCGAGCAAAAGCCTTTTGCGTTCATCAAGAACAACTCCGGCACCTATGGCATGGGAATCATGGTTGTCCATTCGGCCGACGAAGTCCTGGCGATGAATCGCCGCACCAAAAACAAGATGAGTGTCGGAAAAAACCGTCAACAGATTCACAGCGTGGTGATCCAAGAAGGAGTACCAACGGCTACTCTCGTCGATCGCCTTGCTGCGGAACCCGTGATCTATCTTTGCGGCACGGAGCTCATCGGAGGATTTCTCCGCACCAATAGCGAAAAGAACGTCGAAGAAAACCTGAACTCGCAAGGAATGGTCTTCAGAAAGCTCTGCATGTCGGATCTTCGCAGCCCGGATAACGATGCGGACGAAGATCTCAAGGCCGAGCCGATCCTTGAGCTGGTCTACGGATCCATCGCTCGCATTTCAGCCCTGGCGACAGGGCGCGAGCTTTTGGCCCATAAGGAAAAGCTCAGTGAGCGTGTTCCGTCCACTGTTTAAGCTTTCCGTTTAAGCTTTCAGGGCTTCGACGATAGCAGCTTGGATTTTAGCGTTTTCTTCCGGCGTGCGAAGCTTCGCCTTGTGAAAATTAAAATCCGAAAGATCATAAGTCGGGATGAGATGAACGTGCACATGAGGCACTTCCCATCCCGCGATGATCATTCCCACTCTTCCGCAATTCGTCGCTTTTTGAATCGCCTTTGAAAGCATCTTGGCGTTTCGAAACACAGCTGAATAAACAGGCTCAGGCACATTGGCAAAGTGATTCACTTCGAGCTTAGGCACAACCAGAGCATGCCCAAGCTGAATCGGCTCGCGAGTCAGCAGCGAGTAAGTCCACTCATCTTCATGGACTTTATAACTCGGAAGCTCCCCACGAATAATTTTTGAGAAAATCGAAACGCCAGCACATGTCGGAAGCGCGAACCCCTCCCAGCCACACTCTTGAAACCGAATCCCCTCCATCCAGGCGGCGCCGGCCAACTCTCAGAGCGGCTGCGTGGAGCTGGACCGGTTGATCGGCTCGCGTTTCGCCGTCGGATCGGCTGAGCTGCGCTTCCCCATCCTCACGCGCCAGATCTTCCGCAAACTGCCGAGCGCTGTTCCGCCGATCGAAGGGGCGTTCTTCTACGACGTCGGCATCGCGTGGAA
>CAZCBS010000331.1:0-4551 GCA_964496965.1 uncultured Bacteriovoracaceae bacterium
GGGATCGCCGAACCCCAAATCTGATTGGCAAGCTCTTGGGCCTTGATTCCGATGCGATCAATGAAGATCTTTCCACCCACGAAAGGAACAGCGACTCGATGGTGCCCGTTGCGACGCGCCAGCTCGAGCGAATTATGAACCGAATTGACGACCCCATCGAGACTTGGGCCGAACTTAGGTCCCAATCGATCCCTGCTTCCACTCGCGGCATGGATGATGTGACGGATCCCCTGAGCCTCAAGCGCGCCCGAGCTCGTCAAAACCGCCGAACCTTTCGGCATCAGTCCCGCAGCCTTCACCTCTGAATCAATCACGACTCTTTCCGCAGATACTGCGGACGACGCGGCAGATGCCGTCATAGCTTCGATACTCCCTGGAAGACGCGGTTTAGGTGCATGGCTTTGATCGATGAAACCAGTGACAATATCGTTGAAAGCCTCAGGATGCGTTCGATGAATGGCATGCCCGGATTCGGGAATTTGGACTAACTTCGCGCCCGGAATCTCTTGCGCAGCCTGTTTTGCGCCCGCTTTGCTCATGGCCGATCCCTTTTGCGGATCTGCTTGGATAAAGAGAATCGGTTTTTTCGCCGCGTTCAAGGCCTGGCTCAAATCCTCGGCATTGGCTTGATGTCCATACAAATAACTCACATCGGGATTAAAAAGCAGCGTCATCGTTCCGTCCGGGTTTTCACGAGCTCGACGATAAGTGAGAGATTCGGCTTCGCGTCCGTAATGAGGCTCAAGTGCCGCTGTCAGCGCCTTGCGTGAGGGAAAGTTCTTATTGGCGAAATCCTTGCTCAACTGTCGCGAGAGATTGAGGTACTTTTCCCGCGACTGTTCGGACGAATCCGCACGTTGAATCAATTCCATATCCTCAATGATCACGGACTTGACGCGTTCCGGATACTGCTCGGCAAAACGGGCCGCGGTCCTCCCTCCCATGGAATGACCTAGAATATGCGCCTGATCGATTTTGAGATAATCCAAGAGAGCCTTGAGATCGGCCGCCATCACCGGCGTCTCGTAGTTCTCTCCGCGCGCGACCGACTTCCCATGTCCGCGTTGATCATAAACAACAACTCGATACTTCTTGCTCAAGCTTTCGGTGACATTGTCGAAAGTGGCGCCGGCGCTGTCAAGGCCGTGGATCATCACCAAAGTCTCCGGATTCTTTTCGCCGTAGACTTGATAATGAATCTCGCCTTTGGCCGGATCCAAAGGCGTAGGAATCGATAAGGAAGGCTCGTTCAATTTTTTGCGCAGGGACTTGAAAAGACAAAAGTCCACAGCATGCGCTCCTTGCGCCGCACCAATACCTAGAACGAGCGCAATACAGACTCGCATGCCGAGTTTTGTCATAAAGCCCTCCCTTTGATTTATTTTACATAATTACGATAGTGACCGCGAGCCTTTCCCTTTCCCTTTCCCTTTCCATAATGAGTGCTTCGAGTGTCAACCCGTTGTCGCCGTACGAACTTGAACAAAGAGCTCGCTTCTCTTGGACGCCTCAAGCTCGGCGTTAAGATTGAGCCTACTAGATGCCGAACAACAAGTGCGCCGACACTTGATCAGCGAAAGTTTTATCTTCTGTTATTTTTAAAAAACGCTTGTTTTTGGCTATTTTTTGCAATAAATAGAAATCGATTTTACATTTGCACTTGATGGTCATCGTTTAATTTCCAGACTTACTTTTGCCGCCCATCAGTACTGTTTCATAAAAACTTTTTAATGATCGTCCAAAGCGATGATCAGCTCGGAGCCTTCATGCTAGCTCAAATATCCCTCGCGGATGAAATCCACGGCCGCGCCATTGAAATCTCTATCCGCTACAAGCGCGCGGAAGCCGATCTCGTTGATGTCATTCAACAGGTTGAAGATCATCGCGTCTTTTTGAAGCGTGGGCATGCCAGTCTCTTTAGTTATGTCGTAGGCGAGCTCGGCATCAGCGAAAGCATGGCTTACAGTCTCATCACTGTCGCTCGAAAAGCTCGGCAGGTTCCAGAGTTGAAGGCTCGTCTTCAATCCGGCGAGATGACTCTTTCTAACGCTCGTCGCGTGGCCACTGTTCTCACTCCTCAAAATCAAGACGAATGGATTGCCAAAGCAACAGAACTTTCAGGACGTCAGCTTGAAAAAGAAATCGTCAAACTGCGCCCTCAAGAAGCCACTCCTGAACGCGCAAGCTATGTCTCTTCAGGACGCGTCAAACTTGAGGTTGGATTATCCGAAGAGGAAATGCTTCGATTGCGACGTGTTCAAGATTTGGAGAGCCAAGCTCAGCGAAAAGCCGTGAGCCTGGAAGAAGTCATTGCCGCTTTAAACTCTGAATATCTGCGCCGACATGATCCAGTGGAAAAAGCGAAACGACATCGCGTGCGGCGCGCTTCGCCTGCTGGAGATGCCGCTACAGCTGCATCTGCATCCGCACCGAAGCCTGCGCATACCCCGACGTCTGGAACTACGGACGCATCTGCTTCAACAAATCAAAACAAGCAAACAGACCAGAAAAACCAGACTGAACCAGTCAAAACGCACGTAGCGTTACGAGAAGTGGAAAGTCAGAAACGCATTCCGGTCAGCCAGGGAGGACTCAATACGGCAGACAATCTCATCACACTCTGCTCAGCTCATCATCAATTGGCGCATCTTTAAGTCCTAGAGCTCACGAAGTCCTAGAGCTCACGCTGGCATCAGTCAGCTGCCCCGTTCTTTTCGCCGCTTCGCTGATGCCGTCCCTTTTCGAGAAACTGACATAATAATCAAACTAACTCTCCACGCCATGGAACCATGAATGCATCCCCTGCGCGCAAACACGTTTCGAGCAGATTCGGTAAATATTAAATAAGTACGCTAAAGGGAGAAATCACATGAAAAAAGCTTTCGGGCTGTTCGCAGCTGGGGTGACTAGCATGAGCGTCTTCGGGGCCATCGCGGTTTACGGGCAGCAAGGTGGATCATCCAATCCAGGCGCTTCCGCAAGTCCTGGAGTCCTTTATCCTTGTCCCTTAATAACCGGCTCGCCTGGAATTCTACCAAGCGGTTTACCGACAGGTGTTGCATCGCCGGGATCCATCCTACAATGCATTACTGTCTCAATCCCACAAGGCGCGGTCGGCAAAGGATCAGCCGCTTATGGCACTAACCCGCTTACCATTCCCGTCGGGACGACTGTGACTTGGGTGAACAACGATACCGTCGCTCACACCGTGACAGCGGACAACGGAAGCTTTGATTCGGGAACCTTGCAGCCCGGACAAAGCTATTCACGAATCTTTGGTCCAGGTACCACTGGACTGATTCCTTATCACTGCGCGATTCATGGAGCCGCAAGCATGT
The DNA here is from genome assembly GCA_964496965.1 of uncultured Bacteriovoracaceae bacterium. Classification (GTDB taxonomy): domain Bacteria; phylum Bdellovibrionota; class UBA1018; order UBA1018; family UBA1018; genus CAZCBS01. The sequence goes on from CAZCBS010000331.1 coordinate 3,339, forward strand.
CAGGCGCTCTCCAAGTTCAGGCAGCAGGCACTGCCGCTTCTCCGTCTCCCGGTGCCTCTCCTAGCTCGGCCCCTGGCATTGCCGGCGGCATCGTACCAGTCGGCACGGGAGGTGGAACCTCCGGAAGCAGTGGCGGAGGCTACTAAACTTCGGATTTCACCGACTCACCTAGGAGCAACAGCCTAGGGCCTCAATAACGCGCAGGTCGCACCCGGAATGCAGAAAGAGCCCACAAGCCCTTCCATTCCGGGTGTGGCTTTTAGGCTTTTAAAGAATCGACTGAACCGATATACCGTGCTCACGACGCCGACACGGCCTTTATTAGAATTTGTTATTAGAAGTTGTTTATGAAATCGCTCTACGTTCATTTTCCATTTTGCGAAGCCAAGTGCCACTACTGCGATTTCTATTCGCTCGGTCGCGAGAAAACAAAAGCCGGCGATGCCGATGCCTTCGAAAAAGCGCTTCATGCCGAATGCACGCAGATGGGCCACCTGCTTTCTCCCGAGCTGGAAACGATCTTCTTTGGCGGCGGGACGCCGAGCATGACTCCCCCCGATTCGATGAAGCGCGCGCTTGAGCCGCTGTGGAAACACACTCGGGTAACGCCAGAAACCGAATGGACGATGGAAGCCAACCCTTCGTCCATCGAGCGCGAGCAGATGAATGCCTATCGGCAGTTTGGCGTCAATCGCGTCAGCATGGGCGTTCAAGCGATGCGCGAGGACTTGCTGAAAAACTTGGGCCGCGTTCATTCACGCGACGCGGTTTTGCGGGCGCTCGACGCGGTTTTTGGCGCGGGCTTTGAAAACGTTTCGGTCGATCTCCTCTGCGGCGTCCCGCTGCAAAGCTTAAAAGACCTGGAAGAAGCGATGAATCGGCTCACGTCTTTTCCGATCAAACATTTGAGCTGTTATCTGCTCACGCTTCCTCCTCATCATCCCATGTATAAGGACCTACCCAACGAGGACACGCAGCTTGAGCACCTGCTTTTCATCGATCGCTTTATGCAGGAAAAAGGCTTCGAGCATTACGAAATCTCAAACTTCGCAAAGCCCGGTTTTCAAGCGCAGCACAATCTTCGCTACTGGAAAGGCAACTCGTATTTAGGCTTGGGCCCGTCAGCTCACTCGTTTGATTCCAAAACCAGCAAACGCTGGAAGAATTTTTCGTCGCTTCATAAATACGCGCGTAGTCTGGAACAGAACGAAAA
>CAZCBS010000332.1:0-4544 GCA_964496965.1 uncultured Bacteriovoracaceae bacterium
GGTATTGTCCATTTCGGTCGTCATCAGCGCCGCCATGAACTCCGCCGGATAATACGTTTTCAAATAAGCCGTTTGATAAGTCAGAACCCCGTATGCCGCCGAATGCGATTTATTGAAACCATACTCGGCGAACTTCGCCATGAGATCGAAAATTCCTTCCGCCTTTTGTGCGGGAAGCCCTTTTGCGGTAGCGCCTTTGACAAAAAGGTCACGATGCTGCGCCATCTCTTCGGGCTTCTTCTTACCCATCGCGCGGCGAAGCAGATCCGCTTGGCCAAGCGAATAGCCCGCAAGCTCGCGCGCAATCTGCATGACCTGCTCTTGGTAGAGAATCACGCCGTAGGTATCCTTTAAGATCCCTTCCAGCATGTCGACGTCATAGACGATCGGTTTACGGCCGTGCTTGCGATCGATAAAGTCATCGACCATTCCCGATCCCAATGGACCCGGACGGTAAAGCGCGTTGATAGCGGTGATATCCTCCAAGGAGTTCGGAACAATGCGGGAGCAAAGATCCTTCATCCCAGAGCTTTCAACTTGGAAAACGCCGTCCGTATCGCCCGATGCGATCAGCGCGAAGACTCGCGGATCGTTATAGTTCATTCGCTCGAGCGCGAATTCGGCATCCGCCGTTCCAGGCTCCGCCACTTGGCGAACCAGCTTGACGGCGTTATCGATCACCGTGAGAGTTTTAAGTCCCAAGAAATCGAATTTGACAAGACCGACCGACTCCGAAAAGTCCTTATCGAACTGAGTCGTCACGTCGCCGTCTTTACCGGCGTAAAGCGGGCAATACGTGACCACGGGGTTTTCCGTGATGATCACGCCAGCTGCGTGAATGCCCGCGTTTCGATAAAGACCTTCAAGCTTCAGCGCGTACTCGATGACTTTGGCGACGCGCTGATCGGTCTCCATTTTCTCTTTCAATCGCGGTTCGCGATCGAGCGCCGATTGAATGGTGATATCGAGCTCATCAGGCAAAAGCTTGTTGATCGCGTCGGTATCGGCAAACGAAAGCCCGAGAACACGCCCCACGTCTTTAATCACGGCACGCGCCTGGAGCTTGCCGAACGTGATGATTTGACAGACGTTCTCAGCGCCGTATTTGCGCGCGACATAGTCAATCACTTCACTGCGTCGATCCTGGCAGAAGTCGACGTCGAAGTCGGGCATCGAGATACGCTCAGGATTAATGAAGCGCTCGAAGAGAAGCTTGAATTGAATCGGATCAATGTCCGTGATCTTCAAGCAGTACGCGACAAGCGAGCCCGCGCCCGAGCCACGGCCCGGTCCCACGGGAATTCCCTGCGCCTTGGCCCAAATGATAAAGTCCGAAACGATCAGGAAGTAGCCGGCGAATCCGGTTTTCTCGATCATCGCAAGCTCGGCCTCAAGCCTTTGCTCGTATTCTTTCGTTTTTTCTTCCCAGTCTGGAGCGCTTCGCTTTTCCGAGAAAATCGGTTCCGCGAATCGCTCTCCGAGGCCTTTCCGAGCCTGCTCTCTGAAATAAGCGATCAGATCGAATGGATCGCCCTTGGCGACATTGTCCGGACGAAAATTCGGAAGATGGTAAATCGTTCGTCCCTTTTCGTCTTTAAACTGAAACTTGAGATCGCATTTTTCCGCGATCACGAGCGTATTGTCGCAAGCTCTCGGAAAACGCTCAAAGCGCTCCCGCATCAACTCTGGCGGCTTAAGATAAAACTCAGTCGGCACCAGGCTCTTCGGGCGATCAAAGTCGAGGTTCTTTCCGCCTTCAATGCACTGAAGCACTTCATGAGCTTCCGCATCCTCGGACGAAAGATAATGAGCATTCGTCGCGGCAACGAGCTCGACTCCGAACTTTTCGCCCAGCGCACGAAGCTGCTCATTGACGTTTTCCTGCTCTGGAATTCCAGAATCGAGAAGCTCGAGATAGAAGTCTTCTCCAAAGCGTTTCTTGAACCATTGAAGCACTTCGATCGCGGCATCTTGCTCGCCAGTCAAAAGCTTATAGGAAATCTCGCCGCGAAGATCGCCGGAGAGAATCACGAGATCATCGCCCCATTGATCTAAAAGCGCGCGATCAATCACGGCACGTGGGCCGAAGTTTTGGCCTTTCTGCGGCGGCGGCGCATCTAAGTAAGAGCGCGTGACCATCTGACAGAGGTTTTGATAGCCTTTGAGATTTTTACACAAGAGCACCAGCTGATGAACCTTGGGCCCTGTTTGCGCGGATGCCGGTCCCGTGGCGGCCGTCATTCCGGCGCGTCCCTGAGGAGCGTAGAAAATCTCGCATCCAATGATCGGCCTGATTCCCGCCTTTTTTGCAGTGTTGTAAAAATCGATCGCACCGAAAAGATTATGCGTGTCGGTAATCGCAACCGCTTGAGCGCGAGGATCGGCCTCGTTTTGAGTCATCTGCGCGACTTTGTCGACAAGCGCATCGGTCCAGAGAGCGCCTTGAAGCAAACTGTATTGAGTATGTACGTGCAGATGGACAAACGACATGAAGTCGAATCAGTAACGCACGGCGCGTAAAAAGGCTATACACAGCGCGCCAGCCAGTGCGGATTTGTCGGCCGCTTTGACACGGAGCACTCATAAAGTTCAAGCGCTTGAAAGAACTTCCGGATCATTCGGTCAAAAAGCATTTCCTCGAACGCTCGCACACTTCGATAGAGCCCACGAGTCTCACGCGGAAGATCCTGCAACAACTCTTGGGCGGTTCGGACATGACGGACTTCCTCTTCGACGACCCTGGCCAAAGCCTGAGAAAGCTCAAGAGCGCCACAAAAACGCCTGAGCTCTGCGGAATGACGAAAACTTCGAGACCCCAGAGCGAGCGTCGCCATGCAATACTGGGCTTCCAGACAAAGAGTTTGTCTTTCAGCATATCCCGAAAGCGCGCGCACGTAACATTCCATCGCCTGCGCCATTCGCCCCTCGATCAGACAATACTCAGATTCCTCTAAATACGACCTACGCTCAGAATCAACGACTCGATGCAACCATTCGGCGTGACGAAGCTCCGTTTCAAGATGCTCCTCAAAACAAATCGGAAGATCATGATCGGCACCGGCCGAGCCAAGAATCTTCAGCATTCCATGCGCGACCCGAGTTTTGCCGCATCCCAGTGCATACGCCCACGCCGTCAAAGTCTCTGGATATCGCATCATCCGCTCGAATTTTTCCATAGGAGGCCAGGCGCGAGAAGTTCAAAAGCCGGGCCACTTTCTTCGAGATGTCATCTCTGAGAAAGAGGAAGCTCGACGGTAAAGACAGATCCCACGCTCAGTTCGCTTTGAATGCGAATCTCGCCGCCATGAGCGCTGACAATCTCGCGCGCGATATAAAGTCCCAGTCCCAGTCCGCCATAATGCTTCAGCGAAGCCGCCCGCTCGAAACGGCCAAAGACCTTTTCTTGATCCGCCTTGCTGATTCCAATGCCGTAATCGCGAACAAAAAGAAGCGCTTTGTCGGACTCGGTCGTCAAAGAGATTTCAATGGGTTTCCCCTTCCCATACCTCATGGCGTTGGAAAAAAGATTGGAGCAAACTTGCTCGATTCGCGACCTGTCCACAAAAACCCGGACATTCGGTTTCAAATCCAATTTCACTTCGCATTGAGCTCGAATGAACTCTGCTCTCATCGTCTCGACCAAATCCCTGATCAATCGTCCCAGGTCGACGTCCTCACGCTTGAACGTCAGGCGATTGGCAGAGATCCGAGAAACATCCAAAAGGTTTTCCACTAGCTTGGTGATCCGCTCAACGGAAAGATCAAGGGACTGAAGAATGCTGCCAAGCTTCGGGTCTTGCGACGGGCTTTTCAGCAGCGTCTTGAGACTCCGCAAATTCATTTGAATGGGCGTCAAAGGAGTTCTGAGCTCGTGAGACGCAATCGCGATAAAATCATCGCGCACATGAATCGATTTTTGCGCCTCCTCGTAAAGCCGCTCGGTCTGTTCCAGCAGCGTCGCGTTTTCTAGCGAGATTGCGGCCTGCGTACCGACGAGCTCGAGTGTGGCAAGCTTATCCGTCGTGAACGCTCCGGCCAGCAGATTGTTTTCGAGATACAAAATGCCGACAAGATTCGCTTGCCGAAGAATCGGGAGACAGAGAATGGACTTCGTCCCATGCTTTCTGATGTACTCGTCTTGCGAAAAAATCGAAGATCCGGCCGCGTTTTCCAAGACCACCTTTTCGTGGGTTCTTGCCACATAGTTCACCACGGCCCAAGATAACTGCCCGGCCTCCTCGAGCACGACCTCCAATTTCGCCTCGATGACATTGGCTCGCGCCCGGATCGCTAAGCCGCTTTTTCCAGGCAGAACGACGAATCCCCTCTCCGCTCCAGCCTGAGTCAGCGCGATTCGCACCAGAGTCTTCAGCAGCTCTGAGAGCACGATTTCGCCAGAAATGGCATGGGAGGCCTGAATGACGGCCATGAGATCGATCTGCTCGGGCGCACCGACAAAAGCGGGAGCGGCGATCGAAACTTTTCGAAGCTGAGGATAAATCCCCTCAAGACGCTTGACCTAGCCGTCGGCGCCCTACCGACCA
>CAZCBS010000333.1:0-4532 GCA_964496965.1 uncultured Bacteriovoracaceae bacterium
CAACAAGGAAACATTATTTGCAGTGTGAACCTCGTTGCCCTGGAATAGTACTCGGATTATTTTTTTTCCTTGATTCGTTAAAACTATCCGGATCTGAAAATTCCGTTTCATTCGCGAAACAATCACTTGAACGCAGGATCCGTTGATCGACTGGGAGCGCTCGAAAAAAGCCTATCTGGAAAAACCAAGCACGAGATCGCAAAATCAAAGATTGATCTTGTCGTCGTATCAGTCTTGCTGGATGCAGGAGCTGGCGATCGCTGGACCTTCAAAGAACCGGGAACGAGCCGAACGTACTCGCGCTCAGAAGGGCTTGCCGTCGCGAGCTTCCATATGTTTCAGGCGGGCGCATTCTCATCGGATGCCCACTCTCCGCTTCAAGCCAATATTTTGGGACTAAAGAAGCTTCAGCCTTCCGATCTCGAAACTCATTTCCAAGTCAGCGCTCAAAACCCTCTCATCGGAGTTGAGGGAAGAGCGCATCTTCTCAATACGCTTGCCAATGTGATGGAGAAACAACCCTCCGTTTTCAAAAATGGCCGAATTGGCGACCTTTTGGATCATCTCATCGAAAAACACGGCGCGAAGCTCAAAGCCTCTCACGTTCTTGATTTTGTTCTGCGTGTTTGGGGTGAAATCTGGCCATCGCGCCTTCGCTTAGGACAACAAAGCTTGGGCGATGTCTGGAACTATGCGGGCTTGGGTAACTCGGCTTCGGTCAATAACCTGGTACCGTTTCATAAGCTTTCGCAATGGCTCTCGTATTCTCTTTTGGTACCCATGATTGAGACAGGGCTTCAAATTTCTGGAGTCGAAGAGCTGACCGGCCTGCCTGAGTATCGAAATGGCGGGCTCTTGCTGGACCTCGGGCTTCTCGAGCTCAGAGATCCTCAGCAGCTGTCAAAAAAGCATGAACCACAAAGCGATCTCATCATTGAATGGCGCGCTCTCACGGTCGTATCGCTCGATCTGATCGGCGACGCGATTCGAAAGAAGCTCAAAATGACGAGTGAGGAATTGCCGCTCGCGAAAGTTCTCGAAGGCGGCACCTGGCATGCGGGACGAAAAATCGCAAAAGAGAAACGCCCAGGCGGCGAGCCGCCACTGAACATCTTAAGTGACGGTACTGTTTTCTAAGAAGAAAGAAGAAGGAACTTTATGAATAATCTGGTCCTTGTTGATCATCCGATTATCCGGCATTCGCTGACCCGCCTCAGGGATAAGAACACGGAGAGCTCCGCGTTTCGCCGCAAGCTCAATGAAATCTCCCGTCTCATCGCTTACGAAGCGACTCGCGATCTTGCAACGTCTTTGATCGAAGTCGAAACTCCGCTGGCAAAAATGAAGGGCGAGAAGATCACGAACACTCCGGTGATTGTTTCCATCATGCGTGCCGGCAACGGAATGCTCGACGGGCTTCTCGGCATGATGCCTTTCGCGGCCGCCGGCCATATCGGCATCTATCGCGACAAGTTCATCCACAACACAGTCGAGTACTATCTCAAGCTCCCAAACGACATTAAGGGCAAGCAAATCTTTTTGGCCGATCCACTCTTGGCGACTGGCGATACTGCTGTTGCTTGCGTGGATCGTCTCAAGCAGTTTGAAGTCGGCCCAATCACGCTTCTTTGCGTCCTATGCTCTAAAAAAGGACTCGAGCAACTCCATCACTTTCATCCGGACGTCAAAGTCTATGCGGTGTCGATCGAGCCCGAGATGAACGAATCAGTCTATTTGATTCCAGGAATGGGCGACGCAGGCGATCGTATTTACAAAACGCAGTAAGGAGATCGCTTTAACAAAGAAACTTGGGTGATCGCTATCGTCGGCGGAAGCGGAAGCGGGAAAACGACCTTAGCGAAAAAAATCCAGCGCCAGCTGGGCGAGGATCGTTGCGTGATCCTGGGCCAGGATAGCTACTACATCGATCAAAGCCATAAGTTTGATCGGGATGGCGGCGCCGTCAATTTTGATCATCCAAAATCTTTGGAGTTCACGCTTTTAGGAAAACATCTTCAGGAACTGAAGTCAGGAAAAGACATCTACGTTCCGATTTATGACTTCGCCTCTCACAAGCGTCTGACTCAAACCGAAATTCTTCGCCACCATCCCGTCATTTTAGTGGATGGAACTTTGATCCTCTCACAAGATCATTTGCTACCGCTTTTCGACGAGTCCGTCTTTCTCGAAGTCGATGAGGACACACGTTTTCAACGTCGCTTAAAACGAGACATTGAAGAGCGAGGACGCACACCCGAAGGAGTGCGCGAACAGTTTTATAAACAAGTCAAAGTCATGCACGATGAGTTCGTGGAGCCTTCAAAAACAGCCTCCAGCATATTGCTCAGCCAAGGCAAAATCGTTGAGCAAAAAAAGACTGACACTGAGCTTCACTCCCGGCTATTAAAACTTTTAGAAGCCATATAGCTCAAATTGATCAATACATCCGCTTCATTCAGTTATTAAGTAATTATCAAGAGCAAATCGCTGCTTCAGTTCCGTCAAACTCCCTCCGAATAGATATTAAGAAATCTAAACCTCGGGGGCAATCCATGTACAACGAAGCCTTACTTGCGATCGCGGAAGCCGCATCGTCAAAAGCCAAACTCAGCGCAAATCGATTTTTTGCCTATCTGGCTCACTCGGCAATGGCGGGAGCCTACGTAGGTCTTGGAATTGTCTTGATATTCGCCCTTGGAACTCCTTTCAGCAAGGCTCAATCGCCGGCGGTCGGATTGGTGATGGCGAGCACTTTCGGAATCGCCCTCGCGCTGGTGATCATCGCGGGAGCGGATCTCTTTACTGGAAACACCCTGGTCATGCCCGTCGGAGCATTGACGGGTAAAGTCAGCTGGCGCGATGTCGCTCGCGTATTTCTCTACTCTTACGTGGGCAATTGTCTTGGCTCGGTTTTTCTCGCCTTCTGCGTCTATCAAGCAGGAACCTTTTCCGCTGATCCTTCATGGGTCTTGACGATTGCAGCCAAGAAAATGAACGCTTCATTCGAGTCGCTATTTTTTAAAGCCATGTTATGTAACTGGTTAGTCGTGCTCGCTGTATGGAGCGCCTACAGAGCCAAGACCGAAAGCGGAAAACTCATCATGATCTGGTGGTGCTTGCTGGGCTTTATTGGCTCAGGATACGAGCATAGCGTCGCCAATATGACTCTTTTGACATTGGCCAACTGGCTGCCAAACGACGGAACCCACGCCGTCAGCTGGGCAGGCTGGGTACATAACCTTGTTCCAGTCACTCTAGGCAACATCGTCAGCGGTTCGATTTTCATGGCCTTTGCCTACTACTTCATCAGCCCTGTTCAAGCACCTCAAGCGGTTTCCGAACAGAGCTCCGAGCCGCAGAAAAAGGCAGCATAAGTCATGAGCTTGGCCAAGATCCTTCGCCTTCCATCGAAAGGAGAAGGCGAAAACTCTCTCCAGCCAGCCGTCCGCGAAGCATTGGCGAAAACGCTCCGCCCCATTCAAAGAAGTCGCAAAAACTACATTGAATTGGACGGCCTCAGCGGAATGCTCAAACGCATTCTCTCCGAGCAGAACAAGCATCTCGAGTCCTTCTCCTCGGCTTTTAACGAGCTTGCCGCGAGCGCGGATGAAATTTCCACGACCAATCAATCGATCTTAGGCCAGGCTGCGGACTCGCTCAAAGATACGGAAGAAGGCGCTATTTGCGTCACTCAACTCAAAAGCGTCAGCAACGAGCTCAACGCCGAGCAAAAGGAATTCAAAAACCTGCTTGAGATCATGAACTCGATTCGGGACGCAACGACTCTGATCAACGACATCGTTTTTCAAACCAAGCTGCTTTCGTTCAATGCTTCAGTCGAAGCGGCTCGCGCTGGCGAGCACGGAAAGGGCTTTGCCGTCGTCGCGCAGGAAGTAAAGAATCTCGCGGATACGAGCAAAAAAGCAGCGGACTCCATTTCTCAAAAAATCGAGAGCGGGATTTCATCGGTCGATCGACTAGTGAAAGTCCTGTCTCAAGGAATCGATCGTCTGGTCGAAAATGCCGAGGTGACCTCAAAGAAATTCGAGAACATCAAAGGAAACGTGACTCAGCTCACAAACTCTGTGCGGGAAATCGCGACAGGCGTTACCAATCAAAGCTCGGCGATCAACTCGAGCCTGACCGTTCTTCAAGAGTTCAGCCAACTCAATCAGAGAAACGGCCAGTTTTCGCTCTCCTCCGTCACTGAGATCAGCCGCGAGCTCTCAGACACGATCGAAGACGTATCTTCAATCACAGGAGAAGTTCTCGGGCTTCTCGGTACCGGCCAAGACCCGACTACCGCCTTTTGGAACGAAGTCGACCAAGTCTTGCGACAACTCAAAGAAAAAACGGATATCTCGTCCGCCCTGCAGCACATCGTAAACAGCGTCGGGCGCATGAGCTCTTGGAAAGTCGCCCATGTTCTCGTTCCCGATAAGGACGGCATCACTCAAAGCGCCGGTATTTGGAGTGTTACAAATGCGGACTTCAAGACGTCCGAGTTTTTTGCGATGTCTTCCAAAGGCCGA
>CAZCBS010000334.1:0-4528 GCA_964496965.1 uncultured Bacteriovoracaceae bacterium
CGATCCAAGACGCGAGATAGGCCTTATAGTCCTGAAATTCAAAGACAATCGGTTTTTGGGTCTCAGTCTTCTTTTTCATATTTAATTTAATATTAATTTTAAACGCGAAATTAAATTAAATACATCTGTTTTTCAGACCCATCGAATCATATACCCGCTTTCGCCAGCATGGAGCCCGGGAAACCGGGGCGCACCCGTTCACTGAGCTTTGTGCTGGTTTAATTTAGTGGACCAAATCAGTCGTTTATTGTATAAGCCTATTGCGCCCCAGACTTGGGAAATTATGAAAAAGCGGAATGTTGTTTTTGGTGCATTGATCTCGATGGCTCTCGCTGGAAGTATTTCAGCGACGTTGGCAGCCGAGGGCGGTCACTCCGGCGGTGGCGGAAACTCTGTCAATTCTCGGATCGTTGAATCTTATATACAATCAGTTGAACAAATTGACGGATATCGCGACTTTCTCGCGCCGATCTTGGAAGACCTCCATGTAAAGCTTCCTGTTTTTTACGACTTTCTCCAATCCAGACTAACAGAGATGACCTGGTATATGGTCCCTGCTCGCCTCAAACCGATCGCCCAAGAATATACGGGCCTTCCGTTTGACTCAGATCAACTTGCGATCCAAAACACCGAGACCGGAGAAGTTTTCATTGATGCGGAACTCTTCAAGAACATGTCCAACGAGAAGGGACGACATCTCTTGCATGAACTCGTAGAGAACTCTGTTTCGAACTTTTATTTGAACGAGATCGGAAAAAACTGGTCTACGCCGCTTTCCTCGTGTCATGTGCTTGATGCGGCATGCATGAAGGTTGTTCGTAATACTGTCAACATCTTAAGTAATTCGCGCAACACGAGCGCTGACCAACTATCAAAGGCTTTGGCAAAGCTGGACTGGAGCCAGGATTACATTTTAACGGCGGACGAACTTAGTCAAAAGCAGAAAGCTGAACAGCTCCAAAAAGAGAAAGAAACTAAAGAGATTCGCGAAAATCTTCCAGCCTACAAGCTCATCTTGGATCAGTTATTTGCAGGATTAGAGCCTTATTGCGCATCCGTTGGAGATTTGGGTGTAACGTACAGTCAGATTCACACAGAACTTTCTTGGCAACAGGAAAGGCAGCTGAAAAAAGCTTTGATTGAGCTTGCTGAGAAAACGACTTTGATTGCTTACCGAGGCCGAATTTACTATATCGAGGATGCCTATCAGGACGGATTCAGTGCTTCAGACGTGTTTCCCTTGTATAGTCCTCTCATTTCATCTTGGATTCAGCGAGACATGAGCCACTTCTTCTATCAAGGAAGAGTAATTCCGAGTCCTACGCGTGCGAAGACCTGGAAAATAAATGAACTGGGTGAAAATATTACTGCGCTTCATGATGTTTGCAGCAATCTAAGCGAAACCAAAAAAGCGCTCTATAAGTTCGTCAGCGGACAATAAAGCTAATGCGCCTTTTAGGCTAAATAGAAAGCGAAGAGGATTTTATGAAACTACTATCATTGGTTTTAGCGCTGTATTCGACTACCGCATTTTGTTCGTCACCAACTGTAACTTGTGCAGTTTGGTATTCTAAGGCTGACTCAGAAGGAAATAATGTAGAAGGCACAAGAGAAGACGATATCGAAGTAAATGTAGCGCGTTTAAAAAATGAAGTCGGTATTAAAGACATCCGTTCATTTAAAGTAGAAACAAGTCTTGGGCAAAACTTCATGGGAGATGGAGGAGGCCTGGGAATATATAATCTAAAGGTTCAAATTTCTAAAGGCGACTCGAAGTCAAAATTAGATGTGACCTTAAGCCGTCCTCATGAACTTTATTCAACGTCTCTGAATGTAGGTAATGAAGAAATTTCGATGAGCTGTGAAGCGATTGCTTTATAATTTGAGACCCGCTCCTCACATCAAATCAATAAGTAAATCACTGGCACTTTAACTCTAGTGATCTCACTCTGCCGCGACCGTGATGGATATTCAAAGCGCCCTTTCCTGATTCTTTAGGAAGGGCGTTTTTTTTCATCTTCTTGAGAGGAAATGGCAACGCGCGACGCTTGGCATTGTGAATCGGCTCGTCTCTCAACTCCGGGTTGAGCTTGAGAAGTCCTTTCTTGATTTGGCTTTTTGGAAATTGCGCGAACGCAACTTGTGATCACGATTTGAGCATTCCAGGAATTTGTCCCCGGTAAAGTTCTTAGGAAGTCTCACCCTCGACAATTTCGTCTGGCTCAAACAATTGCGTAAATTCCGGCTTTATCTTTTTCAAAGCAAAGTAGGTATCGCGGTGCACGCAGAGGACGAGTTTCTCTCTCGAACGGCTGATTCCAACAAAGCCTACCCGACGTTCTTCTGAGGATTGATCTGCAATGAACCACTGGGTCGAAATGCATTTCGCCGTGGTCTGTTTCGGGAAATAGATGAAGACCACATCGTGCTCGCTGCCCTTGGAGTGGTGAATAGTCTGAAATTCGGCTTCGCGATAAATCCAGTGCTCTGTCGGCTGTACTCTTGTCAGTTCGCGAGATACATTGCCCGAGTTATGGATTTTAAACTTCGAACCTAAAGTACGCGCTTCAAGCGTGATTCCTAAGTTATTCGCCGCTTGCTGAATCTTGTTCTTGGCGCGACCTAACCATAAGTTCCAGCTTTCCCCGACAACAATTGGCGATAGATCATGTAGCAGCCTTGAAAGTTCGGTTCGCCAGTTAATAGGATTAATCCCCGCCGCTTCTAACGATTCCCGGTCAACACTTTCGTCGCCAAGAAGAATGTCACCAAGGACTGTATTTACCAGCCGCACTGCCATTGCCGAATCCCCGGTGTGAAATTTATGGACGGCCTCTCCCAGCAATTTTCCAGACTTCGACTGGCCTATAAAATTCGTCTCTCCATTGCGTCCAACAAGTGAATTAACCACCTTATTAGTACGAGCAAGTATGGCGATCGACCTACTTTGCCCTGCTAGCGTTTCAATCGTTGTTAGCATTCTGGTATCGAGAGCGGGGCTTGTCTGCGTATGGCAGATTAGCTTCATGCGCCCCGGAGGGGCACCATCGCGAGGAACTACTTGTTTTCTAATATCGGAAAGAAGCGTAGCGGCCCTGCATACGAAGACTGGACACCTTCTGGATCTTGTCAGGTCATATATTTGAGCGCCGGGAAGTGCTTCAATTTCCTGAAACAGCTCGGGACGTGCGCCGCTGAATTCAAAAATGGCCTGATCAGGATCGCCTACGACTAGGCCGGATGCTTTAGGGGATCGAAATAACTCTATTAGCGCCTTACTCAGAAACCAGCCTGTATCCTGAAACTCGTCCACCAGGATCAATGGGAATCTATCTGTCAGAATTTTTGAAATGGCCGCACCGTGAGTCGGGTCAGACAAAATCTTTGCCGCGATATAGTGGCAATCTGAATGTGTAATAAACCCGTGAGATGCCCATTGATGAAATTTCGCCGTCAGCACTGTAGGTCGGAACTGTTGTGTAATTTCGTAACGATGGTAACCGTAGTCCGTCACAAGGGTTGGTTCGGCCACTGTGCCGCCCACAAATTGGATCTGAAATTGAGGAACACGATGGCCAGCATCAGGCCCGTATTTTACTTCAAATCCTTTCATTGCTTCATCGAGTGGAGCCGCAATTAGTCGAGCACCCTTTGTGTTGATCCCGGCTATATTTCCGAATGGCTTAACGACAAAGCGAAATAGGAAGGAATCCAGTGTGCCAATAAAATGCGGAGCACCCACTGGAGTGCCAAGACGATCGGTAATTTCTTGCTGTGCGGACTTGGTAAATGAAAGCGCCGCTATCCCTTGGCGGGTAGACGGTAGCGTACCCATGCGCCGATTCAGGAATTCGATAAAGACACGGGTCTTTCCACTTCCTGGTGCAGCTCTGACAATCACTATCCGTTTGTCAGATTGTAGGATCTGAATCTGTTCATCGGATGGAAAAGTCACGCGCCTGTTCTCTGAGGAGCTGGGGTTCTCGCGGTTGTGTTCGCGATCGGTGCCTGTGCTGGCACTTCGGGCTGGGTCGCTTCTCGCTGCCTCGGAAGAACATGTTCAATCGCTTCTTTAATGTACTCTGGCACAATGAATTCGGTCTGAGGAACTTTGAAATTAGTTTCGTCCTTCTCGTGAAGGCGGGCCGCGAGGTTTTGTGCAAAGTCGCCTTTACCTCTGCTCGAATTCGATCGGCAAACCGCACGCCAGATCGTGAGAACCTTTTCTTGGTGATTTGCACACCTTCCAAGTACATCGGCATTCAATGCCGCTGGCCTATTTGTAAATAAGCTCTCCCAAACCGAACACATTAAGCCTGTATTGATTTCTGCACCATTGGCGAGGTCGTATTCCAATGTGACGTTCGAATTCAGCACGTTGATGTTTTCATTTTCACTCAAAGCTAATTTCAATGCGGTAACTCGATCGCACTCAGTAAATGTCTGGTTGACATGCCCAAGCGGAATTTCTGTTTTCCAAGTTCCTTCATCACGACCGTCAGCATAGACGATATCAGGATCACCATCG
>CAZCBS010000335.1:0-4524 GCA_964496965.1 uncultured Bacteriovoracaceae bacterium
GGCCGCGCGCTGATTCCCGTCCGGTACCCCCCCGCGATTGAAGATGCGAACCAGCTCGATGCGGGCGACGTCCTCGAGATTGACCATCCACCAGGGCGAAGGATCGTCGGCGGTATGGAAGCCGTAGTCCTTCGACGGGTCGCCGTTGACCGCGTTTGCGGCGTCCTCCTCCGCGGTGGCGCCCTTGGACCATTGGCTGCGGGAGCTCTGCGGGCAGGGAGGCCAGAATTAGTGTTTTGACGTCTGGCCGATAAGGCTGTCGATGTTAGGTTAATGTAAGATGGATGTCGGGCTTCAGTGACTCGATGGAAAATAAACATGAAACCAGACACAGCTACTGTTAACGCGCCGTTTCTAGCGATTTATTTTATGTAATATTAGTTATGTAATTTCAAATGGTTACACTCCCGATAAAAACAAACTAAAAATATTTCTATCTGTTTCAGTTGTGACGCAATGCGGCCAATGCTAGAAGCAGCGCATGTTTTCACAACGGCCAGACGCCCGAGAATATGCGCGAATGAGCGATTTCCTGGAAGCCACTTACCAGTGGCGCAAATCCCAGGATCGCGGCTTTTCGTATAGCTCTTGGGCACGAGAATTGGGACTGAACTCCCGCGTTTTCTTGAAGCTCATCGTCGCTGGCAAGCGCTCGATCACTGAGCGATCGCTTCCGCTCTTTCTCGAAAAGCTTCAGCTTTCTCAGACCGAAGCGTCTTACTTCACGGCGCTCGCACGCCTCGAACGCGCAACCAGTGCTCGCGAACGCGAGATGCAGCTCGGTGAGCTTTGCCGATATCGCAAGCCGAGAAGCAAACCTTCGCCGATTCTGGATCACTATGAGTTCCTTTCCTCGCCACTCGCGATGCGAGTACAAACCACTCTCACCTTCGATAAAGGCGGATGGAGCGCATCTGAGATCGCCGAGCTTTTATCCGCAAAAATCTCCGAGGTACAATCCAGCCTTCGCACTCTTCAAAAGCTTTCGATTGCGCGCGAAAGCGACGGTCTTTGGTTCGCGACGCTAAGTCAGTTTGAAGTTCCCGATCAGTGGGGAAGCGAAGCGCTTCAAACCCTTCATCGCAAAAGCCTCGAATCCGCGGCTCAGGCCATCGCGCTCCCCCCGCAAGAGCGCCGCTTTCAAGTCCTCAATCTTTTTCTTACGGCTGAAGAACTCGAAGATGCGAATCAAAAGCTCATCGAGTTTTGCAACGAACTGATGGAGAGCTATTCGAACATCAAGCCCGCCGGCGCGCGACTCCATCAGGCGCATCTCAGCTTAATCCCAGTTTCCGCAACCATCCTCCAGGCCGAGAGGTCTCAGCCTGTGCCAGTGGTTGGCAATTCCACACAAAACCAAAACCTGGCCGAGGAGGCCTCTGTCTTATGAAAAATCAAAAGAATGTGATGAAAACCAACAAAACCGTCCTTTTTCAATCCACGCTTTCTGCAGCAATTCTACTGATCTCTGCAAGCGCTTTTGCTGAGGCAGGCGCCGGACGCGGCGGCTCTGGAAACGACGGACTCATCTCGGGAGACGCGACTTGCGAACACTGCCCTAAGAAACCTATTTCTGCCGAGGTTCCAAGCTTTGACGCGCTTGAGTCGATCTATGAGCAAGGCGTGCAACCTACCCCTGAACAGATTACAGGTGGATGGAAAAAAGTTCTTCAAGTTGGAAATCCAAATCTACAATATACCACAATATTTAACGGGCGCAACGCTGAAGACGAAACTGGAATAGCCAACGATGACGGATCACTTCGAAGTTTTTTCGCATTTTCTTCCAAAACGGACCCGTGGATGAGCGAGCAAGAAATCGTCGTCATGATCAAAGGTTTGGGCAACAAATCTGCAACTCAAGGCCCAAATGAGGTCAGTTTTAGAGAAAATTCGGCCTGTTTTGCGCAGTATTCCTACGGCTCGAACACAAAGACGATCAGCCCGAACTCATACTACTTTTACAAATGCCGAATGGTTGCCCACTCTACTCGCCTTCTCTGTGCGATAGGCTTTGAGGCAGATTCGGACTCCCTCGCGCCATACCAAAGGACTTGGCTTGGAAGAGTCGTTGCATATGTCGGCTACACTCGAGCTCGGTAAACCGAACCCAAGGTAATGACCATGCTA
Source organism: uncultured Bacteriovoracaceae bacterium (assembly GCA_964496965.1). Lineage (GTDB taxonomy): Bacteria > Bdellovibrionota > UBA1018 > UBA1018 > UBA1018 > CAZCBS01. The sequence continues at coordinate 2,131 of CAZCBS010000335.1, forward strand.
ACGCCGACTTTGATGAGAATCGCGACAAAGAGCCTCCAAGCCTTCGGGCTAGCTCTCGCATCTTTCGCGATGCTGACAGGCGCGGCGTTAGCAGAGACCTCTGCCCAGCTCTCACTCATCCAGATGAATGCCACGGAAGGCCTCATCTACGGCGAAAAAGCACCTGTCTATTTTTTTACAAGCTCTGCAGGACTCTCTATCGGAGTGTACTCGCAAGCCTGCGGCATGACCGCTCAAGAAATCTCGACACGACTTGCTCAAATCGACGCGCTTCTTTCACCTTTCTCTTCCGCCGAACGCGCGCTTTCAAAACTCGATCCCTCATTGAATGAAAAGCTTCTCCCATGGATGCAGAAAAACAAAATCACGGTTCTCATCACCTCTCTGGGAAAAGGAAAAGAAATCTATTCCAGCTTCTTTATCCATCAAATGCCGGGACTGAGCACACCCACCATCGTGCTCGATTGCTCGACAGAGCTTCGCTCCTACTGGGGCCCGTCTCTCGCTCATGAACTTGCGCATGCTTGGCTCTACCTTCGATCGCAAGACGATTTCCCTCCATGGCTCGATGAAATGGTCGCACAGCTTGTTGAAAACGAAGCTCAAGGCGCGCGCCCGGAAAGCGCGCTTTCACGATTTCGAAACGCGCTTGAGCAGCATCAAGCTCAACCTCTCACGCTCTGGGATACGAGCCGGCCTCTCAGTGGTTCGGATTCGTATTCGCTCAGTTATCTTTTCGGAAAATACCTGCTCTCGCGCTGGGGCGGTTGGGAAACTCTTCGTGCGATGCTGACTGCCACTCCTCCCGTGAATCACTTGAAGGATCGTTTGATGGCTCGCCTAGATGACGACGAGTTTTCCAGCTGGTGCGCGGAGTATTGGGAACGAATGACGGATGCCGCAAGGCAATCGCTTCAAGTCAGAGGTTTTAATCCATCGCTCATCGAAAAAGTGACCCCACGCGGGCTACTTCGGTTTTTCGCAGTGGCGATAATTCTTCACTCCGAAAGCAACCCCGTCTACTCCATCCCAGGATGGCCGCGAATCGAAAAAAGAATCGCCACTCCAATCCCCGACCTTCGCCTCTTGAAGTCGGGACAGTTCTGGTTTGCCCCGATCGAGCAAAGTTTTGGAGATTTTCCCGTAGAAAAATACGAGATTCACTACTCCAATGCTCATTTCCGCATCAACTCACTCGGAGCCCCGGCCGAGGCAAATCCAAGTGGAACTCCTTGGCCGTTCAAGCTCATTCTCGTCGTAAATACAAACTGACAGAAATACGAATGAAAGAGCAAAAGCTACTCGTCGCGCTACGAGTTCAAAATGAGAGATTTCAAACTCACTGCCACTCTTTTTTAACGCTTTCAGTGGGAATGATCCCAGCTTCCTGCAACGCCTTCGCGGCGCGCTCGCTGCCGGTTCTCATCCAAAGCTCGTAAAGTCGCAGAAGATCTTTCTCGGTACGAACGGATGTCTTGTCGCTGATCTCGGCCAGCACTTCCACAAAGCGCCCAAACTTTTCGGATAGCTCGCCATAGAGCGCGCGCAAAGTGTCTTCGGTCGTGCGAGTGGCGACTTGCTGATAAGCGGTGCCCCCCATGTCAATGTAATAATCGACATCGACGAGCTTGCGAGCCAGGCTGTCTTGGAAAAATCCAGCGACGTAGAGCGAGACGTCTCCGACTTGGCGGAACATCAGGCTTTGCGCTTGGACGGCGGGCTGCTCGATCGCTTCTTTGAGCATCAGCGCGAGCGGCTCTTCGCGCATGGCTCCTTCGCCGTCACGCGCGTAAAGACGATCGGTCGTCATGAACTGATTGAGGAGGTTCACGAGATAAAATTCGGTTTCCGGCTGGATCGAGACGTGCTGCCGATCGAGCGTCTCGGTCACAAGCTCGCGGAAATAATCTTGAGGTTGAGCGACGAGCGTAATGCCTTTCTTGTCAGCCATCCCGGAAAAACACCTCCTCTTATTATCGTAAACCCATTCTCCATTCTGTCAAATGGGCGAACTTTCAGGGGACCTGTCATAAAATCGACACAGGTACTCGATGACGCATAAGCCATGCCGCTCGAGGCAAGCGACTATTAGCCCGTGAGCGGCGCCTAGCGAAACATCTGAACGGCTTCGTAGACCCCACTCCGGATCATGGAGATGGAAATAGCGGCCAGGAGAAGCGCGGCGATCTTGGAGAAAACGACCGTTCCATCGTTCCCGATCAAGCGGGTAATGACGTCGGATTTGCGGAGGATCACCCAGGCCAAGATATAATTAATAAACAATGCAAGTAGAGTCAAAACGTACCCCCCCTGTCGGATCTGTAAAACCAGGGTCGTTAACACGGCAGGACCTGTAATCAGCGGAACCGCCAATGGCACGATCCCCGTCGATCC
>CAZCBS010000336.1:0-4523 GCA_964496965.1 uncultured Bacteriovoracaceae bacterium
GAATCATCGTCGGGTCCACGGTGGCGTAGAAGACTGGCCGACGCCGCTCATCAAAAGCGTAGCGGACGATCGAACCGCATGCTCCCACTCGAATTCAGTCGGAAGACGCGCGCCCCGCCATCTCGCATAAGCATCCGCCTCGAAATAACTCAGATGGCAAACAGGCTCGCTCTCTTGAATTCGCTGAACGCCCGAAAGCGTGAATCGATAAGCGGGTGCGGCATCGCCCTCTTTCTCCCAATAAAGAGGAGCTTCCCATCCTTCGCGCTGAACGATATCCCATCCGTCCGAAAGCCAGAAACGCGGGTTGCGATATCCTCCGGCTTCAATAAACTCTAGATACTCACCGTTGGTCACTGGACGAGACGAGATCCGAAAAGACTGAAGGTAGACCGGATGCGACGGCCGCTCATTATCGAACGCGAAGTCCTCGCCTTCCCAACCGATTTTCTGAAGTCCACCCGGAAACTCGAGCCATTCCTGGCGTTTTGGCATTTCGGCAAGCGAAGGCGCGCTTCCACTATAACCTGGTCGCAGCGGATTGCTTCCAAAGATATGCAAGATATCAGTCAAGAGCAGCTCTTGATGCTGCGACTCGTGCTGTAAGCCAAGAATGATTCTTTCGCGAAGCTCCGACCAAGTCATTTGCATACCCGGATCGCTCGTGCCCGAGCTCAATATCCTGAAAACCTGAGCATCGACCATCTCGCGATAAGCGTAAACCTCCGAGAGCGTGGGTCGAGACAAAAGCCCTCGCTGAGGCCTTGGATGATGAGCGCCTTGGCTTTTGTAATAAGAATTAAAAATAAAATGAAAGCGCGGATGAAAAGGCTGGTAGTCGCGCAACGCGGGCTTAAGCAGGAAATTTTCGAAAAACCAGCTCGTATGCGCCAAATGCCACTTAGGCGGACTGACATCGGGCATGGATTGGATCTGCGCGTCTTCCGCTTCAAGCGGCGCACAAATCCTTATCGTTCGAGAGCGAACTTTCTTGTATTGAATCAGGAGGTCAAGAAACTGAACATTCTCCAGGCCCGTTTCAAGTGAAAGCATAGGAGGAGACGCCCCCGCATCCCCTCCATGCACCGCCGCAGGCCCTTTTTTGATCTGAGAAAGACTCACTGAACGGCCCCCCAAGAAAACCACTGACGATAGGGGCAGCACCATTCAAGCCATGTGCCATCATGGCATATGAGCGAATTTTACTTTTTGCGTTTTATTGCTACCACCTGAGCGATCCAGGAGTAGGCATTGTCACCGAGCTCCGATTTTGCGTATTCGCCCGTGGGTTCGCCTTTGTGCTCGGTTTCCCAGTAGACGCAGGTTTCGTCGAAGCCTGCTTCGACCAGTAGGTCGCGAAGCTCTGGAATGCTCCAGATTCGCCAGTCGTAAGTGAAGGCGTTTCGCATCCGCGTTCCGTCCGGCAGCGTGAAGTGGATTGCGTACTGCCCATGATGCGAGATGGGATTGAACGACTGTTGGTCCCAAAAGTAGGTGTATTTCAGATTTTTCTTGAGCGCGATGAATTTACGCTCGCGGACGGTTTCGATCGCTCCGGCGCCGCCAAAGGTTTCGAGCACGAGAGCGCCTTCGGAAGGAATGGCCTTGAGACAGGCTTTGAAATATTGCAGCAAGGTTTTGCGCTCTTTGAAAATGAAGAACGAGAAATTCGCGGCAACAATGAGGTCTGGCTTGTAGGCCGGGGGCGTTAAGACGTTTCGCTGGCGAACTTGAAGTCTTTTCTTTTGTGCGGCTTTAAGTCGACTCCAGTGATGCTTCTTGCCGTATCCGATCGGCTCAGGGTCAAGATCCAGTCCCAAGGCGGTGTTGCGTTTATTGCGTTTTACCCATTCCGTTGAAATCGCAAAAGTGCCACAGAAGTCCTCGCGCAGATGGCGCGCATAGCGTCCAAATGTTTCGCGATAGATGTTCATCAAAATTTCGCAATGAACATCGGGCGTTTGGACTGCGTTTTCGTAGTAGAAATATTTATTGAAGTTCTTTTCAGACTGTTTCTTTGACGCCATAGGTATGTCCATCATAGCAGAGAATTGTCCAGGACTCAGGCGCCGATTAGCCGTACTTTGCAAATTTTCCAAAAACTCGCTCAGCCTCAAGCTGATTATGCTGAAAGCAAAGCAGTCGAAGATTTTCAAACTTGCTCGCGCCTCCCAACGCAAAAGCGTGGATATGATCGATTTGAAGTCGATAAGTCGAGCCGCATTTTCGCCCAGTCTCAGGATGCACCCACGAACAACAGCTCTGATCACGTTTCCAAACTGCCCTGACGACCGCCCGAGGAATATACCGCGACCTATTTTGACGCACTGACTCGTTCGGCGCCGAAGTCGTCTGCGCCGGTGACACGGTAACACCCGATGCAGTATCTAGGTTTGATGATTGCTTTGTCTCTCGTCTAGCAGGATCAAGTTCTTTCAGTCCAAGCTTCGCAAGATAACCAATGAGATCAGCCGTCGTCATTTCAGAATGAGAATGCGCAAGCAGGCCTTTGAGCTTTTCAAGATCTTGAAGCAACTCATCGGTCGCATAAAATTTCACCTCGGACAATTGAGGCGTGACAGGTCTCACTCGTTCATGGAAATGCGCTTCTGGAGTTGATGAGAGACTCAATAACTCTTTTTCGACTTCGCGAGTGCTTTTGTTTTCGAGCTTAGCCATCACTTCTTGTTTATTGATCTGAGAGGCAGGTTTATCTGGATCAGCACTCTGCTCTTTTTTGAAAAAGCTCTGTGCTCTAGCAACCGTACTGAGAGTGAGCAAGCCTTCTTGGATCTTTTCTTCAAGCTCGGGCATTTCTTTGATAAGTCTCATTGCATCAATGCGTCTACAAGCAGACGCGGGACAGTAGCCAAGCTCGCGCGTGACATATTCAAAAAGACTGGAATGACCGAGAGACGCAAAGAGCCTGCGATATTCGACTTCTTTGAGATGATGAAGGACTTGTAAGGTCATCTCTCTTTCGCTCTGCACGTAGTGCTTGATTTGGGAGAGAAGGGCTTCGTTTGATAGATTTTTCAAATTCATGGCGATTGCATAACACGGAAATTTCGTGTCTCTATAAAACGCAAAAATGGTCTAGAATAAGCGGTATTTATAAAAACGAGAAAAACGCCACTTTTCGCTCCCAAGCCTCACAGAGCGTAAGAGAACAGCTATGCTCACCCGTATATAAAACATCGTAGAAATCGGATGTAATTTCAAAAAATCTCAGTCAACACAAAAGTATAAATTCATCGCGTTTTTTTAGTTTTTTTAGTTTTTTTTTCGAAGTAACTTTCATGATTAAGTATGTGGCCTGCGTTACCAATATCATCACCAGATTATTTTTCGGCGCATCGCTGTTTTCTGAAAAAACTGTGTTGCAAGAGTTTCGCGAAAAGAACGGAGAAATAAAAACTATTACGAGTGATAGGATCGTTTTTCAAATGAGTTTGGAGCAAGGCCTCTTTGTCCGCACTGTCTTGGGAAGCACGAGTTTCTACGCAATGCTTTTTATCTCGATCGTTGGAAGCAAAAAGTTTTTTCCACTCATGAAGAAATGGAATCCGCTTCCTCCTTCTGAAGCATGATCTAACTTATGCACTCAAAGCTCCTCAGCCCTGATAAACTCGCCACACCCACTTCCGGCGCCGAACGAATCGATGCGTCAAAAAACTAACCCTTCATTCAATCATCATTCTATCAATAATCTTTAGCCCGCCTCCTGAGAAGGCTGCTCATGCAGCTCATCTTCACAAAACGGACAAAACGGACAAAGCGGCTCGCAGATTCCGCGAATCGGCAGCGGCGATTTACTGGCCGGCCCTTTAGACATTCCACGGGTTGAATCGCCGCCATCAGGCATCTCATTTTCGGTACCCAGCGGGCCGCCTCGGCAGCTGGGATCCGTAAAACTATCGCTGACATAGTGATCGGGGGATTCGCTCCGCAGCCGCTGCGCTTCGAAATCCTCCTCGCTGGGCCGAAAAATCCTGCGATCGGCCGGAGACCATGTCGGGTCGGGATCTGGGACTGGTTTTCCGCGAGACCAGTATTTTTGAATAAAGCTGAACATTCAACAAGTTATGTGCAATCCACATACCCCATCCCTAGCCGCGTCTGAGTCCTTCCCGATGATTCCCTAAAGATACTCAAGTTTTCCCCCCTAAATTACGAAAGATTAGGGAGAGAGTTTATAGGGAGAAGACCTCATGCTGGTTCTAGTCGGTGCATTTGTAGTCATCGGTTGCGTGTTTGGCGGCTACCTCGCGGAAGGCGGCCAATTAGGCGTTCTGATCCAACCTATCGAATTGCTGATCATCGGCGGAGCGGCGCTGGGCGGGCTTTTGATTTCGTCCCCGGTTCCCCTCCTGAAAGCGATTGTTCAACAAGTTTTAGGTACTCTTAAGCCTTCGCACGTAAACAAACAGGCCTATATCGAAGCGCTGCTTCTTCTTTTCGAGCTTTGCAAAAACGCGAAGGCGAATCCTCTTTCGATCGAAGCGCACGTCGAAAAACCGAAC
>CAZCBS010000337.1:0-4513 GCA_964496965.1 uncultured Bacteriovoracaceae bacterium
GCCGTGGGTTTAAAGATGGTCAACAGGCGGCGGGGAAGTGGAATCTGCAAATGCCCAAGTAAGCGAAGGCGGTCGGGTTGCCGTAATTCCATTTTACAGCGCAGCCAAAACTTCGGCCGGGTGTTCGGCTGGCTTCACTTTGGGCCAGATTCTTTTGATTTTGCCGTCGGGGCCGATGAGAAACGTGACCCGATGTGTGAAAGTGAAGTTCATCCCCATAAAACTTTTCGGTCCCCAAACTCCGTAGGCTTTCACAATTTTTTTGTCCTCGTCCGAAAGCAGCGTGAAAGGCAGCTTCTGTTTCTCCACGAATTTGGCATGGGACTTTGGGGAATCAGTGCTGACTCCAAGAACGATAGCCCCTTTTTTTTTGAACTCCGCGAACTCGTCTCGAAAGGCGCAGGCTTCCTTGGTGCAACCTGGCGTGTTCCTGGCCGAAAAGACGCTTGGGAAGGATGGGAGGATTCGGCCGTCCCTCCTGAAAAAGTAGGAGACTACCTGAGAGATCTTCGCGCGCTCTTCAACAAGTTCGGTTACGCTTGTGCGCTTTATGGACATTTTGGCCAGGGCTGTATTCATGTTCGAATCGATTTCGATCTTTTGACTGCTGAAGGAATTCAAAAGTATCGAAAATTCATGAATGAGGCGGCGGATCTTGTTCTGAGTTACGGGGGATCGCTCTCGGGCGAGCATGGCGATGGACAAAGCAGAGCCGAGCTTCTTCCAAAAATGTTCGGCCGTGAGCTCATGGAGGCATTTCGAGAATATAAATCAATCTGGGATCCAGAGTGGAAAATGAACCCAGGTAAGATCGTCGGCGCTTATCGGATCGATGAGAATCTCAGACTGGGCGCGAAGTATAGTCCAGCGCAGCCCACGACTCAATTCAAGTTCCCGGATGATCATGGCAGCATGCCTTACGCGACTCTTCGCTGCGTCGGAGTGGGAAAGTGCCGACGAATGCAAGGCGGAACGATGTGCCCAAGCTTCATGGCCACTCGCGAGGAAAAACACTCGACGCGGGGGCGCGCGCATCTTCTTCATGAGATGTTTACCGGTCAAACTCTTAAGGATGGCTGGAAGAGCGAAGCGGTGAAAGACGCCCTGGATCTTTGCCTCTCATGCAAAGGCTGCAAGGGCGAATGTCCGGTGAACGTCGATATGGCGACATATAAAGCCGAGTTCCTTTCGCACTATTTTCGGGGACGGCTAAGACCGAGGTCGGCCTACGCGTTTGGCTTGATCGATGTTTGGGCGCGGATAGCTTCGAGGATGCCGGCTATCGTCAATTTCATTACCCAGACGCCGGGTTTGAGCGCCATTGCGAAAGCCTTGGCTGGCATGGCCCCTCAGCGAAAAATCCCGAAGTTCGCTCCATTCACTTTCAAGGAGTGGTATCAAAAGAGGGGAAGTAAAAATCCCGACAGTCCCAAGGTCATTCTTTGGCCAGATACTTTCAATAATCATTTTCATCCGAAAACGGCGATTGCGGCGGTGGAAGTGCTGGAGACTGCCGGATTTCAGGTGATCGTGCCTCAATCGCATCTATGCTGTGGAAGGCCGCTTTACGACTACGGGATGCTCGGCCTCGCCAAAATGTATTTGCGTCGCGTCTTGCGCGAACTCAAAGGCGAGATCGAAGCGGGGACTCCGGTCGTTGGCCTTGAGCCAAGCTGTGTCTCCGTATTTCGAGTCGAGTTGCAACAGCTTTTTCCGAATGATCAGGACGCCATGCGCCTGAAGCGGCAATGTTTTATCTTAAGTGAGTTTTTAGAGCAGAAGGTTCCGCAGTTCGCTGTTCCTCAGCTGAGCCATAAGGCAATTGTCCAAGGACACTGTCATCATCAATCTGTTCTGAACTTTAAAAATGAAAGCTCGCTCTTGTCCAAGATGGGCCTTGATCATGAGGTTTTGGATTCGGGGTGCTGTGGAATGGCAGGAAGCTTCGGCTTTGAAAAGGAAAAGGATCGCTACGAAGTCTCGATGAAGGTAGGCGAAAGGGTTCTCCTGCCTGCTGTGAGAAAGGCTTCCAGTGACACTTTGATCGTGACCGATGGGTTTAGCTGCCGGACGCAAATCGAGCAAGCGACTTCGAGAAAAGCGATTCATATCGCCGAAGCGCTTGCGATGGCGTTGAAGCAGAAAGAATCAACAACGCAGGAGACTGATCGAATTTTAGGGAGAAAGAAAATGACTCAAGAACAACCTCTCTTTGACGTGACATCCAAGTTCAATCAGGCCCTCTCAGAAGCGAGAGAAGCAAGAGGAGAGCCTGACCAAGGAATGGCTCGAAAAGTCTATGATGCACGGATTTGGATGCGGACTCATCCGCAAGAAAGCAAGAGACTGGGATGGGGTCTGTTAGGCATTGGAGCGTTGGGCTGGATTGCGGCAGCTCGGTTGCGAAAACGACAAGAGCGAAGAGCCGCGTAAGGAGCGAAAATGGCGCAAGAAAAGAATAAGACATCGGGTGATGTTCTCGTCGAGACTCTTTTGAGATGGGGAGTCGATACAGTCTTTGGTCTCCCCGGCGATGGAATCAACGGAGTGATCGAAGCCTTACGAACGCGTCAGGATCGGATTCGTTTCATCCATGTCCGCCATGAGGAAGCGGCGGCTTTCGCGGCATGCGGGTATGCTAAGTTCACTGGCAGGCTCGGAGTTTGTTTAGCCACTTCAGGGCCTGGTGGAATTCATCTTTTAAACGGGCTTTATGACGCAAAATTGGATCAAGCGCCAGTTCTGGCCATCACCGGAATGCAGTTTCACGATCTGATTGGAACGCATACGCAACAGGATGTGGAGCTGGATAAACTCTTTATGGATGTCGCTGTATACAATCAGCGCATCATGGGACCTGCGCACGTCGAGAATGTCACCGAGCTTGCGTGTAGGACCGCGATCGCGCGAAATGGCGTCGCGCACATCACGATTCCGGTGGATGTCCAATCCATGGAAGTTCAGGAAGGCAATCGATCCGAGCGAAATCAGCCGCATCATGTTTCGTATGTCTATGCTCGATCCGCGCTTCTGCCCTCGGCCGAGGATCTTGCGCGAGCCGCAGATATTTTAAATCAAGGCAGAAAAATCGCAATCATGGCGGGCCGGGGAGCGCTTGACGCGACAGACGAGCTGATTCAGCTTGCCGAGACTCTGGGCGCGCCGATTATCAAGCCGTTGTTGGGAAAAGCGGCAGTTCCTGACGACAGCATCTATACGACGGGTGGCATCGGCCTCTTAGGCACTCCGGCGTCTCAGACCGCTTTAGAAGAATGCGATACGCTTTTGATGGTAGGCACAAGCTTCCCCTATCTTGAGTTCATGCCCAAGCCAGGTCAAGCGCGTGCCGTTCAAATCGACACCGACCCTGAGCGAATCGCATTGCGATATCCGGTTGAAGCCGGCTTGGTCGGCGATAGCAAGAAAACGATTCAAGCGCTGCTGCCCCGTCTGCATCGAAATGACCATCGCGATTTTTTATCTCTGGCTCAGTCTCGAATGAAGGAGTGGTGGGAATTGATGAAAGAGCGCGGCAGCCGGATGGATATGCCCATGAAGCCGCAGGTCGTGGCGTGGGAAATCGGTAAAAGGCTTTCCGAGGAAGCGATCGTTGCCTGTGACTCTGGCACGGCCGCGACGTGGTGGGCTAGGCAAATTCCAGCTCGCCGAGGTCAGATGCATTCGATCTCGGGGACTTTGGCGACCATGGCGTGTGGACTTCCTTACGCGATCGGCGCGCAAGTGGCGTATCCCGATCGTCCTGTGATCGCATTCGTAGGCGATGGAGCGTTTTCCATGCTCATGGCGGAGATGTCAACGGCAGTGAAATTCCGCCTCCCGATCAAGGTTTTCGTTCTCCATAACGACACGCTGGGGCAAATCAAATGGGAGCAAATCGTCATGCTTGGCAACCCACAATATGCCTGCGATATGGAAACGATCGACTACGCGAACGTGGCACGAGCTTGTGGGGCTGTGGGATTAACGATCCGAGATCCGAAGGAGTGCGGTGAGATCGTCCAGCAGGCGCTGAATACTCCAGGACCTGTCGTCGTCGACTGTTTCGTCGATCCGAACGAGCCTCCGATGCCTGGGAAAATCAAGCCCGGTCAGGCCGTGAAATTCGCTCAAGCGCTTGCTCGCGGAGAGCCTGAAAGGGGCCCGATTATTTCTACGGTAGCTGAAGATAAAATCAGGGAAATGATTTGAGTGAAACGGCAAGTCCTCTCACCCATACGAAGCGTTCAGGTTCGATCTTTGGCGATTCCGACGGAGCGTCCGGAATCCGATGGAACGCTTCAGTGGGACAAGACGGTTGTAGTCATTGTCGAGGTCAGTGCAGAGGGTTGCACTGGCCTCGGCATGACCTATGCGTCGAAGGCTTCAGCTGAGCTGATTGATGAAAAACTTCGGAAAGTGATGGTTGGAAAGAGCGCCTTTGACATTCCCGCATGCCGCCAAGCGATGCTTGTTTCTGTTCGTAACTTAGGACGGAACGGTGTCGCGGCGATGG
>CAZCBS010000338.1:0-4498 GCA_964496965.1 uncultured Bacteriovoracaceae bacterium
TTTTGTTCCCCGTTTTTCCCCACGGAGGGGCGTCATTCGGCGCGCTTTTGAAACTTTTGTCCTCCGCCCAGCGTTGATACATTCGCAAAGGCTTCTGAGCCCAGTCTTGAGACTCGGTTCCGCCCGCGCCCGCATTGATCGTAACGATCGCGTTCTTCGGATCGGCTTCTTCGGAAAGCATTTTCTGGAATTCGGCTTTTTCGAACTTTACGAAGAGTTCATCTACCAATGTAGAAACTTCACTGAGCGCGGAATCGTCTTTTTCTTCTTGGGCGAGCTCAAAAAGCGTCGTCGCGTCGTTATAGCTTCGCTCAAGATCGTTGAAGAGATTAACCTCAGCCTCGAGGCGCGACTTTTCAGTCGTCAGCACTCGGGCTTTTCGGTTGTCTTGCCAAAACTCGGGTTGATTGGAGAGATCGGACAGCTCAAGGATTCGACGGGTTTTGGCCGTCAGGTCAAAGCGACCCCCGGAGGAAATCGAGCTTCTTTTTCATTTCCTCGAGTTGCACGCGAATTTCGTGCGGATTCAAAATCTTAGGAGCGGTAGTCTGAGTACTCATCTTAAATACTTAGGTACCCTACTCGGCTCTTTGGATCAAGCCTTGAACCTGCTGAATCGCCATTCTGGAGCGGCCTGTTAAGAGCTTTTCGAGAATTTTCTGTTCCAGCCGGGCCTGTTCGGCAGCTTGTTTTGGGCCGAGCTCGTGATCCATTCCCAAAAGATGTAAAAGTCCGTGAACCAACAGAACTTTCAGCTCAAGCTCAGGCGGGTGTTTCAGCTCACGCGCCTGACGCTTCAGGACGGGAAGGCAGATGACCAGTTCGCCCAAATGTCCCTGCTTTTGAAAAACCTCCGGCGAGGTAAAGCTCAAGACATCGGTAGGACGATTTTTTCCGCGATACATTGAATTGAGCTGCGTCATGGCGGGTGCGCCGATGAGGGAGACGGACGCCGTCCACCGGGAGGCCGGCTTGGGGCCCCGTTTTCGAATCGCGGGAACAGTAATCGCTATGGCAATCATCTTTTTTAGGTCGCGCTCGGCGAGCTTGGACCACTCGGCAATGGTTTTCACGATTCCCCTATACATGATATGCCTAGGTCATGTCCTCAAAAACTCCGTCCGAAAAGTCCCTGGCCTTGGCTCATTTGATTGAAACCGTGCATCGGTTGCGTGCCCCAGGAGGCTGCCCGTGGGATCGGGCGCAGACGCATCAATCGCTCAGGCAATATCTGATCGAAGAGGCTTACGAAGTCCTCGATGTGCTGGATCAGATTCACACGAAAGAGGATCTCAAGAAAGACAAGGTTCGTCTCGCGTTTCAAGAAGAGCTCGGAGATCTTTTGATGCAGGTTCTTTTGCATTCGGAGATGACTCACGAAGAAGGCGCGTTTGATATTTACGATGTCGCGGCCTCTTTGGACGATAAGCTCATCCGTCGACATCCTCATGTTTTTGGCGAAGCGAAAGCGGATTCCGAGGAAAGCGCTTTTAAGACTTGGGAAAAACAAAAGGCGAAAGAAAAAGCCGCGAATCCAGAAGCCAGCATTTTGGATGGCGTGCCGAAAGGACTTCCCTCTTTGCAGCGCGCGGCTCGCGTTTTGGAAAAAGTGACGAAGGTCGGTTTTCAGTGGGAAGATATGCAAGGTCCTCTGGCGAAAGTCGACGAAGAGCTTGCTGAGATGAAAGCCGAAGTTCTTGCCTTGGAAAAGGCGGGGCCGAAATCGCCTGAAGCCGATGCTTTGAGGGAAAAGCTCTCGGGAGAGATCGGCGATTTATTTTTCACTTTAGCGAACGTGTCCTGGCTGATGAAAATCAATCCGGAAGACGCCTTGCGCTCGACGTTGGTTCGCTTTGAGAGCCGCTTCAAGCATGTCGAGCGTCGCTTGAAGGAAGCAGGAAAAACTCCCGAGCAGTCCAACCTCGCAGAAATGGATCGATACTGGGATGAAGCCAAGCGAATCGAAAAAGGCTCGAAGTAGCACTCCAGTTGCCCCACCCGTTGCAAAGATCTGGGGATTGACCGGAGGGATTGCGTCGGGCAAGTCCACGGTTGCGCGGATTTTTTCTGAGCTTGGCGTACCTGTCATCGATGCCGATCAAGTCGCGCGCGAGCTTCGCGCGCCGGACGGTGCCGCGCATGATGCGATCTTGGCCCGATTTGGAACGGCGGATTCCGCGCGATTGCGCGAGATCGTTTTTTCGGACCCCGTAGCGCGAGCGGATCTTGAGGCGATTTTGCATCCTTTGATTCGCGAGGAGAGTGCGCGGAGGATCTCGCAGGCGGTTGAGGGCCGAGTGGGCATCGTGCCTGTGATTTATGAAGCCGCTTTATTGGTTGAAACGGGCCGTTATCGGGATTTTGCAGGATTGATTGTCGTAGCTGCCAGCGAAGAACTGAGATTGGCGCGGCTCATGGCTCGAGATCAAAGCGAGGAAGAGCTTGCGCGGAAGATTCTTCGCTCACAGATCAGTGATGAAAAGCGTCGTTCTTGCGCGACTTTCGTGATTGAAAATCATGGATCAATTGAAGAGCTGCATGCGCAGGTTTTGGCGATTTTTCCGAAACTGAAATAACGGACAATGGCCCTTCTAGTTAAAAAAAGGCGGCCCTACCCCCGCTTCGCGCATCGAAAGCACGACGACTTTCAAATGCGGGTCTTTTTTTCGATTCCAAGCCCCGGCCGCCTCAAAAAGATTGCCGATCAAATAGGCCGTTACGGTTTTTAAATCCTTGCCCCAACTCACTACACGCGAATAAGGCAGATTGTCCCAAAACTTTCCTTGAAGGGGCTGCGTCTTCCGAGTTCCCGTAATCAAAAACGCGATTCCGCCCGAAACCTCTCTCATAAAAGCTCTCAAAGCTTCGACTCTTCTTGCGCGTACCAATAGGTGCAAATGATTTCCTACATTGGCGAACTGAAAAAGCTGGATTCCTTGTCGTTCGGCAGCGTCGCGAACCACGCGATCGACCTTGCGGGTGTGCTTGGGGTGAAGCATGGACCACTCGCCTCGCGCGCGAGTCGATCGCATCACCACATGGAGAGGTCTTTTTGGATCAAAAGGCCTACGGGTCTTTCGTTTGCCTTTCCCAAGTTCGCCTCCGTGATTCAGGCGGGTTGATACTTTCATTTCTTTTAAAAAAGAGAACTGCCGTGACTTCATTTCAAAATTTATTTATCACTATTTACGGTAGGGGCAAAGGTATTTTTTACTGATCATGATAACCATTCGGGATCCCGTGCTGTGCAATAGCTGCGACTTTTGCATGAATGATAGGCGTGGCCTGAAATAAGTACGGCCGATCACGCGAAACCTTGTCCGCTTCAAGACAATTCACTCCAAAACTTACCATCTAACCGTCAAATTTCTTTCGCTCGATTCGCTATTCTCGAAAAAACCGCCACAGCTCATTCCGCGAGCTAACACTAAACAAAGTTCTCGCAATCTATCGATTTACAAAGCAGCGTGCGCACCTTACGCTTTTTAGATATGCGCAGCACTCCCTCTTTCTTTAAACGGATGTCCGTTTCTTTCTCGACGCTGTCGATTGCCCTTCTCGGCATCAGCAGCTGCAATGTTTTTGATCCGCTCGACAATCCCGGCTCGGATCCGCAGTACCTGTCTGCGGCTCGCGCTTGCTTCGATCGTGGCGACTTTGATTGCGCGCGCGAAAACTATTCGAAGCTCTCGAGCTCGTATGGCGACACGGCCGCGGCCGAGAAAAGCTTTATCACTCTCGATGAGCAAGGCGCTTCCATGGGCGCGATCATGGAATTTGTCGGAAATATGGCCGATAAAGGAACGGGTCAAGCTCTCACGATCTTCGCGAATCGCTTGGCATCCAGCGCGGGCGTCACAAAACGTGAGGCGATCTGGAAGGTCTACTCCGATGCGGCCAATGGATCGATCAAAAATACGGACCTTAAAAACTTTGTCATCTTTGTTTCGTCTTTGGCGCTTGCCGCGGAGCTCTTAGCGGAAGGATCCGAAGGAACCTCGCAAGTGCCCTACACTTATATTACCTCGGCAAGCTGTAAAAGCGCGGCCACCTGTTTAGCGAACGCCGCTTGCGATGCGCCATCTGGAGCGACACTCATCAGAAACACCTCAAGCATCAGCGCCTCGAGCGAACCCACCAACACGCAAGCGACGACTCGTCAACTTTACGACGCGATTTACCTCAGCATGGATGCCATGACGAACCTGGGCGCCGGCGGCAAGTTCTCAACCGCTCTCACTTCTTTTAGCACGATTACCCAGACACTTGGCTCAGACTCGACCACGATCGGATCGACCGGGATGTCGGGCTCGACGACCAGCGCGAGATCGCGATCGGGCGTTACCGTGATCAGCTCGGTCAACTTGGCGATGGTCTGGGTGAGCACGCCGTCGCGCGACAGGTCGAGCGCGCCGAGCGCCGCCACCGCGCGCGCGCGGATGTCGTTCGCGGCGTCCGACGCGAACGCGACGAAGCCGGGCAGCGCGCCCCGCTCCTC
>CAZCBS010000339.1:0-4493 GCA_964496965.1 uncultured Bacteriovoracaceae bacterium
GATATTTTCTCAGGCAGTTTAATGAGCGCCTGAAGAAAGGCATTACTTCGGTCACGCCCGAGGCGATGGCCGCGCTTCGTGCTTATTCTTGGCCAGGAAATATTCGTCAGCTAGAGAACGTGCTGGAGCGCATGGTGCTGATGTCGGAGAGCGAGACGCTTTCGTCTCAGGATCTTCCTGAAGAGATCGCTGCCTTGGCGGGGGTGACCGCGATTCCGATAGGCGGCGCATCGCCTGAGGCATCAGGGGCGATGAGCTTTAAAGAGTTGGTAAAGCGGCAGACTCAGACTGTTGAGCGGGATTTGATCGAGAAGGCGCTCGATGAGACGAATGGTAATGTGACTCGTGCCGCTGAAAAACTCGGGCTTTCGCGTAAGGGCTTGCAGCTAAAAATCAAAGAACTCGGTTTGCGGCGCTAGGTTGGCTCTTGCCTGTCAGAATCGTGACGGACCGAGCTAAAAATGCGCGCTTAAAGATAAATTCTTAAAAGATTACCGCCGATAAGCTTTACATGGGTCTCCCTGTAAAAACACGCCTGCGCTGGCTTTCTGTTTTAGGGATTTCCCTCTGCATTGAGCTTACCTCTGTCCAAGTCGCGCAAGCGGCATCGCTTGGCGATTGCGTTCGATCTGAGCTTGCGACACACCTTGGAAAAGCCGAGGTCAGATTTGACCGTGAAAAGCTCGCATCGGAAATCGCCGCACGTCGCGCACGAGTTCCGGAATTTGAATTCATCCGAAATGAAGCGGAAAAGCGCGGACTCAGAGTTTGGCTCTTTGGCGGAACTGCGGCGGGTTACGGGCACTATGTTAAGTGGGATTTACTCAGGGAAGCCGGAGATCTCCGCTTTCAAAAAGCGCGATTTGATTACGACTACACAAACATTTATCGATCGACTCAAGATCTCGATATCGTCGTTGATGGCAGCGCAAGCCAAGCGCAAGAGTTTCAACAGGTTTTGAAAACCCAATTTCCGTATTTCGTGGGATCCAAAGCCACGCCATGGGAAGTGAGAAGTTTAAGAGAAGCCTCTCATGACAAAGGCGCGATTCTAGATGATTTCGGGTTTATGAATCAGCATACGGATTCAAATTCGACAGGGATGATCGAACTAACGAATCCGCCTCAGCATGAGTCCGTAGTCCGCGATATCCGAGATTGGAAGAACGCCAACGACTCCCAGTTTTTAAAAGACGTGCACGAAGACAAGTTGACTTATTATTTCTCGCCCACGCACGAACAAACAGCACGAGCCAAAGAGGGAAAAAATCCTCCCATTTTCTCAGTCGTTCGTGCGCTGACCAAAGCTTTTCAATACGATCTCAAACTCCGGCCTGAAGATCTGGCCGTGATGAAAAAAGAGATCGATCAGTTCAGCCCTTATCGCGATCTGAGAAGTGCGGACGCCCAACGTTGGCTTGAGAAGAACGGGAAAAAGCTCTATCAGCATGCGGTTGACATCGAATACGCGTCTGAGACGCTCAATCAACTCGGTCTTAAGCAAAAGCTTCTCGCGATTAAAAATAATCCTAACGATCAAGATTCACTTTCCTGGTGGATGAGCAAGGAGCCTCTCAAAGCCAAGCCCGTGGGAGAGGGTTCAGGAACAACCGCGAAAGAACTGGGACTTGACGTCGTTGCGCATGAAACGAACAACTTCCTGGCTTATGAGAGCATCACTCGTGCGCATACGGGGGAACCCAACGTGTTGATTTCTCGGCAAGGCGCAGCTGGAGAAACAGCGGTTTATGGAAATGGGTTTTACACAAAAACCGGGATAAAAGGAGCGCGCGGCACAGGGATTACTATTCGTTTTAAAGTCGATCCTAATGCTCGCGAAGGAAAAGACTTTACTCGCTCTGGCGAGTTTATCATCTGGCAAAATAAAAACGCGATTCGAGTGATCCCTGAGAGCCTTGAGATGTCGCCGTCTCAGTACTTTGAGTTCCTGGCCGAAGGAAAAGAAATTTCAGAAGCCGACAAAGCCTTACTCTGGAAGCTCAAGCGAAAGCTTGAGCACTCGATGGCTTCAGGTCTTGCCGATCCTGCGGAGCTTAAAAAAATCCGCATTCTTTTTATGGAGCAGATGAAGGCGAAAGCCCCCAATCACGGGCTAGTTTTTTACGAATGGATCAAACTTGAGGGCGCGCGACTCGGGATGAGCGCAAAAGAAATCGAAATTCTCACTGATTCACTCAGGACCAAAATACATCGAGCCGATCCAGCGCCGACCTTCGATGGACTGAATCGTCTCTCTCACGGAACCGAGGTGGAAGAGTGGATGAGTCATGAGGCTATCCCAACGCTTTTAAAAGAGCTTAAGCCTGATATCGGCGAGCAAGCAATTGAAAACAGTTTATCTTCATCTCATCCGGAGATGAGAAAGTTCGGCCTGCGTGCGCTGGATTACGCCGAAAAAGAGCATCCCTTTGATCGAATCCAAATGCTTCGAAAGCTTGTAGAGGAAAGGCCTAATCAGCCGATCGATCGCCATGCCGCGCAGGCTTGGTTAAGATCCGATCTTGAGAAGAACTCAAGTCTTCCGGTCTTTGAGAAGTTTGCAAAGAATGATGCGGCAAGGCTTGCTCTTTTACGAGCGACTCGAGCGGAAAGCTTTCAGTTTCACGCGTTCCGGATGCCTCCGGGTGGTAAGAAGGTCACGCTCGGGAGCCCCGCCGCCGAGGCAGGGCGATCTAAAAACGAGCCGATTCGCGAAGTGCTTTTAACCCACCCCTTTGAAATGCAGGCGACTCCCGTCACCCAAGCCCAGTGGACTCTCGTGATGGGAGAGAATCCATCGAACTTCAAGCAGGGTGGAGAGGTTGTGGGCGGAATCCCGATGAACCCGAATCGACCTGTGGAGAAGGTGTCGTGGGAGGATGTTCAGAAGTTTATCGAGAAACTGAACAAACTCGATGACCACTCCACCTATCGCCTGCCCACGGAAGCTGAGTGGGAAGTGGCCGCGCGGGCCGAGACCAGCACGGCGTATTCATTTGGTGACAATTCCTCTGATCTCTCGGAATACGGATGGCATTCGGGCAATTCAGGAAATCAGACCCACGATGTGGCGAGCCTCAAGCCTAATCCGGCAGGACTCTATGATGTTCACGGAAATGTCTGGGAATGGGTACAGGACTGGTATGAAGAGGCGCCTCAAGGGGGCACTGACGTCAAAGATCCCACGGGTCCTCCACGCGGCCTCGACCGGGTGATCCGGGGCGGCGGCTGGGCCACCGCTCACCTGCGCCTGCGGTCCGCCCAGCGCTTCAGGCTCCCCCCCGGCGGTTTCGACTCGGCCTTCGGGTTCCGGCTCGTGAGGACGCCCCGTATCCCTTAGTGTCTCGGTAGGCGCGTGGGTGGCTTTGAATGTCAGCGAATGATCGCTATTCTACGGTCTTTGAGAGGTGATTCAAGATACAGAGAAGGACTTTAGTGCTGTTAGCTTGATTTCGTGCGGCAAGTAGTTTTTCAATCTCGCCTAGAAGCTGCTGTCGAATCAATGAATTATCTCTCGTTACGCCGGAGACCTTACCATCGAACGCTTCAAAGACCGAAAAAGCCGGAAAGTCTTTTACATATTTTTCGCGTTCTTCTGCCGAAAACATCGGTTCAATGATGCGAAGATGCTGATAATCAGGATTTTCTCGAAACCATTCTCCCCATAGCTCGTTTTTGACCAACTGAGTGAGACTTTCGAAGCCATTATTAAAATTTTTAAAATCGACCCATTCCCCCGGATGAATGGGCTGGTCTGGTGTCGTAAAAGAAAGTGACCAGTCGCGAGGTGAGTATCCGAATTGATCAATTACCGCGTGCAACATGTGTATTCCTGTCTCACCCACACGGAACCTGTGAAGTTCTTTCATTTGATCGGGAGCAATGATCGTTTCTAGTCCGGGCATTGAGAGGATTTCTCGGTTAATTTTGTCATTATATTTTCCGGCATCGTTAGTGACCAAAATCAGATCACGGTAAAGACGATAATCAGGATTCTTTTTCATTAAGCGAACGACGTTTTTTGCGTTCCATCGTGTCATGAGGACGGTCATGCGGGAGTTCGGCCTCTCCTTTATGTGCCCGGTTTTATTGAGTTGCGCGGTATAGGGAGCAGTGTCTGAGTAAGGCTCGATAATCAAGTGTTTGTATCGATCGGAGTTGCCACGTTTCTCAAGAAAGCTCTTAAGCTGTTTTGCTTCATCGCCAGTTACAAGATCGTCATTTTCTCCAAAAGCGCCGTTCCATGTTTCATACGGATCCCAGTTATACCTCAAATTTCCGGGCTGGCCGCGATGGCAATTCACGCATTGCTGAGGATTTGCTTCCGAAAAGTGAGGACGTCTGCCTGGCGAGAATTCGATTTGCCTGAATTCGAATGACTGCGTCTCATTGACAAAGTCGATCATCTCAATCGTATTATATCCGCGTTGATTTGGAGCTCCGTTGAAAGTGAGAATCGATTGAGCAGTTTCGCCAAACATAATAATCCTGGG
>CAZCBS010000340.1:0-4489 GCA_964496965.1 uncultured Bacteriovoracaceae bacterium
TTGTCTTTACCAATTTAAAGTTTTCGTCGTAAGTCACGTGGGGCCGAAAGTCTTCTCCATATTTGAATTCATTCGCGCCTTTAAAGCCATCGACTCCGTAGATCAGTTGGTAAGGCCCGCCTGAAGCCACGCGCTCCGCGGCTATTCGATCAACATGAGTAGTCCCTCCTGGAACAACACCCTGAATCAACTCGATCGCGGGATTGCTACGGCTCCAGTCGCTCGGGACCGGCGTGACATCCAAGCCTTTCAGGTGTTTTGAACCTGAGCTCATGGAATAAAACATTTCTAAAAGCGCTGGACTCCCGTAACCAATCTCTAGGATCTTGGAACCTGGATGAAGAGTTTGTCCATTTTGTTTGTAAAAGTCGAGAACCGCGCGAGCCAATATCTTTTGCTGCTCCCGAATATAAGTCGCGGGCACCTGAACATTTCCAATTTTAGCCGGAGTCATGAATTTGCGATTCGGATCCCGCGTGAGCGTTTGAAGCCGACTCAGAGCGTGCGCAATACACTCGTAGGTTTCGGTTGCCCTCGCTTCCCCACCCAGCGCGATCAGGAGGATAGCGACAAGAGACAGCTTTCTTTTTGTGATCCTGATCGACGACATCATTTGCCAGACTCAGAAATTGCAGCGCATCGAGTACTCTGCGCAGAACTTTTCCGCGAACGATTCAGTTTCAAGATCGTCCAAATCCGGATAGAGATTCAGCTTGTAATATCCAAGCTTCACTTTGCGAACACCCTCGTCTGATGACAGCTTTCGATTCGCGTGCTTCGTCTCCTGAGCAAATCCAACAGAAGAAGCAAGAACCATGGACATCAAGATCAAATTTTTCATCATGATGACTCTTGATGCAATGGTCGTTCCGTCGGGCTGCGACCGGTAAAACTTCAAGAATCACGGCATCCGGGGTTGAGATGGCAGGACGAAACTGTCCAAGAAGTAGACACCTGAAAGTTATCGTCAGAACTTTCTATTTTTAAGTACTTATTAACAACTTCCGAAAAGAGTTATGATGAATACCCTCCGGCTCTTCTCCATCATTGCCTTGGCTTGCCTCTCGATTTCAGTGCCCGGGGAAGAATGGCTCAAGTCTTTTAGTGACGTAGAAACCTATTTGGAAAGTCGCGAGACGGCTTCGATGGAAGAGGTTATTTCCAAGTTAGCTCCTGATTTTCGTCAGAACTACGCATTAGTTTACTCAAGCCGTAGCACTATGGAGGGCTCCTTACGCAAACCCAGAGTGCTTCTCTTCAGTCGAGATTCCAAGACTGCTATTGCCTTCTCTGGAGATCCTGAATCCAAAAACGGAATGAAAATGGAAATCCTCGAAGCGGATCCTAAAACCGAACAAATCAGTGCCAGACTCATTGAATTCACTTCTGAGGGCAGAGCGCACGTCGACCGGGCTCCGAAAAATTGCATCGAGTGCCACGGCAAGTCTGGAGGACGTTTTGGCTTGAAGATGATCTGGGACACCTATCCGGATTGGGCAGGCATCTATGGCAGCGCTCATGTCATCAACGAAGGTAGAGGAACGAGTCTTCTTGCGATTCCTGAATTCGAGGAGGTGGGTTTTCAAGACTTTCTAAAGCACTCGGCGAGCCAGGGACGTTACAAGCATCTGTTGAGTCCATTCAACGTAGATCTCCATAAGCTTGCTTTTCAAAACTCGATCATTACTACTGATGTTGCCAATATCAACTGGGGTCGAATAGTTGAAGCCGCTAAAACGAGTACGAATTTAAAATTTACCGAGGCTCTCATCACTTCGCTCGATCGAGGCAAATCGACGCGACCAAGGTCAACCCGTCAGGAATTAGAAAAGGAGATTCGGGCGGGGAATTTGAGTTATCTCAAAGACAAATACCATCGCATCCAAGCGATTATTTCGCGACTAGGAACCGACTCCGATCGAAAATTATTCTCGGACGAGGTAGATGTCTTAGCTTCATATCCGAAGTCAAAACCGCGTCTCTATATGATGAACCATGAGGAAGATACGCTTTCGAATTTGGCCACTATGATTCAAGTCATGCGAGATGACTTAAAGCTCGATACGAGCGAGCTTTCGTTTACTCTTGAGGCAAACTCGTTTGCGTTTACCGGAGGCCGAGCGGCCCCTTCCATCGGGATCACGGGAGCGCTCGAGGAAAAGATCTTCCGACCTCAATTTCTCTCGGCTTTGAATCAAGCAGCAAGTCCGGAAGAATTTGCCGAAGTCCTCGATATCGGATCTTTGCAAAATAAAATAGGTTTGTATCGGGAGACATCTCAAGGACTTGAGGCTCTCTACTGACTTTCGGGCGGCTCGACTAGAGACATCAATGCATTGATCGAGAAAAATAAGTTCTCATTTTCAATTCGCGAAGCTCTGCTTCGGAGGTCCTTGGCACTCACTCACTATTCGCCAGCCCAAATCAATTTTCTGATTGGCTCACCGGCAGTCTCCAAGGCAGAGAAACGAGTCTTGCTTGCGGACTATTTCCACAATAAAAAGGGCGACCCATACAAAGGGCTGAGAGTAACAAAAGACATTCCCTTCTTGGATCGCATGGACTGTTTCGTTGGCATGATAAAATCTAGGCTGGGTCTGGGAGCAAAGGAATAGTCGTGCAACGAATGACTGCGAAATCACTCGGGAGTCCGTATTGATTAAGCGCTGGACTCACTTCAAGGGCTGAACCGTCCTTAGTGCAGAATTAACCACCGTGAGAACTCTTCGTAGAGCATACGTCGTCACTTCCCGCCGTGCTTCGGGCACCGAACAGCCGCGCGTGCCGCTCTGCAAGCTCACAGGCTTCAGTGACCTTACCTTTCGCTTTAAGAGCAAGAACCAAGAGATGAGAAGCATACGAGTTGTCAGGTCCCTCAATGAGAAGATGCCGTGCGATCTTCTCTGCTTGAGCAACATCTCCCCTTTCAAGGGCAAGGTGCCCTGCCTGAATACATGTCCACCCATTTGATGGAAACCAACGGCACGACATCGCGTTGACCTCCAAGTCGTCCGCGTGAACAACCTCGACATACCTTGAGGCGGTATAACCGAAACCCAAGACGCCAACGACTCCCGTCGCGAGAACAAACCCCGCTTTCAGATAACCGATAGGACTTGTTGCGCTGGGAATTACGACGGCAAGGTATATTCCAAGAAACACGGCCGTTACATAAAACGGATACGCGTTCTCAAAAGGGAACGCGAACAAGGCTAAGCCAGCAATATAAAGAAGAACCCCAAAACTTAGATCGGTGATTAAAAAGTGATGGATGCGCGAATCAAATTCGCTGCGACACCACCGAAACAAGCATACGAACGTCATCAGTAACCAGACGACACCCTGCAATCCAATCTCTGCCGCGACCCTCAAATAATCATTGTGAGGCGACCTGACGACCATCTGTTCAGTAGACTCAGGGTCTCTCTGATAAACTGCATGATAGGTGGGATACACAAGGGAAAACCGCCCTGGCCCAATCCCGATTGGATGCTCGGCCATCATGTGTAGAGTATTCATCCATCGGATTTTCCGAATTTGAATATTACCTTCTTTTGCCTGATCAAGTCCGGAATGGGAGGCCCCTATTCCGCTCAAGTGAGCAATCGATCGAAGGGTGGAGCCCTCGTAAATAGCGAATCCAATCAACACAGCTCCTAACGCAACAGCACTCCGAAGATGCTGCCTCAAAGAAGTTGCGGTTACGTTGCGATAAAAGCCGGGAATCAAACCCAGCACTATGGCGACATAGACGGTTCGGCAATGAAGCGAGGCCAGATAGATAACCGTCAAGGTCATCAGAAAGATTCGCCACATTTTCAGAAATCTGCTGCACGGCTGATTCTTGCGAAAAACATAAAGCTGAATCAGAAGTGAGATTCCGACGAACTCCGCTGTCATGTTTTGAAAACCAAAAAATGAGACGGGAAATTCGTTCTTTCCGAGATTCGGAAGGAGATCAAAGCCCAATGCTTGCGTCGCGCCCAAGCCCATAATATAGAGCGTCGCAAAAAAATTGTACCGCGCGATCCAGGAAACAAGTTCATCGCTCCGGCGTGTCAGATCAAAACCAATAAACATCAATCCAATCAAACACGTCCAATCAAGGATCTGATTCTCGTATGAGCCCGTTCGATTCATGGCAACCGAAAAACCAAATAATGCGACCCAACCGAAAAATACCTGCCAAAAACTTCTGCTTCTCGGTAGCTGCCACTTCTCATTCCGAATTGCGCTCAAAAAAAACAAAATGAACGATAGCAAATACACGGCAATCCATTTCGGAGCCGAATATTGCTCGGCGAAAAAGGAAAAGGTCGTGATCGGAATCAGAAAGAAGCCGATTGCGGCGGCTTGGACTCCGGCTTTTTCTGCAACGCTTGGAGTATGGGTGGTCTGCTGCATGGATTAAAAAATTATTTCATCACCCTGTTCGCCCGTAAAGACATTTGACAAAAGATCAACCCGTAAACGAACCGACCTGCTCAAA
>CAZCBS010000341.1:0-4481 GCA_964496965.1 uncultured Bacteriovoracaceae bacterium
TTTGGGTAGTAGGTTTTGAAGAAGGCTCTGCAGCGTGTCCTTCCTCGATGAAAATCAAGGAGTGAATCGCCAATAACGACACGATGACACTTGAAAGGCACGTCAACTTCATCGCGCGCGGGCGATGCATTTACTAAGCCAATGATTCGATCTTTATCAAATGATCCGTCGCCTTCAAAAATTCGATCATCGAGCGATCCAATGCTTCCACAAGTCTATCGATGTCAGCGACATCGACACCCGCACGCAAACGGGACTCAAGCTCCGCCGCTGCCTCACTCACTCGAATAGCCGATAAATTGGCCGCAGCTCCACGAAGGGAATGCGCCAGACGAAGAGCTTCGCTTTGATCACCATTGGATAAGCGCTCACGAATCTCTCCGATTGCGTCCGGATACTTGTCTCTAAAGCGGGTCAAGAGTGTCAGCAAAAGCGCGTAGTTTCCATTGAGTCGCCGCAAGACTTCGGATGACCGAAAATCCGCGCTATCCATAAAAGCTTCGGCTGGCCCTGCGGCCGAGGCCACTCGACTCGACTCGGCCCATTTCGAAACGGTTCCAAACAAGATTCCAGGCTCGACTGGCTTGGTGATGTAGTCGTTCAAGCCGACGTTTTGGCATCGCTCTGCCACGTCCGAAATAGCGTGTGCGGTCATCGCGATCAGAGGCAAACGTGAAAGCGACGGATTCGCCCGAATTCTCCGGCACGCCTCAAACCCGTCCATCTCCGGCATCTCAAGATCCATCAACACCAGCGCAAAGCTGTTCCTAGGATCTTCCAGCAATTCGAGCGCCTTTTTTCCTCCGGAAGCACATACGGCCTCGCAGCCCATCGAGGCTAAAAGCTCGGACGCGACGAGAAGATTGATCTCTTGATCGTCGACAATCAGGACTTTCACGTTCCTTAAATCAGTTTGCGGATTCGCGATCGGCTTTGTCTCAGCGCTAGAGAAAGGCGTATGAGTTTCCGCGAACGAAAACGGAAGAGTAAAAGAGAATCGGCTGCCTTTTCCAAGCTCGCTTTCGACCGAAATCGTTCCGCCCATCATTTCGACGAGCTCTTTGCTGATCACCAAACCAAGCCCGGTTCCACCGTATTTGCGCGTCGTTGATCCATCGGCCTGGCTAAAGGGCTTGAAAAGGCGGCTCATCTGCTCAGGACCGATTCCAACCCCCTCGTCTTCAACCGTGAAGCGAATCGAAAGTTTTCCTTCGCCGGCAGCTTGAACTTGTTGCACGCCGATCTCGACGCGTCCTCGTTCCGTAAACTTGATGGCATTTCCAACAAGGTTGATCAACACTTGTCCTAACCTGAGAGAATCCCCAACCAGTCTGCGGGGAATTTCCGGCGAAACCTGGACGTCGAGCGCGATTCCCTTTGCGGTCGCGTTTTCCGAATGGATCGTCCTGACATAACTCAAAACGTCGGCAAGATTAAATTCGATGGCTTCGATTTCAAGATTGCCCGACTCGATCTTGGAAAAATCCAAAAGCTTGTCGACGATCCGGACAAGGTTTCCGGCAGCCAGATTGATCTTTGTCGCATACTCTCGCTGGGTCTCTGGATGATCCGCGCGCATGGAAAGATGACTCAAACCAGTAATCACATGCATCGGAGTGCGGATCTCATGACCGACCGTCGCGAAAAACCGGCTCTTCATCTGCATGACTCGCTGATTTTCTTCCATCGTTCGCCGAAGCTGCTCTTCGATGCGCTTACGTTCCGTAATATCGCGAAGCAGGCTTTCGAGCGCTTGAGGATTTCCTGCCTTATCGACCACGACGCGTCGAACGGATTCAACGATGAAACGGCTGCCGTCTTTCCTTTTCGCTGTGCTCTCGGTCACGATGTGCCCAGCTCTCAACAGCTCTTTCTTAGCTCTGCCATGCTCGGATTTGTCTGCCCACATCAGCTCGTCCGAAGGCTTGCCAAGAACTTCGCTTTCCGTATAGCCGAACATTTTCAAGGCAAACGGATTGATCTTGAGAATCGCATTGTCCGAAACACGAGACAGAATATATCCGTCTTGCATCCCGAGAAACATGGACTTGAGCTCTTGTTCGCTTTTGCGAAGCGCCTCATCCGCTTTTTTCCGGTCGGTAACATCGAGTATCGTTCCAATGACACGTTCCCGTCCCCCCGCGGATGAGCGGATGACATCGCACTGATGCTCAACGTATCCAATCTCACCGTTCGGGCGCACAATTCGATGCTCAAGCCGCACGCGGCTTCCAGTCGCCAAAAGGGATTCGATTCCCCATCCAAGATCAGAAGCGTCTTCTGAATGCACTTTGGATAAAAACTCAGCGTAAGTTTGAGGCAGCTCGGTTGAGGAGGAAAGACCGAAAATTTCCACGGCATGGCCTGACCACTGTAATTTTTGAAGCGAAACGTCCCATTCCCAAGTCGCCATTTTGGCCAGACCTTGCGCAATACTGAGACGCTCTTCGCTCAAGCGAATCGCCAGAGAGCTTCGTCTTTGGGCCCAGGCCCCAACAATCAAGACCACGAGTGCGGTGGCCAAGGCGATCGCAATGACAATCAACGCCGCCTTGCCCGTCACGCCCGCCAGCGCCTCATTCTCATCTATCTGTGCGACGAGATACCAAGGCATTTCTCTCACGCTGAAAACGTAGCCGACGACGCTTTTTCCCAGCAAATCTGCGCCTTCAAAAATCCCATTTTGCTTAGACGCGATTCGACTCAAGCCCCACGCGCCTGAAGAAAGAGAAAACTCTTTTGTAGGAGACGCCTGTGTTGTCGTTCTCAGCTCGTTCATCAAGAAGGCGCGATCGCCTTCGGTTCGAACCAACGACAACGTCCGAGATTTTGATCGAATGGAATCTGATTCGAGGATCCTATCCAATATTTTTTGAGGCACGATCCGGAGCACGACAAACGTGCTAGCTCCGGCCTGAACGCTTTTGCTATCGGGTCCCACAGGGATCATAAGATCGAGGTAGAATTGCTTTTCGATCTCGATCGGGCGTGAGACTTCAGGTTCACCCGTATGGGACACTTTTTCGATCAAAAAATGAAGATCTGGAAACTTTCTTTCAGGGCGAGTTGAAATCAGTACTTTTCCGTTGCGATCGACAATCGCGATCACGTCATAAGCGTAGGCAACTTCAATCGAGCGCAGCTGTTCTTCGGCTGCTTTTTGATCTTCTGGAGATATCGCTAGATTTCGCTTTTTGAGCAAAGCGATACGTACCACCGCAGGCAACCGGCTTGCCACTCTGGCATCGCCACGACGCTCCCAAAGCCAGCTGGAAATCTCGTTAGATTTCGTTTCAGCCAAAGCCTCGAGTCTGGCTTCGGCCCAATATTTCGCGCTAGCGCGCTCGCGAGAATAAATTCCGGCCGATAAACCGGCCACAAGTGCTGCGCCAACTAAGCCCTTGATCCATAAAGTAGAAGACAATGCCTAAACCGTTCGCGTGGCTTTTTCGTTTGAAAGCGAAAGTTTGTAACCCACTCCAGGAACCGCTTGAAGATAGTTTCCGAGGTCACCGAGCTTGCGGCGAATCCCAGAGATATGAACATCGACGGCTCGATCAAATACTTCGCCTTCGTTGCCCCAACCTCCGACCATCAGCTGCTCGCGCGTAAACACGCGCTCAGGTTGCCTTGCTAAGTGGCAGAGAAGCTTGAACTCCGTTGGAGTCAGTGAAACGGCCTTTCTCTCGCCTTGTGCGTCCTTTACATAAACGATATGTGCGGTGCGATCGATCTCGAGTCGACCTACGACAAGATGATCGTTGTTCTCCTTCGCCTTTTCCACACGGCGAAGCTTTGCGTCAACCCGAGCCCGCAACTCGATCGTGTTCACTGGCTTAACGAGATAATCCTCGGCCCCCAAGCTAAACGCGGCGACCTTATCCGAAACTTCCGCTCTGCCCGTCAAACAAATCACCGGAAGGCCTGCGGTCCGGGGGTCCCCTTGGAGCTTGGCAAGCAGAGTATATCCATCCTTTTGAGGAAGTGTGAGATCGAGGAGAACTAAGCTAATTTCATTGCCAGCCAGGATGTCTGCGGCTTCATCAACGGTCTTTGCAACCAGGACCTGGTGGTGCTGGGCTAAAGCGTCCTGTACGACGAGCACCGCGTCTTCCGCATCTTCCACCAACAAGATCCGATGTCTCATAGACAGTCGATCATACGTAGCGAAGGGGGCTCTGACAAGTACTGATCCAATATAAGGAGGGAAAGGAGGCCCCCCACAGTCGCGGGAACCGCGAGGTACCTCCTTCCCAGATGCTGAACTCTCCAAATCCCAAAGGTCACCTCAAGCGCGTCCAAGGGGAATGGATCGGATTGGCTCACCGTCATTTGGTGTGAATCAAGTTGAGGGGCCAGTATCCGTGATGCCGTACTAAAATAAGTATCGGATAGACCCTTTTGACGCCGTGCTTTGTCCCGATTCAGGTTTCTTAACAGGAACCATGGTCGATTCTAAACAACCATCCCGCATAATTAAC
>CAZCBS010000342.1:0-4475 GCA_964496965.1 uncultured Bacteriovoracaceae bacterium
GGGGTTTTTGAGACGCTTCGGGAAGCCCCAATCAGTTGTTGTGAATCAAGCGCCGCCCATCGTGGATGAGGGAGCGACGAATCCGTCGGGTTTTTTTAGTCAATCGCTTCAAAGCGCAGATGAATTGCTGGAGCGGGATCGAGTCCGAGCGCGTCTGATGCGACGGAGGGACAATAGAACGAGCCTCGGATCGCAGATAGGGACGAAGGCTGAGATCGAGGGAGATAATCGTCCTGAGGTGTTGGCGGATAATGGCGCGACTGACTTTGTTCGCACCTTGGAAGGTTTGCAAGAGCGCGGTTTGATGAAGTCTGTTTTGACGATTCAGCCTTGGTCGGACGATTACTGGGGGCATTATAAGGGATCTCTCGGGGCACGCTATGCGGATGCGGGTTTTCCGGGGGCTTGGCCGGATGCATCGATCGGATACGACTGGGGGAGTAATCGACAATACGTTTTGAATTATCCGGTGGAGCGCATCGCTCGCTACGGAAGCGATGCGCACGTCGATCTATTATCGCCGTCGGAAAAATATGAGCTCCTCATCGGAAATGACTCGTTCTCGCTCACTCAGAGAATGTGGCGTCGTGGGCAGCGTTACTACGAGAGTGACGGGCAGGTTGAGTCCTGGATGGGAATCTGCCACGGTTGGGCTGCCGCAGCTATGATGATGCCAAGGCCATCCCATGAGATTCGATTAAGGTCGGCGGATGGAGCGCATGAGATTCGACTTTACCCTTCGGATCTCAAGGCGCTTGCGGATCTTCTTTGGGCAGAAGGCGAGTTCAACAATCGTTATGTTGGCGGCAGATGCATGGCAAGGAATCCTAAGGTCGATGAGAACGGGCGGATCATTCAAAAAGAATGTTTTGACGTCAATCCTGGAGCTTGGCACTTAGCGGTCGCAAATCAGATCGGAATCGCACATCGAAGCTTCATTATCGACGCGTTCTATGATTATCGAATTTGGAATCAGCCCGTGCTCGGATATTCTTATACCTATTTCAATCCGCAGCGCATGATTCGTGCTGAGACTCTTCAGGCCGCGCGCGTTCGGATGACTGAGTTCACTCATGATCGGTTCAAGTCCTACCGTTCGGAAAAGTCGCAATCAGTGGTGGGAGTCGTCATGGATTTGACTTATGTCGCCGAGACCACTCCGACTCATGCAAAAAGCGATTTCGCGCGATATGATCGATTGCACACGATTCGTTATGTTTATGATCTCGAGCTCGATGCCTCAGGAAACGTGATCGGGGGACAATGGTACATGAATCAACACCCTGACTTTCTCTGGGTGCCTGAAATCGGTTCGCACTCGACTTCCTCTTATGAGAATCAAGCTACGGGGGAATGGGATGCGGAGAGCGCGCTACCTGAGTTATGGCGAAGCGCGGCTCGAGAAGCCGCGGACGACGGTCTTCCTCTCGGCAAGATCGTCGAAGCGCTGATTTCAAGATCTTCGCGATGATTTCGCGCATAAGAGCGGCATGAATTTCTTTCGATATTGACCTTGTGCAACGGTCGATCTGTGTGGACAAAAAATAAAAATGAGCGTTTATTCGCGTCCACAAGGAGGATTTATAAAATGAAAAATCTGGCTTTATTGACGGTTTTTGGTCTTCTTTCTTTTGCGGGTTACGCGAGCGCGGACGCGGAAGTTCATCCCCTTCCGGCTGGCCGGGTTGGTCAGCAGTTTCAATGCAGGCTCGAGGGAAGGGGAGTTGGATCGGGAAGCCATCAGGATGAAGGTGTTCGTTGCTGGGTGAGTGGCTCTCTGCGCTGTATCATGGACACGGATCGCGCGTGTTCGACCAGTGGAAGCCGAATTGAGATCAAGTGCTCCAACGGATTTAAACTCGAAGATGAGTATCCTGCTGTGACGATTCAGAAGGGAACTCTTTGGATCAATGCGGACAAGCATGACAAGATCGCCACTTTGAGGGTGAAAGACTTCTATGGACCTGCGGCCGAGACGCCTAATAATCGTTTCGAATCAAAGTTGATCGGCGCAAACGCTGAAGTCATCGATGTGAAAGGAAAATGCAAGTTTGAAGGCGGTGGACTCGTTCCGGTTCCTCCTCCTGTGAATTGAGAGCGAGATAAGATTTGAAAACGGACAGTCCCGAAGGACTGTCCGTTTTTTTTGAGTTACTTCTTCTCGATTTGCTCTTTGTGTTCGTCGCTATTGCACTTTCCTTCGCTGCATTGGCCGGATTTAGAGCAATCGCAGGATTTGCATTTGCATCCCTGAGGATGTCCTTTCTGACACTGCGTCATGCATGCTTTGCTGCATTGGCAATGCTGGTTCGCAAATGCGGGAGCAGAGGCCGACAATAACAGAGATAAAGCAAGAGCTTGGCGGATCATATAATGATTCTCCTTTTTGTGATGCGCTTTTCAAAAAGAGGCTGAGCCTCTCTACCAGACAAACGCCCAGCTTTTTTTATTTGTGACAGGTCACAAATAAAAAAGTACGCTCGTTCATATAAGAGATGGTAAGCGACGAGCAACTCATGCTGGCCTATGCGGCGGGCGACTATTCTGCATTTGAGACCTTGTATCAGAAGCATTCTGGCAAGGTATACGCTTACCTAAGACGCAAGCTTTCGAGCTCTGAAGAAGTCGACGAAGTTTTTCAAAAGGTATTCATGAAAGTACACCAGGCGCGTCGCAAATATCGCCCTGAGTACTTGTTTGCGCAATGGCTCTTTGTCATCGCTAAGACGAGCACATTAGATCATTTCCGAAAACAGAAACGACAAGTTCAAACGGATGATATCGCGCAGTTTGGAGATATTTTCGAGGCCGAGGTGTCACAAAATCACGGGGGAGTGGCGTTAAAGGGAGAGAAGGAGCTGACGATTTTGGAAGACTTGCCATCTGATCAAAGAGCCGCAGTCGAAAAACGCATCCTTGAGGATCTCTCCTACGAGGAAATCGCGCGTCAGCTTCAAAAGACAGAAAGCAATGTCCGAAAGCTCGTCAGCCGAGCGTTAAAGAAGTTAAGGGGGAGCGATGACCTCTGAATTCCAGGATTTTCAAGACGGTGAAGAAGTAAGGCCGCCACATCAGCTTTCGAATCGGATTCTCTCGCAAGTGCATCGGGATTTGAACCCTTCGGCGGTTTCCGTGTTTTCGAAGCTTCTTCTCATTCATTTGGGAGTCGCTGTTTTTACCTTGTCTATTTGCCCCCAGCTTGGATTTCGACTTTTGGGCGAGGGCATGGGGTTGATGCATTATTTCATGAGCCTAGGCCATTATGGCTGCATGATGGCGTGCGGCAGCTTCTTTTTGAGTACAAGCATGATCGCGGCTGCGGTGATTTTGAAGCCCGAAGAATTGAAGGCGCTTAGAAAGGCGAGATGGCTTGAGTTAGGGAGTCTTGTGCTTCTGTCATTTATGATTTTTTTCGCGATCAATCCGGAGATCGCCTTGGGGATCGCGATTTCATGGCTTTTCGGCGCGTTTTTGAGCGCGATTTTCATTCTTGAGGTGGGCTGGCGACTTAGGGTTCGCTTGCTTGCAAATCGGGCTCATGCATGAACCGTGAAGAGGGCTTCTTTGCTATTCTCGCGCGATGCCTTCAATCTCGGTGTCCGGTCTGCGGGCAAGGAAGGCTTTTTGCGAAGCTCACGCATCTTCAACGCATCCGTGATTTCTTTTTGCCGTTGGAGCATTGCGAGCACTGTGGTTTTCGTTTCAATCGGCAACCAGGTTATTATTTCGGGGTTGTGACGCCGATCCTGCCGATTCTCGCGCTTTGTACGGGCGTGATTTTCGCGGCGTTTGCTTATCTTGAGTGTCAGCAGGAGCTTCAAGTCGTTTTGACTTGGGGAGCGGTTGGAATCGGCGTCGGTTTCTTTTTATTTTTTCGAACTGCAATCGCGATTTATGTCGCGCTTGATCACGCGATTGATCCTACGAAGTAGAGAGATGCCCCATTTTTCCGCTTTGGAAGTCGAGGAAAGCTTGCCTGACTTCGTCTCTCGTGTTCATTACAAAGGGTCCGTATCCGACGATCGGTTCGTTGAGCGGTTGTCCGTTGAGAATCAATGCTTTTGTATCCGCGAGGGCTTTGATCGCGAGCTTGTTGCCTGCTCGATCTAGAACTGCAAGTTCCGCCTCTCCGATATGCTCGCCGTCCGGAAGCCAAAGGTTTCCGCCGAGGACAAAAACTCCCGTGGTCCAACCCGCGGGAACCTCAAGTTCTGTTGTATGACCTGCATTGAGGTGAAGGTCCCAAACGTTCATCGGACTGAATGTGTTCGCCGGACCTTGTACGTCTTTGTAGTGTCCCGCGATCACGCGAATGGTTCCAGCGTCATTTGGCAATTGCAGGCTCGGAATTCGAGCGCTTGGGATGCCTTGATATTTTGCCGGGTCCATTTTGTTTTTCTTGGGCAGATTGACCCAGAGTTGAACCATCTCGAATGGGCCTCCACGTTTTGCGTACTCAGTTCCATGAAATTCTT
>CAZCBS010000343.1:0-4438 GCA_964496965.1 uncultured Bacteriovoracaceae bacterium
AACCTGGACATAGTAGGTTCCACTGATCACCGACAAGGGATGAAGATGAAAACTGTGATGGGCATTTTTTCCCATGATGTTGATCCAAAACGAGGTCATCTCAAGCGACTTGCCTTGAAGATCCATCTCCAGATACTTGGCGAATTTCAAGACTTCCGAATCGATCGATTTTTTAAGTGTTTCAAATCTGCTGGACCTTTGATGCAAGTTAGAAATCGAGGAATAGGAGGTATATCCAGCGACATAGTTTTTTTTCGACCAGCGACGTCCAGCATCGTCCATCTCTCGAAATGCGTAGCTTTCGCGCAAGAGTGATTCATTCCAGGAACGCAACGCCACAGGGGCTGCTTTTCGGCCCGGGGCCTTGAACTTCGAATGCCATACGGTGGTTGGGAAAAACTGTTGAATTGCCATGGTATTCTCTCTTCTACAGTGGGTGCTGAAGAACTTCAATCTTTGTACGCTTGTCAAAGCTTTCGACAGATTGTCGGGGAAGTCAGGATCCAAGCCATTGAATTCACGGAATAGTTCAATGTGCCGTTCAGTGGTACTGGGCTTGCTAAATGATGTGGACTCGGAAGAACCGAGTGCAGCTATGAAAAAAGTCGCCCTTCTCTCAAATCCAAACTGCGGCCGAGGAAACGGTCCACGCGCCATCCAAAAAGCGCGTCGCATGATTTGGGGCTGGCCTCTGGAAATCATCGCGCCCCCGTCGATCCAAGACCTGCATCAGTCGCTTCGCAAACTCAACACCGAAGAGTATGAAGCCCTTGTTGTCGTTGGAGGAGATGGCACTTTCAACCTTGCTCTGAAAGCTCTTCGCGAGGCGAATATCCGCGACTTGCCTGTCTATCCGTTCCCAGCCGGAACGGCTAATGACCTTGCGTCCGAGCTCAAGCTCCGACCGGACTGGGAGCAGGTCCAAACACTGCTTGACGAAAAACGAATCGAGCGAATCGACTGCATCACCGTCAATCAGATCCCTTTTTCTACCATTGCCGGAATCGGCGTCGGCTCGCAACTGACCTCTGAGTTCAACGCCCGACGAACGAGCTCCCCTCTTTTTCGAACCTTGAGCAGCAAACTGCACTCTCATGTCTACAGCGCGCTGAGCGCGAAAACCCTTCTTTTTGGCCAAGACTATTTCCACCGCTTGCACATCCGAGGCGAAGGCTTTGACGAGAAACTGAAAACTCCAGTCGTATTCATCTGCAATCAAGCGCGCCTAGGAGCAAAACTCACCGTCGCGCCCGATGCGCAGAACAACGACGGCCGTTTTCATGTCATGATCGTCCCGCGAGTCCGAAAACATCGGCTCCTGACCGCTCTGATCGCGCTTCAACGCGGCTATGTGCCCCAAGATTTCATCCTTTTTTCCACCGACCGGCTTGTGGTTCGCGATCTGGATGGACGCGATATCCCGGTATTTGGGGACGGAGAATCATTGACCTCCGCTTCCGAGCTTCGTTTTGTCACGGATCCGCACAGTTTGCCTGTCTACAGCGGCAGAATCGTTTCGCAACACGCGGCCCGAAAGATCATTCCAGAGGAAGCTCTCGTATGAAAATACTGCTAACGGGTGCCACTGGATTTCTAGGAAAACATCTTCTCGAGTTGCTACTCTCGGATTCAAGAGTGGAGAAACTCTGGGTCACGACTCGAAGCAAGCGCTCCCACCCTCATTCGAAAGTCGAAGTCATTCAGCTCGACCTTTCGGATCCGGGGCAGGTCCTCAATCTGGCGGTTTTACCTGACGCCGTCATCCACCTTGCCGGACTCT
The DNA here is from genome assembly GCA_964496965.1 of uncultured Bacteriovoracaceae bacterium. Lineage (GTDB taxonomy): Bacteria > Bdellovibrionota > UBA1018 > UBA1018 > UBA1018 > CAZCBS01. The sequence continues at coordinate 1,781 of CAZCBS010000343.1, forward strand.
ATGATTTTGAGCAAAGCTACGCCAGTTGTTACACTCAAAACGTATTGCCCGCGGTGAACTTAGCCAAGAAACTGAAGGACTGGAACCAAGATCGGCACGTCCCGCTGTATCTTGCATCCACGTATGCCGTGACATTTGGACAAGACGCGTCGGCGGCCGAAGAACCTCTGAAAACTTTTCCTCCGACATCGATTCCTTACGCTTACACAAAGGCTATTGCGGAGCGTGCCATCACGGACGCTCACATTCCATGCGCAGTTTTTAGGCTCGGCATGTTGATCGGGACATCCAACGACGGAAGCACGGACAAACTGGATGGACCTTACGCTTTTCTCCGTTTGATCGAATCAACGAGCGCCATGGCTCGCTGGGTTCGCAGAATTCCGATTCCAGCAAAGCCAGACGGAATCCTCCCCTTAGTTCCAGTCGACTCAGCCGCGAAGGTCTTTCATGACGCTCTTTTTCGCCCGGAGATCGCACAAGCTCCCGCCCAGATTTTCGGCGTATACGACTCAAAGAGCATCCCGATTCGAGACTTTTCAAAATCTGTTTTCGATCGTTACGCGCCAGACGCGCATGCCGTATTCTTCTCGAAAGCGCCTGCGTCGGCACTGCGCTTACAAAGCCGATTCACCCCCATCTCGGCAGACGCTTTCAAGTTCGCGATCCATCCGGTCGAAATCGAAAACCGCCGCTTTCAAAAAGTATTTTCAAACACCCTGATCCCCCACTTTCAATCGTACGAAAATGCGTTTTACGCCGGCTATCGACTCTTCACGAGAGGGACCCTATGAGCATTTCTCGTGAAAGAAAAATCGTACTTTTGAATTTGCTGAATCAAGGCATGGTGAGAGAACGCACCATCGAACTGGGAGGCATTCGTTTTTCCATTGTGGAGCACGATATCGGTTGGCACATCCCAACCGCAGCTTCCTTGATCAAAAAGTATGACGGTTTCGCCGACGGAATAGCGCTAGGAGGGATCCAGAAAAGAATCATCGCGGGCAGAAAAACCTTCATGCATCCTATTGCTCTAAGTCTGATGCGATCGGCGGTCAAAACACCAATTTACCTTGCCGACTATTGCCGCGAGCTTTTCGCCGAATGGACCCTTCAAAAGCTTCTCAAGGAACAGCCGCAGTTCTTCCAGGGAAAGAAAGTTCTCTTTCATTGCGCGGCGGCCAGCTCGTTGCTTCCGCGAATCGCCGATGCGGGAGCGCGGATTCGGGCCGCCGACCTGATGCTCCTACCCGGCATTCCACTCACACTGAAGACAATGACCCAGATCGAAGCTTTTGGGTGGGGCGCGAAAACCGCGGGACGCCTCGTCGCGCAGAACAAAATCAATCCGCGGCTCAGACATCGCGGGGATCAACTTCACAACAGCCTCGTGGAAGCGATCAAGGATTCCGACATTTTCGTCACCTTTTCCAACTTAATTGAAAATGTTCCGGATCTTTCGGCCCTTCGCGGAAAAACGGTGATCATTGACTTTCTGACCGACGAGATCCGTAACCGCCTGATGTCGATCGACCCGGCTCAGGTCGTGGTTTTCACTCCCGACTATCCTCAGTTTGACGAGCTTCCTTTCCGACATTACTCGGTATTTTCCGCGCTCATCGACCAGCTTCGAATCGCGCAAGATAGCCCACTCGCATTTGACGAATTTCTATTGCGTTGGATCCAAGAGTTCAACATCAAGCCAAGACCGTTCAAGAGCTCAAAAGGCATGATTCGAAAGTGCGCGTTCGTTATTCATCCACTCAACACTCCTCAGCTTTGGAAAAACGCTAAAATGGACTTCGTGCTCGATGCTCCGCATGGCCTTCAAAAACTCGCCGAGTCCGCGGCAGCGAGAGTTCCAGCGTTTCAATACGGAAAAATTGAAGGGATCATCAGCCAATCCACCGGCCAGGAAGTCGTCTGTGACCTCTACGCCATTCCCGCCACCCCCAAACAGCTTCTCAGCATGAACGAGGAGTTTATCTACAATCGAATGGTTCAAGCCGCTGAGCTCGCAAAAAAGAATGGCGCGAGTTTGATGGGCCTGGGCGCCTATACCAAAGTCGTGGGTGATGCCGGCGTCTCGATCTCGCGACGCGCGCCGATCCCCGTCACGAATGGAAACTCATACTCAGCTTCGGCGACCCTTTGGGCAGCCCGCGAAATGCTCGAGCGAATGGGACTTGTTCGGATGGCCGACAACAAGCGCGCCCGCGCCAAGGCGATGATTATCGGCGCTACCGGAAGCATCGGACGAGTTTCAGCGCTTTTGATTTCTCTTGTTGTCGATGAGCTCGTTTTGGTCGCGACGCGTCCGGACAAGCTTCTTGAGCTTCGGCAAGAAGTTTTGGAATTGTCTCCCAGTCTGCAAGTCCATGTGACCACGAATCCAGACCCTGATCTTCCTGACACGGACTTGATCGTGACCGCGACATCGAATCAAAGCGGAAAGATTCTCGACATCATGCAAGTCAAGCCAGGAGCCGTCATCTGTGATTGCTCTCGTCCGCTCGATATCGGCGCCGACGCCGCCGCAAAACGTCACGCCTTCCTTGTCATTGAAAACGGTTATATTTATTTTCCTGGCGTTCTTAAGTTCTATTGACATTTTAGCGTTGGCTATACGTGCGTTTACGACCTCTTTACAAAAAAACG
>CAZCBS010000344.1:0-4437 GCA_964496965.1 uncultured Bacteriovoracaceae bacterium
GCGGTTTGGAAAAGAGACGAAAGCAAGTGTACCTGGGTCGATCCAAAAACAGGGCAAAAATGTGGGACGACTTATCGATTGCAGATTGATCATCGCGAGCCTTTTGCGCTCAGTGGAAAAACCGAATTTTCTAATCTGAGATTGCTTTGCTCGCAACACAATCTCTTCGAAGCCGAGCGCTACTTTGGACCCATGAGCGCCAAGAACGCTTGATGATCCAAAAACCAGCTAAACTGTCCGGAAATCGGGCAGAGATTTGAGCTGCAGCCCTGATTTCTTAAGGTAATTTCCGGGCACGGATCCTGCTCATTGGGGCCTTCATGCGTATCGCCTCACCTTTAACAACGGAACCCCATCCGGTCCTTCAATGGATCGAAGTCGCAAGCTCGCTTCAACTTCCGAGCTTTCACATCATCGGACTTGCCTCCCCTGAAGTTGCCGAAGCCCGAGAGCGAGTTCGAGCGGCGATCGAGTCGTCAAACTTTGAGTTTCCTCGGCGACGGATCGTGATCAATCTCTCGCCAGCGTCGATTCGAAAGCGAGGAACCGGCGCCGATCTCGCCATGGCGCTTGGAATCCTTTTCGCGGGATGCTCGGATGGCGATGAATGTTTAAGTCGTTTTCCCCGAGGAATCGTCGCAAGCGGCGAGCTGGGTCTCGATGGCCGAGTCAAACCCGCAGGCAAAGTGATGCGAACTCTGCATGCCGCGTGGGAAGCGGGCGCGGAACTCATCTTTCTCTCCAGCGAAGATCACGAGCAAGCACTTCGGTATCTTCCACTTCTTGAGCGATCGGAAAAGTTCAAAGATCCGATGCCGACTCTGATCGCAGTCTCAAGCCTTGCCGAAGCTTGGGGCTTTGTCACAGGAACGGGCGAGGCATCTCAGCAGGCGTTCCCATCCTTTTCGCGCACATCGCTTGAGCGCTCGTTCTCTGACCGATCTTCGGACTCCGAAGACCTTCTGCCTTTAAGTCCTGAAATTGAAAAATGGATCAGGATCGCGGCGGCCGGTCTTCATCATCTTCTACTTCTTGGCCCGCGCGGAGCAGGAAAAAGCCATGCATTTGAATGGCTGATCCGACTTCAGCCCGAAGCATCTGCCGAGACTCAGATCCGTCAGATTCTCATCCGCGAGCTTTCAGGACTGGAAAATGAATGGATAGGCAGCGGTCCTCCGATCCGTCGCGTCGGCACCCAGGTTCGAGCGCAAGCTCTTTGCGGTGGCGTGGTTTCGGGTGCGGTCAGGCCCGGAGAATTCTCGTTGGCTCACGGAGGCGTCTTAGTCGCCGATGAGCTTCCCGAATGGCCACGTGATAGCCGCGAAGCGCTTCGTGAGCCGCTCGAGCGAGGAAGGATTTCCCTCACTCGCACGCAAGCCACTGCCGAACTTCCGGCCCGCTTTGTCTTGGCCGCGAACGGAAATCTCTGTCCCTGCGGAGGCTGGCCAAGGCTTTTGCGAATGGGCCATGACGGCGCCTTTTCAAAGCTCTTTCCTTGTATCTGCAAAGACTCGGAAGTCAGCACCTATCTGAGACGGCTTTCCGGCCCGGTGCTCGACCGCATCGACATTATTCAGCTCGTCACGCCCAACAAGGCCAAGCTCTTAGCAGACTCGGAAAATCTCGATTCTCGCCAAGTTTTTCAACTTTTCCGGGACCGGACCGCGCAAGCCCAGGAGCTGGGTGAAAAAACCTGGGGCGTTCCGCCTGGACTCCTGGGACCGTCCGAAATCGAGGCGATCTTAAAAGAGCATCCGGAATGGCGGGACATTCTGAACCGCCGAAAGAACCTCGGGATGCGCTCCCGGCATAAGATCGTTCGGGTCGCCCTCAGCCTGGCGATCTTTGAAAGGGTTGAGGCCGGGCTGAAAGATCCGTCGCCACCACTTCCGTCGGAACGGCATCTGGAAGAAGCGTTTTATCTTCGTCCTGAAGGGATTAATCTGCATGGCCAGAACGAATAATTGAGTCAGGGATTTGACCCTTCCCGATTTAACCGCTACCATTTAGAAATGAGCTCTCAGATCCTGGTTGTTTCAAAACAAGAAGAGGACTGCAAGCTCGGCAAAGTCTTGGCCTTGACCAACTCTTTGAGATATCTGGAATCGGTCGACAACTTTGAGATTCTGAGAATTCTGGAGAAAAGCCCTCAAACAGTGGTTCTTGTCGATTTTGACGAGTTCAAGGACAATCCACGGGTTCTCGACGTTTTGACGAAGTACAGTCGACCCAAGGTTTGTTTCACGGTCACGAACGATGGGCTCTCGTCTCATCCTGAGTTGATCAAGTTCGGGTTCTTCGGCAATCATCTTCAGCGCCGCTATGCAAACCCAGCTCCCGTATTCTTTTCCAAGCAAGTCGGTGCCTGCCTCCTTCCTCAGCTGGAAGGCCTGAAGCCCTACTTTTCGCACGACACCAAGATCAATCGCATCGAGCTCAAGAACTCAGGTCATAAATCCAAAGCCATCGAAGCGCTTCAAAAATCCCTCACCAATCGTGGCATCAAAGGCCGGATCGCCACTCTGGTTGCACAAGGCGTGGACGAGCTGATTTTGAATGCCATTTTTGACGCCCCGATTTCTCGTCCCGACGATAAGAGATACCGACACGGAGAACCGCGCGAGAGCGAATTTGACTTGAACGACCAAGAAACCGTCGTCGTCGAAATGGCGGCATCCGATCAGTTCATGGGAATTTGCGTGATCGATCAGTTTGGATCCCTCATGCCTCAGAACGTCTTCAAAGCGCTCCGTCCCTATCTCACCCAGGAACCGATCCAATCCGATCCGATCTCTGGACTCACCAGCGGCTTCGGGATCAGCGGGATCTTGCAATCCGGGCTCAATCTCAAAATCGCCTGCAAAGCAGGCGTTCGCACGGAGACTACGATTTTCTTTCCGATCATCGATAGCTTTCGGGAATTTCGAACGAGCTATCGTTTCTTCAGTGTTGTTTCGGACATTTGATCGTGAGTTCTATAGAGCTTTATGATGTCTCTTAGAACATCATAATGCAATAATAAGATGTTATATAGATCATCTTATTATTGCATTACGATGTCTCATAGAGCATCATTTAGAGCATGAAGCTCAATAAAAACACTCTTCATCAACAACGCCATCAGCTAGACGAAAAGTTAAAAAACTGGCGAACAATTAGCCGAGTTCCACGTCCTCGTTTGGGTTGGCTAAAAGCTGTTCGCGAGTCTCTTGGAATGACTACAAGGCAACTTGCCACTTTTCTTGGAACGGATAACGCGGCAGTCATTCGACTAGAAAAACGCGAAACCGAAGGCAAGGTTACTCTAGAAACACTGAACCGGGCAGCGCAGGCCATGGGCTGCAGGCTCATCTATGCCATTGTGCCCGACGAAACTCTCGAGACCATTGTCGACGATAAAGCACGCGACGCCGCTCGAGCCATCCTTCGATCCGTTTCTCATACAATGAAACTCGAACAGCAAGAAGTCGGAGATCAAGCAACGCAAAGACAGCTTCTCGAACTTGCTCGAGAGCTTAAAGCAAAACTCGACCCATCACTGTGGGAGAAGAAGTCGTGAGCGTCCACCTCGAGTACCCTGCGGGCGCAACGCCACTGGATCGAGAAGAAGCTGCCGCGCTTATTCCGTCACATATCTCAACACAAGGCGAGCTCAACGAAGCGGAGCAAGCAAATATTTTGAAGGCTCAACGGTGGGCACTTAGCAAAAAGAAGAATATTCTCAATGATACATTTCTTCGAGGACTCCATCAGCGGATGTTCGGAGACGTATGGCGCTGGGCCGGAAAATATCGAACCTCGGGAAAGAATATTGGGATTCCCGTTCACCAAATCGCCACCGGCATCAACCAGTTATGCGCGGACGCTCACTACTGGATCGAAAACAAAAGCTACTCTTGCGATGAACTTGGAGTGCGCTTCCATCACAGACTTGTGTGCATTCACGCATTTCCAAACGGGAATGGCCGGCATGCACGCCTCATGACCGATATCCTATTACGAGCAAACGGACACGAGCCTTTTACGTGGGGATCAATCACCTACTCCAGCGAAATTGAACGCGAAAGCGACGTTAGAACAGCGTATCTCAAAGCCCTTCGCGAAGCGGATGAGCGTCGCTTCGAAATACTCATCCACTTTGTTCGTAGCTAAGTGCGGTTGCGTTTTAAGTCTCTTGTATTAAAATCAATAAGTGACATTTAGATTCGCAAAAACCGGGAAGGCTGTCGCTTTAGGGCTGACTTGCCTTCTACTTTTTGCGCCTCCTCCAGCCTATTCAAATTCTTTTAAGCTTTGTTTAATTTCGGTCTTAAACAAGTTCAGCGCGAGAAAAGCAGCATCACTTCTCGATGAGGCGAGCTCGCGCTTTAAATCAAAGCTCAATCGAGAGCCGAACCTCAGTCATCAAGATGCCTTTAAACAAAAACCCCCCCGTTT
>CAZCBS010000345.1:0-4427 GCA_964496965.1 uncultured Bacteriovoracaceae bacterium
GGATCTGATTAAGTTCTTGCCAACGATCCGACGGTTTGGAGCCGGGCAGCACTGCATAAAGAGTCAGATCGGCCGCGGCGTCGAATCGCGCCAGTCGCTGCTCCAGTTCCAGCGCCGCCCGATCGGTCGGCGCCAGGCGCGGCTCCTGCCCGTCCAAAAGAGCGGTTTGGCGCTGGTCGGCCAGTTTTATAATCCGATCGCGAAATTCGCGATTGGATCGCAACACCGATGGGGATATCCATTTTTGATCGCCATCCATTTTCAATCGCGTGCGAAGTTCGGCGGGCTGAACCAGCAGAATCGGCCGCGTTTCCCATGCCATCTGATTGAAATGCCAATCCAGAAGCGTTGCGACGGGGCTGGTTTGCTGGAAATTTTCCGATCCATGAGTCGGAATAAAGGCAAAGCCTGAGCCAAGCTCAGGCCTTGCGGCATTTGCGTTCATCAGACGTACCCAGGGTGAGGGGCCAGTTTATAGCCTCAAAACAGGAAAATATCTCGCTGCGTGGTGTGATGCACGCACTGAGGTGCTTTCGGATTCGTCTTGCAAAGGATCACTAATGGATCGGTGGCACAAACCGGGTCGTGTGGATTGCGTTTACAAACATCGATTGGCGCAGTGTGAGCGCAGCTCGAATCATTCGGGTGATACTTGCAATAATCCGAGTTTGGGTTGAGAGCGCAGGTCGAATCGTTTGGATGATATTTACAGTAATCAGCGTTCGGGTTGAGAGCACAGCTTGAATCATTTGGATGATACTTGCAGTAATCAGAGCCAGGGTTAAGGGCACAGCTCGAATCGTTCGGATGATACTTACAGTAGTCCGAACTTGGATTGAGAGCACAGCTTGAATCGTTCGGGTGGTATTTGCAGTAATCGGAGCTTGGATTGAGCGCGCAGGTTGAGTCATTCGGATGGTACTTGCAGTAATCCGAGTTAGGGTTCAGAGCGCAGCTCGATTCGTTCGGGTGGTATTTGCAATAGTCGGAGTTTGGGTTTTGCGCGCAAGTTGAATCGCTCGGGTGATATTTGCAGTAGTCGGAGTTGGGATTGAGGGCGCAGTTTGAATCACTTGGGTGATACTTGCAGTAGTCGGAACTTGGATTAAAGGCGCAGTTTGAATCGCTTGGATGGTACTTGCAATAGTCGGAGTCTGGATTGAATGCGCAGTTTTTGTCGTTAGGATGGTATTTACAATACTCAGAGGTTTCTGCGCTTGCATTGAAAGTGGAAAGCGCCAATAGGGCGACAAGAGCGAAAATCTTTCTCATTTGAATCTCCTCAAATCGGTGAATGAATACAGCTTGCTTGGAGAGTCGCTGAGCAATGGGCGTACCAAGCTCATCTCGCGTATAGCGGCGAAGAGAGGATCAAAATGATCCTGACAAAATGAGATGGGGACAATTGTCCACTCATGAGGGGCCAGTTTATAGCGATTAGGCCCAGATCAGATCAAACTGGTACATGTCTCGAAGATACTCATATCCGGCCAGTGGCTTTGTCCCTTCGAAACGCCAGACGTGAACAGTGCGGTACTCGAAATCTTTTCCGTCTCGTTTGAGTTTGCAAGTCATGAGGACGGTTGCGTGCAGATCGCTGGCTAAGACGTCATGAAGCTCCATTCGAAACGTTCCACCGGAGAGCGTTTGAAGCTTTGCGCCAAAGTCTTTATCGAAAGTGTCTCGCGTGTACTTTCCGGCAAGTGCGCTTTTTCCCTGAATTTGAAAAGTCACTTTCTCGGCGCAGGGTTCTAAGAAGCCTTTGAAATCGCCTTTCGAAAGGGAAGAGTACATTTTCTCAAGAGTTACGACGTTAGGGTGTTTCATCATGGAGTCCTTTCTGAATTGCTTGATTGAGTCTCTCGATCACGCTGTCGTCGACCTTCTTGCAGCACATGATGCGGCGGTTGAATCTCGCTTTGAGATCCGGAAGAGATAGGATGCGAACGGAGTTCGGATTCAAGAGGCGATGCTTGATATAGTACTCGGCCAAGTCTTTTGAGATCAGCATGAAGTCGCCGTCGCCATGCGAAATCAGTTGGGCCGTTTGAAACGTATCGATCGTGGTCACGTACGCATTCGGGCTTTGATTGATTAGTGTGACGATCTCGTCGCTCAAGGACGAGGTTTCCCTGTGAAAGATCCGATATTTTTTCAGGAGCTGCCGAAGTGTCACGCCTTCTTTTTCAGTGATTTTGAGGTTCGTGAGCGCAACGACGGGTTGGCTGACATAAAGCGGGTCCGTAAACTTTGCGAAATCGGTACGGCTCGCAAGTTTCTCGACTCCAAGGACGCAATCCTGTCCTGCATTTTGCTTGATCAGCGCAAACTGTCGATTGACCGGTGTCTTGACCCAAGCAAAAGGAATCTTGGCAAGATTGAAGGCTCTGGATGCTCGACTTGCAACGACTCCCGTCGGCTCCTCGTTGGATTGCGAAACGGCATAGGGCGGACGATCGATATAATGTAACCTGATCGGCTCTGAAGCGCCATGAGCTGAAAACGAGCTGAGGGCGAGCGCAGTCGACATCGCCCAACGTGTTTTTGATTTGTGGAAGCATCGCCCATTCATGATTTTTCATCACTGTAGCTCAAAATTGAACGATGCGTGAATAAAAAGACCGTGTCGGCACAGGAAGCGATTTTACAGCGAAATAATTGATGTTTTGCTAAACTAACAAGTCCTCAAAGAAAGCCCCAAATGGGCGCGTTGGATGCCCTTGATTCGCTTAAAAGAAAACCTGCAATCCCGCCGAGCTCGATCCAGGCAAGTAATTGTGAAGCAACGCCGCTACAAAGCGGTCCGAGAGCTGATATTGGAGTGAAACTAAAAGAAGACCGACGGAAGCTCCGTCGATATTGGTGGCACGCCGATATGCCATGCTCGGGAAGACTCTTCCGAACTGAGCGGAGCCTGTAAAGATCTGCACGGCATTGCTAAAGGCCGGATTTGTTTTCAGGGTGGGATCCGAGGTTCTGTAGTAAAGCGCGGTGTATTCGAAATTGAGATGCTGGAGCTTGGTGCCCAGACTGAAAGTCGTCGTGCTGGTGTCGGGATAGCCGATGGAGCGAGAACCTCGGTTCGCGATGTAGCTCAAACCGACGCTGAAATACTTTGAGCTCCCTGAAAGCCCGTATCCAAAATCCCAGCCTCGCGTCACTTTATTGTAACGAAGATTGAGGCCCAGTGAAGGAGTGATGAATCTTTTCGCCTGTTCTTGTAACTTGTTTTCAACAAGTGCGATCGCGGTTCCGATATTGAGGGTCGGCATGACCGTGTTTTGAGCGAGTGCCTGACTGACCGTCGTGCCGTAGGAAGTGTTTTGAGACGCTTGCACTAGATTGTACGAATAAAAAGTATTGTCGCTGTTCGAGGCAATTGCGGTTCCAATTCTTTGATAACCTTTGATGAATGCGAAATTGAAGTCAGGCGTTTGTTTCGCGGAGCCGGATGTACTTGCGATCGCTTCTACTCCGACCGGAGTTGAGATCGTTGGAATCGAAGCTGGGTTGATGTTGAACATATCCGCGAACGATGGATAGGCTCCACCCGATACGGTCGTCTCAGCAGCGGTGGCGTCGCAGGGAACGGAGAGAAAATAGCAGGGGCTTGAGGCGTAAGCGGACGTTGCCGCGAAAAACGCGAGCGCAGACGAAATCCCGATTGTCGTATATTGGCGCATTCAAACAATAGAGTAACCGCCATTCGTGAGTTCCTCAATTGTAAGAATTGACTAAGAAAAGTTTGCCTAGTCAGGCAGAACTTCGGAGTCGACGATGAAGTTCATCTCGACTTTTCGTGGCCCTTTCCCGAAAGATCCGATCTCTCGACCGTCTCGAAAGATTTTAAACGTGAAAGCGTCAAAATTCGCGTGCCGACGGTTTCTCCAGTTTTTCGTGCCGACTTCGTTGAGAGGAAAGTAAGCGCCCTGCAGGTACGCCAGCGTTTGTGCGTCGGTTAGGCCTTGGAGATCCGACTTGAGCGGCTTGATGCTTTCATTCAGGATATAAAGCGAGTCCGTCAAATAGACCGCACGCACGGTCTTGTTCTTGTCAGAGCCTAAGAAAGCGTCTCGAGCGGTTTCGCCTGCGCAGAGATTAAAAAATCCTCCCGCAAAGTAGATCCGGTCGACATTGAGCTTGAGCTCTTGCTCGCCACCTTCGGAGTAGTAGAGGTAATTCGGGCGGTACTTGAGATAGTAATTCGAGAGCCACTGGGGATTGACTGTGTCGACCAGATAGACTGTGGGAATCCCCTTTTTATGTGCCTGAACGAGTCGCTTGTTCACGCTTTCTTTGATGCTGGATTGGATGTCGATCACGCTGGTGGCGTGGGTGACGAAAAAAATGGATTTCGAATTGATCTGATCGCCCCTTTTGAGAAACGGTCATCTTTCATTCCAGCCCTCGACAAGGTCCCAAGCTCA
>CAZCBS010000346.1:0-4383 GCA_964496965.1 uncultured Bacteriovoracaceae bacterium
TGGCCGACTCGTTTTGTACTACTCAGTATCTCGTAGGCGGAACGGACGGATGGAACCGATGTTATGCTGCGGACGATAAAGGTCGTCTCTTGAATACATCTCCTGTGGATAAGGCTAAGTGTCAGCCTGTTCAATGCGAAAACGCTATCGCCTGCGCCCAGCGGACTACGGCCAGCTCGGTTTTCATTGAATTACAGTCAAAACGCGTGACTGAGTCTCCATCTATTAGTGCTAGGACTGAAAAAACACCTGCAGTAGAAAGAGAGTCAAGTCGCGCAAGTGAAACCCTAGTAATCGAACAGACATCTCAGACTGCAGGAAGCGCTAAGTAGTTTGGCCGTTTCTCGAAAAATATTACAACGATGAATTACAAGGGTATTGCCCCTGCTTAAAGCAGAGATAGAAAGGGCAATGCCCTTACAATTATTTATTAAATATTCGAACCTGAAATCGCATTGCAAATTTTCAGTCAAAATAGCTTTTGATGGCTGGAAAAGAGACATTTGGCCGAATTAGTTGTGCTTGCAAAGCAGTCGCCGTTGCTCTTGGCTTATTGTTCAAGCCATACGAGTTGAGTGATGTTTTCGACGAGTTTCTCGGCAGGAATCCAGACTTGTCCTCGCGCTTTTTCACAAGGGTAGACATACGGGTACCCGTTCATCTCGCACTTTTTTCCGTATGAATTTCTGACCAAAAACTGGCACTGTCCGCCCACTCTCTTTTTTCCGATGATGATCGATATGTGAGGGTAGCATTCTTCGTCATTGAAGAGAACGGAACTGCAGTAAGTGATGCCAACTGGCTGCGCGCCTTTCTTTGAGAGCAAGGTATATATCTTCTGAATGATTTCAGAACGTCCTTTCCGATAGTCAGAAAATTCGTTTATGTTCAACTTCTTGGGTTCTGGAATCGCAGCGAGAGAAACGCGATCGGTACACGCGAGATCAAGGGATTTCATTAGAAATTGATTCTCGTCCACAAGGGTAGTCACTGCGTTTGCAGTGTCTTGTGTAATCGACGCTAAATTTCCTGGAAAGAGCTTGTTCATCCAGCAAGCATAGGCATCTTTAGCAAACCTGTTTTTCTCTGTTTCGCTTAATTTTAGATCATCCAATTTCCTTCGGAATTTAAGCAAAAAATCTATTTTCTCTTTAAACGCGATATCCCGAGTTGCTGCCGATATCCCAAGAGTTGAGCATGAGCTTTGTTTTGATCGAAGATCTTGAAGCGCGTAAAACGGGTCCCCAATCTCGACTGTCGTGTAATTCCAATCACTATGGGAGCTTCCTTCTGTTGCCACGATCCCTTGACGGGCTTTTTTTGTTTTTGATGCGTAAAGAGCAGCTATGTATTCCGGAGAAGTAAAAGTATTTGTCGCTTGATCCCCGTGCGAAAAGCGCCAAGCATCTGTTAACTCACTGACTCCAATGGCATAGCAAAGGTTGCTATCGACCTTCGTTTTTGAATTAGCTTGATCATAAATTCGTAGTCTCGCCGCACTACCATTGCCTGTGTCCAGTCGAACGTCCGAACATGGATCAGCGGCGTCGTCTTTGGCTAGAGCCGGAGACGACGATACCAGCCCCGAGCTGAATAGGAGTGTGCTACCTACGAACATGCAGGAAAGCATTGCGATGAGACTCAGGATTTTTTCACGAATTGAGAAGTAGTGCATGAGAATTTCGCTCTGCCAAGAGTATCGGAATATTACTTTAAGTAATATCTTCTATCACTTGAAATCCTTCGTGCTTCGCGGCTTCGGTTAATTTTTCATCCAAGCAAAGAAAAGTCACCCGCGAAGGGTTGTCAGTACCCAGTCGGGCCGAGGCGAGCTGGATGGCATCTCCAGGCCTGATTCCGTAAATTTTTTGAATGTGAAGCGCGGTATCGAGCGCATTCTGATCAAGCGGAACCAGAAACGCTTTTTTCCTGAAATCCACTCCAAAGAGTCGAGCCTGATCCGCTTCTCGCAGGTTCAAAGTTCGTTCTGAAAATCTTCGTTGAATCGCGGATTCAAATTCGAGCGGAGTAATGATCGAAGTATAGGCGCGAGAGCTTCCTTGTTTTGCTACAAGCGTTCTGAGTTTTGCGCTTTGCGTTTCGGTAACTAAAAAAGCAAAAAGAGCGGAAGTATCCCAGTAGAGCATTACTCTTCGTCCCGAATTTTTCTCAGCAGCGTTGCGGCATTCTCACCCTTAGCCTTCGGCTTGATCGGAGGGTGCTTCTTTGCGAACTCATCCCAATGGATGGGGGCGACATCAGTCGGGTGAGCGGGCCCGATTTTAGCGATCTCTTTTCCATGCGATGTCACCAATACCTGCTCACCGTTTTCGGCTATTTCCAGGTAGTGGGAGAGCTCGGCCTTTAAAGTGGCGACGTTTACTTTGACCATAGTCGATTATGGTCATATTTATGGTCATAAGTCAAGTCGGGGGCTAGTTGGTCAATTTGGCCGAATCTTTTCCATGATGGGCCCTTCAATGAAAAGCCCACACCGTGCGCCTGAGTTTTTATTTAAACTCTCCAGCTCCCGCATTCGAGCCATCACTCCGACTTGAGCTAGATGGCACTGATGATCCGATGTTTTTTTGAGTTTTTGTACTGACTGCTTTGTCGGCAGTACCAGCTGTGGCTTTGCAGGATTGAAGCTGAGATTTGAGAAGCGCGTTCTCTTTCTGGAGTTCTTCGTAGCTTAGGGCGTTATTGTATGCCGAGATTTTGAGGTAGCCGCCGCTCTCTGTTAATTGAACTTTATTCCCAGAAGCACGAGCTCTCAGTATGATTGCATTCATATTAGCCTTCCAGTCTTCACATGATCCAACAGGTCCGCCTCGCCCGCTATCTTGGAAGATTGTGTCTTGATTCTTATACAAGATATATCTGCGATCTGCGCCGTCACATTTTACACTCACGTCATTTGAATTGAAGAGGGCAGGTTCTTCTGCATATCCAAATGCGTTTGAAGACGCCGTCATGGTGAGCCCGACTGATAGTGTCGCGACCAGCAAGAAGCTGATTCCATTCACCGTACGTCTGCTTTTCATAAGATCTCCAAGAAGGATTAAGTTGAATTGCTTCCGTATACTCTTCGGACATAAGTGAAGAAAACTTGACCGGGCGACTTTAATGAATGGCAAACGTGTGTCATAAGTTTATGAGATCTCAAGCGTTTAATGAATCAGGTCAAAAAGCGCCCGTTTAATGAAAAGTCCACACCGTTCGATCCTGTTTTGGGAGAGTTTGAGTAAGATGGCTTTATTCACGGCTCGGCGAACATTTTGAACAAAGATCGCTCTTTTCGAAACTCCGCTATAAAATCTACGCACAGGGCTTTGCTTGTCCGTGAACATGAAATCAAAGGCGTTCTCGGCGCTGTATCTTCGCAGACTGTGCTCATTGCTCCAATCGACCAACATCCATCCTTTTCCGTTGATATAGTGAAGCTGGTCCGCTTTGAAGTCGCCGATGGACTCGAACGGAGCTGTTTTCGTGGCAAAGTCAACCAGATCGGCTACCATCCGCTGACGGGGCGTCTCTGTAAATTGAAAGGGGTTGGCGAAAAATCGATCCAGCCGTGTCACTGGTTCTATGCGGTCCACCAACACATATTCGCCGGACATGAATTGATGAATCTCTACGGATGGAACACCATTTTTTCGAAGCTCATTCTTTCCGTGAATGAACTGCTCAATAAACTCTTGAATGAGAGGTCCATCGCCGTCCAGATATCCGTCCGAAGAAGGGATTCGTAGAGCTAATCCAGGTCGGTCGGCAAGCCCAAAAACACAAGTCGTGCCGCCGCATCCTAGGAGATTCGAAATCTTGTATCGGGAATCATCCGAAAAAATCAAAACGTCGCCTGGCTGGAGTTCTTTGAGCGTAGCGACATACTCAGCTCTTGGGCTTCCGTTAGGTTGAAAAAGCGAAACCTCCTTGGCGCTCGCCGCGCTTCCAACGAAAAAAGAGGCGATCGAGGCGAGCAATGCAAAATGAATGCGTGATGCTTTGGAAGGAGGAAGCTGAAAAAGCATTACTTTCCGTATCGGTTTTTTTTGAAAAACTTTGAACCGTCAAGCGACTGTCGCCGCGAAGGGCGTGTTCATGAAATCCTTCATTTTTCCGTTAGAGGAGTGGAGAGGATGCATCTCGGAATGCCTGGAAACCTAAACATGAAAAGAACTCGTCGAAAGGCGCTTGTAAACGGAACTGTACCGGGAACTTCAAAAAAGCGCTCTTCCTAGCAATCTACGCCGCACTCTCTTGGGTAGGATGCTCCGGAGGCAGCGGCCGCGAAGAACCAAAGTAAAGTTTCTTGCGAGGAATCTCGATCCGAACAAACATCCCTGCATGGCTTAATTGCGCAGCATCGTTTCTTTCGCGCCA
>CAZCBS010000347.1:0-4381 GCA_964496965.1 uncultured Bacteriovoracaceae bacterium
ACTCCATTTAATAATTGTTTGGAATGGGGGATTAATAGTCTAAATCAGTCTTTTTCGCAAATAATCAAATGCCTCAGCCGATATTGTTTACACCCCAACTAAAGGCATTTCTCGGCATCCTTCCTCAGCGGAACGATAGGCCTGGGTAATCAGTTCAATACAGCGGTAAGCCTCTTTGGCCTCTTTACCGACGAAATCATCGTTTTGAATAGCGATTTTGAACTGATCTACTAATGAATTGAACCAGCTTACATGGCTTGCATCCATCCAATTCGATGCAATAGCACGTTTTTCGACATTCCAACGAACGGCGCCCTGAGCGACATCCGGGCCCCCCGTGGACTCCATGACCGCGAGCTGCAAATCATCGTCATCCACCGTAATCGCGCCTCTTTCGCCCTGAACCGTATAAATCACCTTACGTACTCCGGCGGTCCAAGTGAGGTGCGCGCTGGCCAAACCGTTCGGAAAAGTGAGGACGGCATTGAAATTATCCTCGGTGTCATATTTATCAGGCTCCAGATTACTCATCTTCGCCGTGACAGCTGTTGGATAAGAGCCAAGCCAATCAAACGTCAGGTAAAAAGTATGGCTGCCATGATCCATGGCGATTCCGCCGCCACTGTACTTTTTGCTTCGACGCCAGTGGGTTTTCCACTCCGTCACGCCTTTCGCATGGGTATTGCGGTAAGTATTGAGCGTGAGGGAACGAACTTTGCCGATCCTTCCGCTTTCAATGATTTCGCGAATCGTACGAACCACCGGCGCGTGTTTATAATTATGGCAAGGAAAGAGAACGCGCTTCGCGCGCTGAGCATGCTCAAGAAGCGATTTCGCCTCTTCTAAAGTCGTCGTTAAAGGCTTCTCGCAAAGGACATGAAGCCCTTTATCCAGCGCCGCGTGAGCGATCGCGGCATGATCGCAAGGAGGGGTCGAAATATCGACAAAATCGAGCTGCCCCGCTTCAGCGGCCAGCAATGCTTGATAATCCGAATAAATGCGAACGCCCGGCAAGGCTTCTTGAGCCTGATTGCGACGGCCTTCGCAAATATCGGCGATCGCAACGATCTGAATATCGCCCTGCTTCTTGGCTCGCTCGAGATAGGCAGGAATATGTCCCTTGCCCGAGATAAAGCCATACCCGATTACTGCACCCTTTAATGGGCCTTTTAAGACGTTTTTTGATGACATAAGAGGAGCCAACTCTACAACAGCCTTGCGCGCGGCTCAACCAAAGATCTACAAAGAGATCTATGATCACTCCGCAGGCCAAGCCAAACCCCGTTAAAGTCGAGCCTTTCAGCCCGAAAGAACTTCTCATCGCTTGGAGCGACGGAAAGGAATGCACTCTCCCCTACGCCGAGCTCCGCTTCCATTGTCCTTGTGCAAGTTGCGTGGACGAGCATACGGGTCAAAGAATCATCCGACGCGAGTCGATCAATCCCGATATTCGCCCCACCGGAGTTCAACCGGTCGGCCGCTACGCGCTTCAGTTTCGCTGGAGCGACGGCCATGCGACCGGCATTTACCACTACGATCGGCTTTACGAGCTTTGCCAACAAGCGCCCGGCAACGGCTCGTAATTCGCGATATCGCCTAGTTTGCGTATCCAATCGCGGGAAAGTATTTGCTGATGAACAAAAACAGGGACGTCTGACTTTTTTCCGATTCAAGCTCGCCACGCTCGTTCATGATCCGAAGATCCGGGTCCTCGAACAAGTATGACTGGGCCAGAAGTTTTTCAAACTCGCGCGTCGTATCCTCGGCGATTTTCGGGCTATCCAGGAAAAAAGCGGTTTCGGAATTCAATCGCCGCGAGCGCTGATCGAGATTGTGACTTCCGATGAACGAGTACCTTCCGTCGATGACCCCGAATTTGCCGTGAAGCTTTCCGTAGAAAATCCGTTGTTTCACGAATTGCCCCAGGTGATCTCGAACGGTTCCGTTTTTGAAGACCAAATTGTCCAATCGTCCGAACTGATACACCTGAATTTTCGAGCCTCGGTTATTAAACACGCCTTCGCTGATTTCATGGGTCGTCGGATCCTCGCAGCGATAAGGGCCTTCGCGCAAAAGCTCCGGCGCGCTCTCATAATGAAAAGCGGCGAAAGTCGATGGACTATCCGAAGTCACGGTCGACGCAGAAAGAATCCTGATCCTTCGTCCTGGCCGGTCCATCACCCATTTCTTCAAGCAATCGCGCTCGCTCTGCGAGAGAAAAATATAAGGCGAGCAGATATCGATGGTTTTAACCGCCGATCGAATCAATTGCCTGACCTGATGGTCGATCGAGTCGCCGTTATAAAGTTTTTCGATAAACGGTGCGTTCGGATCCACGAACACATCGGCGGCCAAGCGTTTGAGGTTTTGGATTTCGTTCCCCGGAGAAAGCTTCGCCGTTACGAATCCCCGCTCAAAATAATCGAAGCCGCTCTTACCCGTCATTTTCGAATAAAGACTTCGCAACAGCGGATCGCTCACGATTCGAGCATACGCTCCTTCCATTTTCAACAGCGCCTTGCGCGAATGACGATCGCTGAGCTTCTCGCCCGGAAGTTTGTCAATCAAATCGCCGAATCTCTGCAAGCTCAGCCAAAGATTCCCTTTTGAGCAGAAAAGATTTTGAAAATTTCGCCCGACGCTGCCACCGACCGTTCTCGCATCGTCCTCGCTTGGCGCGCTTGGATCATTCGCCACGATCACTTCGAGATCTTCGTATGTGTCTTGACTAGCTTTTGGATAGACATAGTAGTTCATGTCGATGTTTCGTCCGCCAACAATGGCGATCGCGTCCTCGCGGCTTTCCCGATCGATCATGAAGATCTTGTCATGCGAGCGGCGATTCCAGTTCAGAGCGGTTTCGCTCTTCACGTCGACTTCATCGAAAAACCTTTCCTTGAGATTGCTCAGCGCCGTATAGAGACGAAACATCGGATGAAAAACCACCACATCGACAGTGCCTACGTGAAGGCCTGCTTTCGCCATTTCCTTGCGAGCCAATAGCAGTGTGCGAAGATGACGATACTGCCCCGTGAGCGCTTCGCCGAACGACCCCGCTCCGTCGATCATGAACCGAACATTCACACCCCGAAGAAGAGCCAAGCGAAGCGCGTCCAGAATCGCCATGGAGGCCTCATCCGAGCTGAAAATAAACGTGGAGACGTCCACGCTTCGCTTCGCCTTTTGAATCAGGATCAGCTTCGCAAGGAGCGCTTCGTGAGGATCAGCCAGAATCTTGGCCCGACCTGGAAACCAGCCCGTGGCGCGATCATCGAAATTGGAAAGAGTATCGACTTTAAGGGCGCGAGCGCCGCAGACTTCGATCTTGCGGCTCTTCTCCGCGTCTCCAATCAGCTCTCCCGCACCAGGCAGACCATCATAACGAGACGCGAAGGAGCCCGCACTTATTCCACAAACAAGAAATAATATGCCTCCGGCCAACGCGGTCATCCATTTTTTGCTCAATCTTCGATGCATGCAATACCTCAGTTCCCGAAGGCGGCCTCCGGAACGTGCTCGTTGATAAAGGACAAGATCGACATCGTTTTCTTTCGAGCTCGAATCTCGGGCCTTGCGTTCATGATCGCAAGATCGGGATCGCCGTAGAGATAGGATCGCGCCAGAGCCTTCTCGAACTCGCGCGTCAGATCGGAGCCGATTTTTTCACTGTCTATGAAAAACGCTGTTTCTGAGTTGAGGCGCCGAGAGCGTTGATCAAGATTATGGCTCCCAACGAACGAGTATTTTCCCTCGAAAATGCCAAACTTCGAATGAAGCTTTCCGTAAAAAGCCGCAGGAGAGACCAAGCGCCCTTTGCTGTCTCGAACCGTGCCTTTTTTGAACATGACGTTGTCCAAATGGCCGAGCTGATACACCTCGATCTTTCGATCGTGATTGTCGAAGTACCCTTCGAAAACCTGCGTACTCACCGGATCCACGCAACGATAAGGCCCTTCTCGCATCAGCTCCGGCGCGCTTTCATACTCGAACGTGGCCATCGCGAGAGCACTATCCGAAGTCGCGCTTGAATTAGAAAGAAGCCTAATTTTCCGACCGGGCTTCGCCATCACCCATCGCTTCAAGCAGTCGCGCTCGTTTTTAGCCACAAAAACATAGGGAGTGCAGACGTCGATCGTTTTCTTCGCTTTGACTATTATTTGGAGCAGCTCGAAATAAATCGAGTCTCCGTTGGGATAATTCTCGACATAGTATGCATTGGGATCGACGATCACTTCCGACATCCTGCGCTTGATGTTCTGAATCTCGTTCCCATGCATCACTTTGGCTTGAGCCAATCCACTCTCCAGAAAATCAAAGCCAGTGTTGCCTTTCATTTTCGCGAATAGATCGCGCAATTCTCGATTTTCCAAAAGACGCTCGG
>CAZCBS010000348.1:0-4372 GCA_964496965.1 uncultured Bacteriovoracaceae bacterium
CTAATATCGGAGATTTTCCCAACCGCAGTCATCAGAATCCTCGGCGGAACCGAAATCGTGACGGGCTTTCCATCTTTTCGGCCACGGAAATCATTCTTCATGCTGTCTTTTCCAGAAACGAGCGGAAGTGAAAGAGCCAAAGCAGCATCTCTCATTCCGAAACAAGCGCGAACAAGCGCCCCTGCTTTTTCCGGATCAACGACAGGATCTGGCCAACAGAAATTATCGACCAGAGCAAGAACCGCTTCATCGCGACCAAACTCGCCACCCACGCAAAGCACGTTACGAACGGCCTCATCCACTACGGCTTGCGCCATGAGGAAAGGATCCACGTCGGAAAGTTTTGGATTGATTCCGCATCCTACGACAAGCCCTGCTTCGGAATTTGCTTTGGGCTTCAGAACCGCCGCATCGTTCGGGCCACTCGAGGATTCGGCCGTGCCAGGCGCCACGGTGTGAAGAGGCTTCACAACGGATGTGCCTTGCACTTCGTGATCGTATTGACGAATCAACCATTCTTTCGAAGCGATATTCGGCCTGCCCATCAGCTCGAGAAGCGCGGGCATACCCTTGATCTCGAACGAGCGATAAGTATCTTCGGTCGGAGCAGGTGGGACAGCGCTTTCTCTTCCGCGCCACTCCGCCTGCAGCTCCAGCTTGGGCGCGCCTTCATGCAGAAACTCGAGATCGAGCTCTCCCACGATTTTGTCGCCAAACTGAATCTCGAACTTTCCGCTGGTCGTAAACTCACCGAGGTCGCTGACTTCAACTCCTCGGCGGTTCGCGAGCTCCACAAAGAGCGAAAGTTTCTCGGGAGGAACCGCGATCGTCATTCGCTCCTGCGATTCGCTCACCACCAGCTCGTAAGGTTTCAAGCCTGGGTATTTCGTTTTCGCTTTGCTGACATCCATTCGAGCGCCGCCCGAAAGTCGCGCCATTTCTCCGACAGACGAAGACAAGCCGCCAGCGCCATTATCGGTCAAAGCTCGGTAGTAACCCAAGTCGCGAGCTTCCAGAAGGAAGTCCGCCGTTCGCTTTTGCGTAATCGGATCACCGAGCTGAACCGCGCTCACCGGCGAAGCATCATCCAAAGCCATCGAAGAGAAAGTAGCGCCGTGGATGCCGTCTTTTCCAATTCGGCCGCCGACCATGCAGATTCGATCTCCCGCAACGACTTCTTTAGACTCGCACGGACGTCCCGCGATCGTTCGTGGCATGAAACCACCCGTACCGCAGTAAACGAGAGGTTTTCCCAAATACCGCTCTTCAAAAACGAGAGCGCCGTTGACGGTCGGAATCCCGCTCTTGTTTCCGCCATGCTCCACGCCGCGACGAACGCCATCGAGAATTCGGCGAGGATGCATCAGGCGATCCGGAAGCTTCTCCGCATAATCGAGCGGCGCCACGCAGAAAACATCGGTATTGAAAATCGGCTTCGCTCCGAGGCCGCAACCCAAGATGTCGCGGTTGACGCCGACGATTCCGGTCAGCGCTCCGCCGTAAGGATCGAGCGCCGACGGGCTGTTATGCGTTTCGACTTTAATGCAGAAAGCATCTTCTTCATCGAATGCGACGATTCCGGCATTGTCGTGAAAAACGGAAAGCAGCCAAGGCTTCTCAAGACGTTTCGTCGTTCCCGAGACCGTGGTCTTAAAGAGCGAATCGATCTGAGAAGGAATCGGCTCTCCAGCGGAAAGCGTCTTTTTAAATGACGGGCCTCCGCCTTTTTCCGTGTAATTGATTTTCGCGCCGAAGATCTTGTGTTTGCAGTGCTCGGACCAGGTCTGAGCGATGACTTCCATCTCGACGTCGGTCGCCGCCTTGCCGCGTTTTTTGAAATGATCCTGCACAGCGCGCATCTCGGCGACCGAGAGAGCCCAAAGCCTCTCTTGGCTGAGCTTCTCCAGCTCCGAATCGCCCAAGCCTTCGAGCGAGTACTCGGCGACCTCTTCCGAGCCGCGCATCAGAAGCTTCGGAAGATCGCGTTTGATTCGCTCTTGATGGAATCGATTATTGTTCTTGAGCTCGCTCTCGGGAATAATCGTCCAAGTTTCAATGAGCTCGTTGCAGAAGACGTCGCGAGCGACTTGCGAAAGCATTTCCTCGGTCAAATCCGCGCCTTCCAAAAGAAGAATCGCTCCGCTTGCGAAACGAGAATCCGGAAATTTCTTTCCAAGCACGATCTCAAAAGCCTCGGATGCCGTCTTTGCGACATTGTCAGTCACTCCGCCGCGGAAGCGACGCTCCAACGCCCAGAATTTTCCGGGACGATTCGGAGCGACTTCCATCAAGTCTTGCATTCCTCCGTGCTTTCCTGCCGCCGACGGAATCAAGTTGCCGGTAAACATCCATTGGAGAACTTTGTCCCAGTACACTTCACTCGACGCGCGGATCAGATCCTCGCGCGTTGCCGCAAGATCCATCCAATACACATCGAGCAATCTGCCCCAACGAATCTTGGAGCGGATCTCCGGATGCGCCATCTCGATTTTTCTTAAAACACCCTGCACCGCTGGATCGGCAAACTCGGGCCGCATGGCCACTTCAATTCGGGCGAACACAAAGCCTCCCTGTCACACTAGGTGACGAATCAAATCGTTCTGGAAGGACCCACGAAAGAGTCCTTGGATAAAGTTCCTGCTCGATCTTCTTCCCCTGCTCCTCGACTTCAGAGGCAGTGAGGAAACCATCGATCGAAAAAGCAGCTTGCGCGCAAATCGGACCGCTGTCCACTTCGAGTTCAACGAGGTGAACCGTCGCTCCGGCAACGGCCGCTCCATAGTGAAACGCTTGCGCATAAGCTCCGACGCCTGGAAAAGCAGGCAAAAGCGAAGGATGAATATTCACCACACGGGCGTAGCCCCGCTCGCTTCGAAAGCTTTCCAAAAGCTTGGAGGAAACGATTCGCATGTATCCTGCCATTACCAAAAATCGAGGCTGAAGAGGCAAAATTTCGGCTAAAATCCGCTCATCATATGAGGCTCGGCTCTCGCCCGCGGCCTTCGGAATCAGGATCGTTTTGATGCCCCGCTTTCGCGCTTTTTCAAGAACACCGGCCGCTGGCTGATCGCAAACCAATGCTCGAATCTCCGCATGAAGCCGTCCATCAGCGATCGCCTGAGCGATCGACTCAAATCCACTCCCAGTCCCTGAAGCAAATACGACAATTGGAATCATCTGACTCATTTCATGACTCCGATATCTGTCCTAAAATGCATTCCTTCGAACTGGACCTGACGAATTCGCTGATAAGCCTGTTCGCGAGCCGCATCGAGCGTAGGCCCCATTCCCATCGCGCCAAAAACACGACCGCCACTGGTCAGAAGTTTCCCATCGCGCCCGCGAGCCACTCCCGCGCAAAAGTACTCAGGCGCGAAAAGTCGATCCGAAGAAATCACGACACCCTTTTCAGGCTTTTCCGGATATCCGCGCGCCGCCGCAATCACCACCACAGCGGTCTCCGGGGAAAACTTCACCTGCTCGCCCTTTTTCTTGAGCTCGCCCCGAGACGCAGCCTCGCACCAATCCAAAAGATCATCTTGCATCCGAGCGAGCATGACTTGAGTTTCAGGATCTCCGAAGCGACAATTAAACTCGAGCACCCAAAACTTCTCACGAGAAAAATCAACCATTAGCCCCGCAAAAAGCAGTCCCTTGAACGGAGTCCCGCGGCGCTTCAGCTCGGCCAGAGTCGGAAGAAAAACTTCTCTTCGCACTCGCTCTGAAAACGAGGCCGGAACTCCGGACACAGGACTAAAAGCTCCCATTCCGCCCGTATTGGGACCCTGATTCTGATCAAAGATCCGTTTATGATCGCGAGCCGGTTCAAAGAGCGCGCAATCCTCGCCGTCACTGAAAGCAAACCAGGAGATCTCTTCGCCTTGAAGCCGCTCTTCAATCACCAGCCGATTTGCCGAAGCGCCTAGAGTTTGGATCGAATCCACGGCGCGAAGCGCTTCGTCGCGGCTTTCGCAGACGTGAACGCCTTTTCCAAATGCCAACCCATCGGCTTTGATCACCCAACCGGAGCCCCATTCTACAGTCTTTATAAACTCACGGGCTTGCTCAGCCGACGTCATGACTTCGAATCGCGCCGTGGGAACCCCCGCCGCGCGCATCACGTCTTTTGCGAAAACTTTGCTCGCCTCGATTTGCGCAGCCGCGGCGCTTGGGCCGAAGCAGGCGATTCCCGCTTCTTCGAGCACATCCACGATTCCGTCCGCGAGCTGATTATCGGGCCCGATCACGGCAAGGTCGACTTTTTCAGCGCGAGCGCGCGATGCAAGCGCCGCGAAATCCGCGCGCGTCCCCAAAGGAAGATTCCAGCCCTCCCACTCCGCAGACATTCCGTCGTTTCCCGGGACAGTTGAGA
>CAZCBS010000349.1:0-4370 GCA_964496965.1 uncultured Bacteriovoracaceae bacterium
AAGGGATAAAAAAACGACACTAGTAGGGGTAAGTGAGTTCTATGGAATGGAAATTCTACGGCCGCCAAACAGAACTTGCCAAGTTATCCGCGATCCTAAAACGTAATCGTTGGTTCTTCGCAAAGATTACAGGCCGACGACGAATTGGGAAAACCAGACTAATCCAACAAGCGCTAGGCGCTAGCGGCGGTCGTCCGGTTTTTTACGTCCAAATACCTGACAGCGCCCCGTCTGGAGTTATGGCTGCTGTTGACGATGCGATTGAAGCGTTTCAAATCGACAGAGGAAAATTTGGAAATCCGCGAAACTTACTCGATCTGGCAAAGTTTATCTCCGGCCTTGCTCAAGCCGGCTACATTATCGCATTAGACGAATTTCAATACTTTAACAGAACCAAACTCAAAGAGTTCTGTTCCTACCTTCAAAACGAGGTCGACCAGCTGTCATCGAAAGCAGACTCCGTTAAGGGTGGCTTATTTGTATTGGGATCGATCCATACTGAAATGATGGCAATTCTCGAAGAGAGGTCCGCGCCACTCTATAACAGAGTAACTGATGAAGTTGCTGTCTCACATTGGGAAATATCTTCTCTCCTTCAAATTTTTGATGAATTCGGTGTCACTGATCCCAAGCAGATTCTTTTCTTTTGGAACTTATTTGAAGGCATTCCTAAATTTTATCGCGATTGTTTTGAACAAGGCGTATTGAGTGCTGATCGAGCCACCGTTATTAAAAAAATGTTTTTTGATAGTTCGTCGCCATTGCGAACAGAGGCAGAAAATTGGTTTTTAAAAGAACTTCACGGTCGATACGATACCGTTTTAAAATACATTGCACGGCATTCAGGCTGCACAAACAGTGATCTTGAATCCCATATTAGGCAAGTGAGCCCAGAGAGCGAAGAACAGGTCGGGGGACATCTTCAAACTCTTCAAGAGAAGTACGGATTGATTGAAAGGCGACTGCCCATTTTTTCCAAGCCAACGTCAAGAAAAGGGCGTTACTATATTACAGACAATTTTTTGCGATCTTGGTTAGCAGCATTGTCTGCTCCAGTATCCGCAGTCAACTTCTCCCTGATGGACCGACTGCTAATTCAGGCGAATGAAAAACTAAGAATCCAAGAAGGATACAGTTTAGAAAAGCTTGCCGGCGTGCTTTACGCTGAACGCAGCAGAAAGGGCATTGGAGACTTTCAATTAACACACCAGATATCTGGTTATTGGGATAGATCAAATGTAGAGATCGATCTAATTGCACTAGACGCTGACTCTAAAAAAATTAGATTCGGTTCGTGTAAACGTTCGGGGTTAGAACATCTGGGCTCTGCTCAAGGATTTATCGATCATGCAAACAGGTTCCTAAAGGAATTTCCAGAATATCAAAACTGGACTATTCAATACGTGGCGATTTCACCTGAAATTCCCTCAGAAACTGGCGCACGACTACGACTCCTCGGAATTGAGCCACAAGATTTTTCAGCGCTTTTTAACGGCTTACGCCAAAAATGAAAACCCTACTCCGCGCCGTCCTACCTATCTGCATCGTGCTCGCCTGGTTTAATTGGGGCATCGAAGAATTTCGCCTCGGAAATCTGGGCGATATTCCACAGCATCCGTTATCGCTTTTCTCGCCCCCCTGGCTGCCCTTGCGCGCCTATGCCTCTAGAAACGGGGATGAAAAGCTCTTTTGGCAATATTCCAAGCTCACGTTAGGCGAAGCTCCGGATCTGGATTATCTCGCGAGCAAAAAGCAGGGAAACGCCGAGCAGAATCGCATCGATATCGAAAAGCAAATTAGCACAAAGCCGGGTCTCCGACTTCCTTATCGCGACTTTCCTTTTGAATATCCCCCCGTAGCGCTTGTTCCAATGCTCATTCCGAGAGCCTTTGTCGACGCACTTCCCGAGTATCGCGTGGCGTATGGAATCGTAGTTTCGATCCTGACTCTCATGGCATGCGCTTTTGCAGCGATGCTTTGTCGAGATCTGGGCCCATTCGCTCCAGAGAAACCCTGGAAAAGAATGACGCTGCTGATCCTCGCGATCGGGCCCCTGTTGGTTTCGCGATTTGATATTTTGCCGGCAATGCTGGTGACCTTAGCTCTGCTTCTACTCGCGCGAAATCGCTCCTTTGGAGCGGGTATCGCGATTGGAGTCGCGACCCTCACGAAGCTCTACCCCATTTTTCTTCTTTTACCGTGGGGAGCTCAGCTCTGGTTTTCAAACGAACGCCGTAAGGCAATTCACTTGATCGTCGGAGCGGCACTCGCGGCCGTAATAATCTCTGCTCCCTTTCTCTGGATAACGCCTGGACCTTTCTTGCAAAGCTTATTTGTTTACGGCGCACGCCCGTTTCAAATCGAATCTCTCATCGGAGCAATCTCCGTTCTCGTTGGCGGAAAAGATGTCATTATCGGATCGTTTGGATCATATAATGTCACCGCGGCGGCATTCGCACTGGGTCCCTGGTCCTTGCTCCTTTGGATTGCGGTTTCAGTCTGCGCGATCCTAGCCGCGCTCCAAGCACGAAATCGACCCGCGATATCTCACGAGACTTTCGTGCAGCGACTGACTCTTTGGACCCTCACAGTGATTTGCTTCATTCTATTGACGAGCAAAGTTCTTTCTCCGCAGTTCTTGATCTGGCTGATCCCGCTTTTAGCGATCACGCCTGGCAAGGCGATCTTTCGATGTGGAATCGGCACGTTTGTGCTGACTCAAGGGTTTTATCCGTATTTATATGACTTTCTGATTAACGGAAGCCGTCTAGTCGCCCTGCTCGTCGTCATGCGGAACATCGTGCTCGTTTTTATCACGCTTTTCACTTTAAGAGCGGCTGTCTCCCTGCTACAGAATGTCATTAATCATGAACCAATCAGTAGGCGATAAACCTGCTTCACGAATTTTGATCGTGGAAGATGAGCCACTTTTGCGAGACACACTCGAGCAGCTCCTTGATTTTTCCGGATTCACAGTGCTCACAGCAGGGAACGGGAAAGAGGCGCTAGAAAAGCTGGAACAAAACCCAGTGGACCTCGTTCTTTCGGACATCAAAATGCCCGTTATGGACGGTGTCGAGCTTCTCAAGAACATCCGTACTTTGCACGGTGAGCTCAAGGTCATTTTCTTTTCCGCATTTGCTGACATCTCGCACGCGGAAGCCTTGCAAATGGGTGCTCTCGATCTTTTGTCTAAGCCGGTTCGAATCGATAGCTTGATCGAGAAAATTCAATCTAGCTTGGCCGCTTGAGCGATGAATCAGATCTGCGCTTCACGACGAAGCGTTAATGCCATCAACTTTTGATGGGAGCCTGACCCGTTCGGATCGTCTGAATTTCTTCGTTGAATGTACTCTCCGTTAGGCTGCATCTCCCACGCCTGGCGCTGATCGTCCAAATGAACATTGAGAATTTCCCAAAGTCGATCACGTAAAAGCCTGTTTTCAATGGGAGTGACGGCCTCGACTCTTGCGGCCAGGTTGCGATACATCCAATCCGCCGAACCAATGTAGAAGCTTCCGTCCATTGGGTGTTTGGCGCCACCTCGGAAATAAAAAACTCTCGAGTGCTCTAAAAAACGCCCAATCACGGAGATCACACGGATGTTTTCACTGAGTCCTGGAACTCCAGGTCGCAAGCAACAAACGCCTCGAACAATGAGATCGATTTTCACGCCTTGTCGAGATGCCTCGTAAAGAGCATGGCAGATGTCTTTTTCCTCTAGGCTGTTCATCTTGGCGATGATTCGAGCGGGAAGGCCCTTCTTTGCATTCTCCGTCTCATTGGAGATCAGTTCCAAGAACTTTTGCTTGAGCGCGATTGGAGCAATCACGAGCTTTTTATACTGATGATAAAGAGAACGCCCTGTCAGGTAATGAAAAAGATGAACGACATCTTCGGTGATCTCTGGGTTTGAAGTAAAAAAACCCAGATCCGTGTAGAGTCGCGAGGTCACCGAGTGATAGTTTCCGGTCCCAATGTGAACATAGCAGTGAAGTGAGTCTCGCTCGCGCCTGACAACCTGGGCGACCTTGCAATGGGTTTTCAGACCGACGATTCCGTAAACGACATGAACGCCGGCTTTCTCAAGCCTTTGGGCAACGAGAATATTTTTCTGTTCGTCAAAGCGGGCCTTCAGCTCCACCAAGCATACCACTTGCTTGCCCGTCTCCGCGGCTTGAATCAAGAGCGGGATAAATGGGCTGTCGTCACCCGTGCGATAGAGCGTCATTTTGATCGCGATGACTTGTGGATCATTCACAGCCGTTCGAATAAACCGCTCAACGGTTGCACCAAAGCTTTCGTACGGATGGTGAACCAGGAAATCGGATTCGCGGATGAGATCGAGAAAGTCATCGTCCTCATCGCTT
>CAZCBS010000350.1:0-4328 GCA_964496965.1 uncultured Bacteriovoracaceae bacterium
TCTTTTTTCGGATGCGGATGGAAAGATTTGTGAAGCCTAAGGCGTTTGGCAGGAAAAGTCCCTCTATGGGAAAAAGTTCATGGGAATCGTTCGGAGCACTTTCGTGATCGATGAGCGAGGAAAGATCGTTCGCGTATTTCCGAAAGTTAAAGTGAACGGACATGTCGACGAAGTTTTAAATGTCTTGCAGTCTTTCAATCTGCAATAAGCATCGGCACTGATTCGTTCAAATTGATATTCATAAAAACGATTGGTCTCATTCCCGATTTATTCAGGAGAGTTCCTTTTGCGCTTTTCGGCAGGTTTTTTGACTTCATGCCGATCGGCATAGTCCTTGCTGAAGGCGCTCCCGTCCGAAGTGATGAGGAGAATGTTAAAATGACTATGACTAAGCGAACTGAAACCTGTTTTTTAATTTTATGTTTGACCGTTGCGACGCTCTTTTCGGCAGTGAGGGCTTCCGCGGCGGAAGAGACCATTGGCGTAGCGGCCTTGATGACGGTCCGAGGAACGGTCCGATTCGAGAAAAGATCCACGGTTGTTCCGATGATCAATGACCTGCTCGCGGATGCGCTCAGCGCGACATTGCCATTCTGCGATGGCGGTAACTGCCCGCGCTCAAATCCTTATTGGGCAGTGACAGTCAACGATGGCAAACGCCTGTATGAGCTTCATCAACCTTTTGCGATTGGCTCGTTGCGTGCCCCGAGTTTTGTTGAGATCAATGGCGTGATTCTGCGTCCCGGCGCTGAGATCACAGTTGAAGGCTCGATTGAGTCCTTGAGCGAAACCTATGGAATTATTTCCGATGTAAAGAGTATTTCCGTTCTTTCTAGCCCGGGACTGCCAGGTCTTGAGATGGTTGGCTCGATCTATGGCGCTGAAAGTTCAGGCTGGAACTGCCAAAGCACCGAAGACCCGAACAACGGCGTGGATGCTTGGATTTGGTACGGTCGCGAGACCCGAAGAAGCCGCGAAAGCTTTCATCTTCGAGTCGTGATCAAGAGACTGATCAATATCGGACGCATTCAACAAGGCGTGACGGACATCAGCAATGTTCAAATGAGTCAAGTCGCTGGCAATATCGTGTACCAAGGCTCGGTAGACGATACGGCGGCTACTTTGGCGATCCAGAGAAATTCGCCACAGATCCGAAATTACCCATCCAGACTTGCGATCTCCAGCATGCAAGGTGCATTGGGTGCTCGGATGCTTTGCAGTCCGGTATCCTCGGCGTCCATGAGCACTTATTGAGATGTGATCTGGACAGTTTGACGCAGGGTGTGCTTTAAAGAGGCATGCCTTCCGAGAAGTCTTCAGTCTATTCGCTCTTTGCTACCACGGCTAAGGAAATGGAAACACTCCTAGCCAAAGAACTCGAGGATCTGGGCGCGACTCAGATCGAAAAAAAGAGGGCGGGAGTATCCTTTAAAGGGGACTTGGAGACGGCTTATCGGGTTTGCCTTTGGTCTCGAATTGCAAACCGTGTTCTTCTTCCTTTGAAATCGTTTCACGCCCCCAATCCTGAGAAACTTTACGGGGGCGTGAAATCGATTCGCTGGTCCGACCATTTAGGCGCGGACCAGACGATTGCGGTCGACTTCAGCTCCTCCCAATCGCAAATCACTCATACCCATTTTGGGGCACTCAAAGTCAAAGATGCCATCGTTGATCAAATGCGAAGCGTTCAGGGCTCGCGTCCATCGATCGATGTCCATCAGCCAAATCTCAGGATCAATGTTTACATCCTCAAAGATGAAGCGACCGTGAGCCTGGATCTCTCTGGAAACAGCCTTCACATGCGCGGTTACCGAGAAGAGGGGGCGTTTGCGCCTTTGAAGGAAAATCTGGCTGCGGCGATTTTAGCTTACACGGGTTGGTCAACGGCCGCGCAAGAAAATCCAACGGATTTCGGCTTGGTCGATCCCATGTGTGGATCGGGGACTTTGCCCGTCGAGGCGGCGATGATGGCTGCGCGAATCGCCCCAGGCCTCGCGCGTGAATATTATGGTTTTATCGGTTGGCGCCAGCATGAGCCGGAAGTATGGCGAAGACTTAAAGAAGAGGCCGCCGACCTTGTCATTCGAGATCGAAAAAAGCTTCCAAAGATTGTCGGCTACGATCAAGATTTCAGGGCTGTTCGGGTTGCGATCGCAAATTTAGAAAGAGCGGGACTCCGTCAATCGGTCCACATTGAAAAGCGTGAGCTTTCAGGGGCTGATCCGATTGCGCCTCACGGAATCATTGTCGTGAATCCGCCTTATGGCGAACGTCTGGGCGATGTTGAAACGCTTAAGCCGCTTTATATCCAATTGGGAGATACCTTTAAGCGTCGCTTTAAAGGTTGGAGCGGCTATATCTTTACCGGCAGCCCTGACCTTGCCAAGTCCGTAGGATTAAAGGCTTCTCGTCGATTTGTTCTCTTCAATGGAGCGATCGAATGTCGTTTACTCAAGTATGATCTCTACGAAGGCCGTAAAGGTGAAACTCCTACGCCTGCAAACGCATGAGCGCACTTGCGCCGACCGTGGAGTTAACGTTAAGATCGGCCGAACCTTAAAAATTATATGACAAAACAGCACACAGTTTATCCAAGTGGCGTTGATCCAGAGTCAAAAGAGTTCTTTGAAAGAATGGCTCAACACCAGAAAGTGCGCTCTCATCGCGTCAATGGCGTGAAAACCGTGATCGTGGTGATTTCGGCGCACGGAATGGTTTTCGATATCGAGTCTCTCCGGCAGAAAGTGCTTCTTTCTTATCCGGAAGCGGCCGTGTTTTTCAGAACCACCTTGGGTAAACCCGTCGGTGCGGTTGCGCCGGAGCGAGTGGATCTCTTGATCGATTTTACAGGGCCAAGGCAGCGACAAGGGATTTTCTATGCACGCAAGCTTCGAAAGGCTGCGCGCGTGGCAGTCGGTCGAAACGCCGGATTCTTTCGTAAAAAGCTCTACGATCGTGTGTTCGATGAAAAGGCGCAAAAAGCGACGTTGCCAGTTGATTTTTTGAAGCGCGAGAGAATCGTGCAGCGTTATGTGCTCGAACTGGCAGGCGTCGCCTTTGTTCCGATGGGCGACGTTCCTCCTGATCGCGGTAAGATCACGCCGCTCGAGCTTCCGCCCCTGGCTCGTAGTTGAATCGTCAGTAGTAGATCGAAGGGTAGGTTTTCAGTGCGGTTTCTTAAGTTTTTCGCGTCGCTCAAGATCGCGGTACTAGTGATTCTAGGACTGGCTTTCGCTTGCGCGACAGCGACGGTTTTGGAGTCGCTCTACGATACGCCCACTGCGAAATTCTGGGTTTATTCATCCTTTTGGTTCCGTGGGATTTTGCTTCTTCTCTGTGTCAATCTCGCGGCCGTCATGGTGGATCGTTGGCCATGGAAGATCAAGCATGTGCCGTTTCTGTTGGCGCATATCGGAATCCTGCTTTTGATGTTCGGGTCCTGGTTGACTGAGAAAACGGGACTCGATGGAAGTCTTCGGATCACCGAAGGCGAAACAGCCAGCATTGTCGAAGTCGACGAGCCCATGCTTGTTGTCACCGAAAGCGGTAAGGTTCAGTCTTTTCCGATTCGATGGACTCCGCCCGAAGTGAAGTTTGAGCCACTCTCGTTCAAAGATAAACTCGGTTATGATTTAAAAATCCAAGATTACATCACTCATGCGGATGCGCGTTTCGAGTTTGTGCCGCGTCAGCCGAAAATGGCGCCCGTCGATCATCCAAAGCCTGCTCTCAAAATCACCCTGACGGGCGGGCCGATGCAGATCACGCAAGACTTCTGGCTTTGGACAGGAGATCCTTCGACTCAAGCGATGCAGGCCGGTCCGGCGTGGCTTGAGCTGACCGATGCGACGGATCCCGCTAGCCCAGCTCCACGCAAGCCCGATGAAGCCGGGCCTCATGGACCCCGTTTGAGTTTTCGAGTTGAAAAGAATGGCATTCTTTCTTGGAAATCGACCTCATCATCCGGCGAAGTGATTCAAGGCCGTGCGCCATTTTCTGAGATTAAAGACAAGCCGCTCGATCCGCATTGGAAGATGGTCAAGATTACACTCAATGAGCTCGTTCCCGACGCCTGGGTGAATGCGAACTTCAAGCCTTCTCGGATTCAACACGGTGAGATGGCGCCTCCCTCAGCGATTCATGTTGTTGCAGGCGAGGGAAAAGAGCAGGCCGATGTTTGGCTTGGAATGGGCTCGCGCGCGGTTCTGAGTGCTTCGGGACGCGAGATCGAGATTGGATATTTTCCAAAGCGCCTGATGCTTCCGTTTACCGTGAAGCTGGATCGTTTCACGGTCGATCGCTATCAGGGCACGAACAATCCCGCGGCG
>CAZCBS010000351.1:0-4327 GCA_964496965.1 uncultured Bacteriovoracaceae bacterium
CCGGTCACCCAACTCCAGTGGCTTGCGGTGATGGGAAAAAATCCGTCGAGTTTTCAAACGGGGGGAGAAGTTCTCAACGGAGTCGCGCTCAATCCCAACCGCCCCGTTGAGCAAGTGTCTTGGAATGATGTTCAAGAGTTTATCGAAAAGCTCAATCAACTTGACTCCCATTACGAGTACCGCCTGCCGACTGAAGCCCAGTGGGAAGCGGCGGCAAGAGCGGGAACGGATACAGTCTATTCATTCGGCAACGATTCCAAAGACCTTTCTCAGCACGGATGGCATTCTGGAAAATCCGGGAGTCAGACGCATGAAGTGGCCAGTCTTAAGCCCAATCCAGGGGGGCTCTATGAAATGCATGGAAACGTTTGGGAATGGGTTGAAGACGAGTATCAGGCGACTCCTCCTGGAGGCGCCGATCCTCTGGTAGTCTCAGGCTCGGGCCGTGTGAACCGCGGAGGCAGTTGGAGCAATGATCCGCGGAGCTTGCGTTCCGCCCAGCGCTTCAACATCAGCCCGAGCGCTCTCCCCTACAATCTCGGTTTCCGCCTGCTGAGAATCCCTAAGTAACCATTTGCCAGACACACTCTTAAAGGTCCCACTCGCGAATGCCGATAAGTATCAAGATGCGGGTCGCCTTGGTGCTTATTATATTAATTTTAAATATCGGAAGCTTACCGGTCTGGGCCGCAGACCATGCTCCTGATCCAGCCAAAGATCCGGCGAATTGCTCAAAAGGAATCACGAGTGTCCTGCAGTCCTACTTAGGACAGGGCGCCCCTCGCAGCGTCAAGAATCAGGCGCGTATGGATCGCGTTTTGAAAGCCATCGAGTCACTCCCGAAGCCCGCCCAAAAAGATGCGTATGCGTTCCTGCGCGCTCTTCCGGAAAGGCATCCCTTCGTACAGTATCTCGACTCGATCACGCCGGGACGAAGAAATGAGATGACCCGAGTGCTTGAGCTGGCTTTGAAGGATTTTGGTTCGGCCGAAGGCGAAGCGACTTTGATGGCGCGCGCTTCAAAAGACTTGAGCTCTCTGAGCGTTACGGAAAGGCGCGCCCTCGCGCTTCTTCTTCAAGAGAAATGGTGGTTTCAATCCGGAAGCGAAAGTGTTTCAGCGATCTCATCTGTTACCGAGCGCATGCGATTGACGACTCGGCTGGATCGCGCTTGGAGTGATGGGTATAGCCCATTGTCGCCTCAGCAGCTTGAGAGCCTTCTTCGGGGCTCTTTTGAAACAGATTCATGGCCAGGTTTTTTCAAGCAGAGCTTTGATCGAGACGCGACTGTACAGGCTTTGGCGCGAACGATTCTTTCGAGTCCTGTTCGTGGGCAAGAGCAGTTGAAAGAGTATTTCTCGGCTCAGCGAAAAGAGCTTGAGCAAGAAGTCCAACGCAGCAGCGGTTTCAAGCGAATGCATTTGAGCTATCTGAAACAGCGATTGGATCAGCTGGATTCTTATCTTTCTCTACCGGCCGAGGAATGGAAAACGGTCGTATCGAAGAATCCTAAGTATCAACAACTCCTATTCGAGATCGCGCCTTTGTTCGGACGAAATATTGAATCGACGATGGGCGGTACGATTGGGAGTTTGCCCGTTCTCTACCTGATCGAATGGAAGCTGCGAAGAGACGAGTCTCGCCGCGAAGTCCCGCTTCCAAGCGCTCTTCCTGTCAGCACGATGGATAGTGATGCCTTCTTTCAAGCCGATTCGTCTTCTCCGTCGGATCAGGCAAAGCAGAGGAAAAAGCAGCCCGAAAGTGAGAAGCAAAAGCTGATTCGCAAGCTCAATTCAGGCTCCATGACTCAAGCCGAGTTCGACCGTGAGCTCGCCAAGCTTCAGAAGAACTAGTCGAGGAGCTTCAGAAGCTTGCCTCGGTAGTCCTCCATTGATTTCGCGACTGCGTCTGAATCGGTGGCTTTTCTCACGCTTTGTGCGAGATCTGCCGGAAGCTCTTGTCCCGACTGAACGGCGGCTTCGGCTTGTCGTAAAAGCTCGATCTGAATCAGGGTCGAGTAATAGCTCTGATAGAGGACGAAGAAGTCCTCGGTCGTCAAAGCGATTTCTCGTTCGAGGCGCTTCTCCGTTGGAGCGAAGTAGAGCCACATCAGAGCGGAGGCTTTGAACATCGTCGGCGCATAAGTATCCGTCATCTTCAAGATCACACCCTGGCTCGCCTTAAAGAGAAATTGGCGAGTCAGCATCCATGACCCGAAGATTCCCATTCCAATCGGACCGTACTCGGCTCCGATTTTGCTGACTCGATAGATATGATCAGAGAGTAAGCTATCGGATTCTTTTTGCGTCTCGACTAAGAAGGACTCGAGTTTCTTCTTATTGACATCCAAGCTTTCGCGAAGTTTCGCAAAACCGTTCTTCAGTTCAGAGAGGTTTTTGTTTCGAAGATTGAGCTCGGCATATCGGATCGTCAGTTCTTCGGTTGCTGCTAATAGAAGACTTTGAAGCTCCTTGAGCAAAGCTCCGTTTGCGCGGGCGTTCTTAAGCTGGGCATTGCTTTGGTCTCCCAGCCAGAAGTTGAATGGAAGGGAGGCCGTTCCTCCAACCGTTCCAGCGGTGCGCAAGAGCTTTCTTGCTGTCGCGCTATATGCCGCGGCCCATTTCGTGTTCAACAAGCCGAACGCTGTTCCGCCGGTGAACATGAAATCGCCCAACATGATCGTATCCAAAGTCGATAGAATCAGCGCGGATCGGTCGAGGCGCTCCATGCTATCGCTGTTGTTTTGGAGTCGCTGGATCGCGATCGCAAGCGTTGAGTTGAGGCGCGTGACGTCCGCCATCAGCGATTGAAGACGAAGGAGCTCAAGCTTCTCTGCCGTTTCGCCTAGCTCTGCCGTGAGTTCCGAAGGATCAAGGACCTGCACCGCGAAGTCGGCTTTTCTTTCATTCGTGAGCGGAAGAGCCGTCAGGGTCTTTTTCATTTCCGTCAGCATTCCGCGAAGAGCGGCAGCTTGTTTGTCGTATTCGCCCTTGGACGGATTTTTCTTATAGTCTGGCGGAAAGATCTGCAATCGAAGCGATCCGCTCTTGTCGACAGGACGAGGCCCGTTTTGAGGAAAGAGCTTCGCGAAGACTTCAGTCATCCACTGCGCGCTTTGCTCGGGGGTCGCATTTTCTGGCAATGGTTTTTCTTCCGAATGCTTTTGCATCTCGAGAAGAGTGATCATCTGGATGAAGCCGAGTTTTTCCTCATCAGTCCAGCTTGCGAGATCCGCGTAGCCTTTTTGGTCGATCTTCGACAGAATGCCCTCGATATTGAAGGCGCGCATGACCTCGATCATGTCAGGGTTGTTGAAGCCGAAATACATGCCGAACCATCGGCTGATTCCCCAGCCAGTGACGACCGGCATGACGAAAATGCCCCAGAGATCTTTGATGAGCTCGCTTCCGAAAAGGACACCTGAGGCGCGGCTGACCTCACCGAAGATGTAGAATTGAGGGGAAATCGAGAGTCTTCCAATGGCTGTACTCAAAGAGAAACGTTCGAGCATCGCTCCGAGCGAGCTGACGCGACCATCCAGTTTGTGTTTGAATTCGCTGCAACCGCGATCGCTTTCGCAGTCCGTGATTTGATGAGCGCTTTTGTAGTGATTGAGAGCGATGCCGTTCGTAAAGCCCCAGATGGCTTTGTTTTCGATCCCGCTTCTGACAACGAAGGATATCGCGCTCTTTTTGAGCGAATTGAGCTCGCGATCAAAATAAGTAATGGCTCCTTTTGAGCTGCTTGCTTTCGACATATTCGCGTAGGTCTGAGGCATTGCCATGTACCAGCCCCAGAGAAGCGAGATCTCGCTTCCGATGAGATCGAAGTGAGGGCCGTACCCTTTGCCGTTCCAGTTGACGATGGAGACGAAGTTATCGCCCGTTCCCCACATCCGTTCGTTTGGATCGGTTGAGCCTTGTCTCGCCATGTACTGAGTGGCGACATCACCGATCGTATCGAAAGTTCCGAATTTCAAAGCATCCTTTGCGTTCACCGCTTCGATCGGGATCTGCTCATAGATCGCTTTTCCATTTTGATCGACCCCCGTTTTGATGTAGTCGGATTTGATGTAGCCTTTTCCGAAATTCGATTCAAGAAACAGCGTTTGTCGCACGCTAGCAGGGAGAAAGAATTTGCTGTAAGCCGTCGCGACCTTTGCCCACATATAAGCAAACTGGCCCGCTTTCCCGTCATCTGGGAGTGCGGATTTAGCCTTCGCGGAGGCGCTCGCATCTTGAATGATCTGATCCGCTTGCGTGGTGAACTGAGTGACGCGACGAGGTCCAATGGTGCTCTTGACCTTTTTAATTTTTGAGGCGGGCTT
>CAZCBS010000352.1:0-4232 GCA_964496965.1 uncultured Bacteriovoracaceae bacterium
TACGGGTTATCCGAAAAAACTTCGCGGAAACCAGATTTACGATCTCGCTCGAATCGTCGCGATCGCTAATATTTTCGACGAGCTTGTCGCTGACGGGCAGGGATCTCTTACGGAGCGACAACGCGCAGCAGTGAAGCTGCTCGACGAAGTTCACTACCGCCGCTTCGATCCACAAAAACTAGATAAAGTTCTCAAAATCTTGAAGCTCGGCGTCTGAAGTCCTTTTTGGGCGACCGTCAAAAAATTTGCGCTTTCCAGAATCTGCGTTAGGATGAGTCGGTTGTTAGGTATTTTT
The DNA here is from genome assembly GCA_964496965.1 of uncultured Bacteriovoracaceae bacterium. Lineage (GTDB taxonomy): Bacteria > Bdellovibrionota > UBA1018 > UBA1018 > UBA1018 > CAZCBS01. The sequence goes on from CAZCBS010000352.1 coordinate 296, forward strand.
GGTTTTGCAAACCGTGCCTAAAAGCACATTTCTGGGGGGGCTGTTCTGTGAACATCTCTGTGAACATCTTTGTGAAGAAGTTTGTATTGGCCCAATTGGCCTGCGCAGTCGTCGGTGTGGGCTTGGCAGCTTCAGCATTCGCTGAAGCTCCTCTTTCAGCTGGAACGAATCCGACACTTCGTGCGGGAATTCTTGCGACTTATAGCGCTTATCAGGAAACCCGCATGGATCTCGCCGGCGGTTATCTCGAAAAGCTCGCCAAGCGCAATCTCGACGTCTTGGTTGCCGAAGGTTGTGAACGTCTTCGTCAGACCGGCGACGTGAAGCTTGCCTTGCAGCTTCAACGTGAATGGGATCAGCAAGTATCGACAGTATTGACCACTCGCCTGAACGCACTGGCTGCGGGAGAAGTCGGGACTCTTGAGCTCGGCGATTTCGATCCGCTTTCGGCATGGCTCGATAACTTCTACAACACGCTCTATTACAAAACGAAAGGCATCGTGAAGGGCATTCGCGTGATTCATGACGTATACCTCATGAACTACGCGCTTGCGGTGGTTCTTAAGCCGAACGGAGCATGGCGGACTCGCACGAATTATGATCGAATCGAGTATCGCAAGCATTTCATCCCATTCTCGAACACGGTGACCTATTGGGCATCTCTCAAGGCCTGTCAGCGCTATCTGCCGGCGTACAAGAAATACTGTACGAATGGCGCCGGCTATCTCGAGAAGTTCATGGGTAAGCACGTTGCCCCTCATCTCTCGGATCGAGTGTTCGCGCTTGTGAGTCACTCACATTCTACGGGTCCGGTGAATGCACCTGCCCCTGTTATGGACGAGCTCGATTACTCTGTTTTCGAAAACGAAATGTTGATCCAGAGCGAAAACTCCGCTCTTCTTGAGGAATAAACGATGAAATCTCAAAACAACTCAAAGACTTTTCTGGCTGCGGCTCAGGCATCCGTGATCGCGCTCGGATTGTTCGCGCAATCCTCGCATGGCGCTGTGATCGCTGTCGTTGACTCTGGAACCGATCTCAAGCATCCGGACTTGGTTTCCAAGGCATGGAACAATCCACGCGAAATCGATGATGCCGTTGACAATGACAATAACGGCTACATCGATGATCTCCATGGCTGGAACTTCGCCGATAACAATAATCGCCTGGTCGATCGCAAGCTGATCGGTACTTGGTCTGAAGATATGTACAAGTACTTCGAGCTTCAGACAAAAAAGCTGAACGGCGAAGCGACGGATGAAGAAGTCGAATGGATGAAAGCGCACGTGAAGAATCCTGCTTTCATCGAGGAGATCGAGAAGTTCGGTAATCACGTTCATGGGACCCATGTCGCGGGTATCTCCGCTCGGGACGCGGATCAAGCTCAGATCATGGTTCTTCGCATGATCGGTGGCGGATCGCCTAGCTCGCTCATTCAGGGGCTTTCCGCGATGAGCGTTCCTGCGACCGCGACTCCAAGCCTCAAAGAAAAGCTGGTCTATGTGGCGCTCACAGGATTGGCTTACGCGCAAGGTAACGGAGTTGCTCCGGTTGGAAAATATCTAGCCTCTCAGAAGCCAGCTGTTGCGAACTGCTCTTTCGGGGCCAGTCGCACTTCGATCGAGCCGGTCATCAAGCCTTTGATCGAAAAGATCTTGGGTAAGACCTTGACCGAAGCGGAGCTGCATTCGTATTCGGACTTTTTTCTGAATAAGGTCGTTGCGGCGATGCAAAAGACTTTCATCGATCCATCCAAGAAAACGCTCTTCGTCATCGCGGCTGGAAACGATGGGACAAATAATGATATCGCGCCAGCCTCTCCTGCGAACGTGAAAGCCGAAAATACGATTACGGTCGCAGCGACTTTGGGGCATTCCAAGCTGGCCTCTTTCTCGAACTACGGCGCGACGATGGTGGATATCGCTGCTCCAGGAGTTGGGATCGTTTCGACGATTCCGGGCGGCGGTTACATGCCTCTGAGCGGAACGAGCCAGGCGACTCCTTATGTCGCGAACTTGGCTGGACGCGTGATCGACACCAATCCTCACTTATCTGTCGCCGAAGTGAAGAAGCTTCTGATGGAAACTGTCGATAAGAAGGGCTTCCTTGAAGGTAAAGTCCGATCTGAGGGGATTGCAAATCCAGATCGCGCTCTTTATGCGGCTCATCTCTCGATTCAGATGCCTGTCTCGGACGCCATCTCTCACGCGAACCGCGATGTGCCTGCTGTCAAGGCCGCGCTTGGCGAGTCGATGATGGATGACTCAGGCTTGATCGTTCTTCCGCTTCCAAGCTTTATTCATTAAGCAGTGAGTTAGAATTCAAGAGAGAGGCCCTTGGTCATGGGATTTCCGTGACCAAGGGCCTTTGTGTTTCGTGCGTATCGGTGAGCTTTGTCTCGGTGAGCTTTATTGGTGCGTGAAATAGTCTGAAATCAGAGCGATCGCTCGATCTCGAATCGGATCCCGTTCCATTAATATCTCGTGATACGCGGTCGGAAAGTAGGCAATTCTACAGTTCTTTGCGCGACCGCAGAATTCGTCTTGGCCGTCTGGCTCGACGATTAAATCGGCTCCTGCCTGAAAGAGGAGAATGGGTGTTGTGACTTTGTCGGCTGCGGCGCGAATCTGGATGTCGCCCTCTAGGGATCGTAGAACCCATAGAAAACTCACTCCATCGATGAGCTGCGACGGATTGTTGGTGAAGACGTCGGCTGTCATCTTGTGGCGTGCTTCGCACGGGGACATTCGGCTTTCGCTGGCTGGACGAGCGGGATCGAAGGGGCCTTGGCCAATGGAATAGGATGCGCCCATTCCGACAAGATGCGCTCCCGTGGTAATGGCGATCGCTGCTTTTTCTGAGTAAGGATTGGTATTGAGCAGTTCCATGGGAGAGGAGAGAACTGCCGCATCAAACGCATGGGGATGTCGCTCAAAATAAAGGCTTGCGATGGCTCCTCCCATCGAATGCGCGAGAAGAAATCTTTTTTCGTGAGGGGTTTGATTGACGATCTGATCGACAAAAATTTCGAGATCATCCGCGTAGTCGGCGAAGTTTTCGACGTACTGGACCTTTGGATTTTGAGTCATGCGGCCTGATGCACCTTGGCCGCGATGATCGATCATATAGATCGACATGCCAAGGGTCCTGAGGTCGTATGCAACTTCAGCATACTTGAGAAGTGGCTCGCCTTGTCCCGGCAAAATGACGATAGCGCCGCGCTCCTTTGGAACGATCATTTTCCAGGCATGAATCGGAACGCCATCTTTTCCTTTGAAAGTCAGGGATTCACCCTGTTGGTAAAAAGGCATGACCTGAGTGCGATATGATTCCTCGTAACCTCGCTCGGTGATCGCGAAAGTGGGGGCGGAGCAAAGACAGCTTGCAGCAACAGTCAGAGCGCCAAGAACGACTTTTTTGGACGAAAGGACGGATTTCATAGGACCTCCAAGAGAGCCTTGATTTCCGTCATTTCGACTTCAGTGTCAAACGATGAAACTCAATGATTCCCCGTTGAGTTTCAAGGCTTTGAGTCCATGAATTTTGAATAAATAGTTAAGACTCGCGATACATAAATGTAAGTTATTGAAAAGATTATTTATTTAGATTCTAAAAAAAATATCAATTTTCCAAAATTTGGCCGATAATGAATTTAAGTAATAGTTGATTGTATTAGTGTGATTTTAATCGTTCTACTTATTGCACGTTTGTCGAAACAGGGGGCTCTTTATGGGCACGAGAACTAAGCAGGGAAAATTCAAAGACAAGGTGAGCACTGCAGTCGCTCTTGCGTCTGTGCTTTCTCCGCTTCTCACCTCGAAATCGGCGTTTGCCTTCGCTGAAAACGCGCAAACTTTTACCTATCAAGGGCAGCTTTTGGATAGCACAGGCAATGCTGCGCTTGCTGACGCAAGCGTCGTGCTTATTCTAACGATCT
>CAZCBS010000353.1:0-4211 GCA_964496965.1 uncultured Bacteriovoracaceae bacterium
GCGATTCGATCGTGCCTGAACTCTTCAAACTTGAGCACTCAAGATTTCATTTTGACTTACAGCGTGCAGAAATCGATTCAACCCGTGCTTTTTTTGCGCAAAGAGGAGATCAGAAAAGATCAACCGCAACGACCGCCGTGCATCGACCAGCTATTGGCCGAGGTTCCGGTCCCTCGTGAGATTTACTTCCAGGGCACAAGAGACGTGAATCAAGAAGAGTTGGGGTGTTTTGCGGCGGGCTTGACACCTGAAAGGCAGCCTCTATTAGGAATCTCGCTTTCTTCGGAAAAGACAGATCTCATTGTCCGGGTTCCGCCCGCTCGTCCTTTGAAAACCAAGCAAGATGTGCGGCTTTTATTGCTTTCTTGGGCCCTTAAGCCATTTTGGAATTCCCAACGAAATCTGATCGAGGCACGGGCGGTTCCTGATCGACTTTGTCGGTTGTGTATCGGGGAAAAAAATCTAGTCCATTCCGGAATTCCACGAGCGCCTCTTTGGCCTGCTGAAGATGACACCGATACTACGCAATCCGTCAAAGGCAATGGAACTGACGTCCCTATCGGAACCCCCAACCTACCTGAGCAGACTGGTATCAACTAGGATTGAAGGAATTGCTCAGGGCATTGCATGGCGGAAACCCCTGGGTTAAGGTCCCATCTCGCGAGGTAATCAATCATGTCTGTTTGGATCATTCTTAGCTGGGTTTTCGTGCTTATTCTGACTGCAATCAATGTCGTCATCTTTCTCAAGCTCAAGAGCGCCAGCGAGCAGATGATGAAGATGGCTTTCCCGAATGCAAAGAACATGGGCGAAGCTGTTTCTCAAATGCAAAAAATGATGGGCGGCATGGGCGCTGCTGGAATGGGTGGCATGGGCGGTCGCGGCGGTTTCGGCGGAGCTCCGGCTCGTGGTGGCCAAAACATGGACGCTCAGCTCAAGCAAGCCATGGAAATGCTTCGCAAGTCCCAAAAGAAATAAGCGCCAGAGTTTCGGCTGGCTTTATTCACTCGAAGAATTTTTTTGGGAAGCTCGTGCGGATCGCCGGGCTTCCTTTTCTTTTTGGATCTGCTCTCTTCGTCGATCGAGAAGATTTCCGAAAATCTTCTTGAGGCTCGCGCTGGTCTCGACAGGTTCTCGAAGTGCTTCGAGAGTTTCCGCGATGGACTCGATCGTGGATAAGCACTCGCGACGCGGTTCTTTCCTGAGCTCGCGGTAGAGAGATTTGTTCGGCGAATTGAGAATCACGCGCTTGAGCTTGAGCAACCATGCGTTTCGCCACCAAAGCGCTTTGGCTTGGCTCCAAGTTCCATCGATAACAACGATTCCGTCCAAGTCTTTTGGGGAAATAGGTTGATCGAGGACCATTCCTTTTTTGTCGACGAACTGAAGCACGGGAGGATGGGTGGGAGGAGGCCCTTTCGATTTGGCTCCACTTCCGAGATAGAGAACCGCCCAACGAGAGGGTTGCGCTTCTTTTCCCAAGGCGGTTTTCAAGTTAGGCCAAGAGAGGCCAATCTTCAGCGTCGAATTGGGAAGCGAAAGATGCGCAAGACACGCGGAGCCGAGATCTTTGTCTGGCTCTTGCGGATGTTGCAAAATCAGGACATGCAGACGGGTCTTGAGCGGCCGGATGCTTTCGCAAACGCATAGATCCAAGGATTTCTCGCAGCGGGAACAATTTGAGTCAGATGACATAGGTGTAATGTGACTCTATCACATTTATTACTTGATCCAATGCTCTCCTTGAGCGGCGACGATCCAGTGACCGAACATACGAATCCCGAACGGACGAGCCAGCTGGGCCACTCGCTCGGTAATTTCCCGATCGGGAAGGGACGGGGTCAGCTCTCCGGAGGGGTGGTTATGAACCAGGATAAAGCCATGGGGTCTGAGCGCCAGAATTCTGGCAAATAACTCGATGGGTTCGATGTTGACGTGGGTTCTGACTCCTCGCTCGACGATGCAAAGCTGCCCCACCTCGCCGGTGCGATAGCAGGGAATAAAACCTAGCCATTCTTGAGTCTCGTTTCGCCATTCGAGCGGAATGCGCGTTAAAGCGACTTGCGCGACCTGGAGCAAGGTCTGGGATTGTGCGGAGGGGGCCTGGCGGAATCTCGTTTCTCGGAAAAGGGCATAGCGCCGGGCGAGCTCAAACGCGGCTAAAAGGCGGGCTTGGCTCGCTTCTCCGACGCCGGAGATATTGCCGAGAAAAGCTTCGCTTGAAACTTCCATGGCGAGGAAAAAGGCACGTTCCTGCTCGTGATCGAAAAGGCCGGGGCCCGGACGCTCGAGGATATCCAACGCGAGTCCGAGGCTTCCTTTGCCGCGTGGACCCGAGTTGAGGATGAGCGCAAGACATTCTCTTAAGCTCAGTGATCTTGCGCCTTTTTCGAGGCATCGCTCGCGGGGACGTTCGGTTTCAGGGATTTCGCGCATTTTCATGCGGCCAGGTTCGAGCAAGAGCTAGACCCGGAGTAGCCGAGTTTACGGGCTTTGAGCGGCGGATTCTGGCGGAGAAGTCCTTATTTCAGACTCGCGAGTTTTGAATGACTGTCGCGCGCATTTCGTCTTTATAGCGGCGAATTCGATCCAGGATTTTAGAATCTCCGGCTCCCAGCATCTGAGCCGCGAGAACTCCCGCGTTCCATGCGTTGCCGATAGCGACGGTCGCGACCGGAATGCCTTTGGGCATCTGTACGATCGAGTAAAGCGCGTCTTGGCCCTGTAGATGGCCGATGGCAACGGGTACTCCGATCACGGGGAGTTCTGTATAGGAGGCCGCCATCCCCGGAAGGTGAGCGGCGCCGCCAGCTCCTGCGATGAGAACGCGAATCCCTTTTTTTCGGGCGCTCTCCGCATACTTGGCGACCTCATGTGGAGTTCGATGCGCCGAGACGACCGACATTTCGTAAGCAATCCCGAATTGCGCCAGGGCATCGGCCGCGGCTTGTAGGGTAGGCAAGTCGGTTTTGCTTCCCATGATGATTCCTACGAGAGGGGCGAGAGGGGTATTTTTGGATTTCTTGGTTTTCATAAAATTTAGTTTTGGCTTTAAGTTCTTAGTTTTTCAATCCAAGCTGTTTCGATGTCTTTCAGCTCTTTCAATAGTCGAGCTAGAGTCTCAGGCGAGTCAGCGGAGCCGTTTAAATGCCCGAGTTTTCTGCCCGGACGGATTTCTTTTTTTCCGTACCAGTGCAGCTGAGAATGAGGGCCGGCGACAGGCAAAGCGGATGAAGAAGCCGTTCGAGAAACGCCCTCCGGGCCCAATAGATTGAGCATTGCGAAAAATGGAGCGGAGGCTTTCGGCTCGGAAAGCGGATCGAAAAGAGGCAGGCCCATGAGCGCGCGCCAGTGATTTTCAAACTGACTGACCGGAAAAGCGTTTTGAGAATAATGACCCGTATTGTGAACTCGGGGGGCGATCTCATTGACTAAAAGCTCGCCCGAGCGCGACTCGAAAAATTCGACGCCGAAAGAACCGACAAGTCCCACTTCTTTCGTGAGTTTCCGAGCGGCATCTCGAGCCTGGTCCTGAAGCTCGACAGCAACTCCTAGATGAACCGCCGGGCCCACGACTTCTTTGCAGATCCCGCGTTCTTGTTCGCTGATCACCAGCGGGTACGTGACAAACTCGCCTTGAGTCGAAGCGCATCCGATGATCGCGAGCTCTCGGATGAAGTCGATTTTTTTCTCCGCGTAAACGGGAATGTTTCTCGACCAAGCGGATTCGACAAATGGAATGGCGTCCTCCAGCTCGGCGGGTTTTCCGGTATGAACGACTTTCACGCCTTTCCCGTCGTAGCCTTGGCGGCTCCATTTCAGGACGATATCTCCCGCGAGAGAAGCGAGCGCGGAATCGATTTCGTCAGAGCTGCTCATTTCGGCTTTGAGCGCGACGAAAGGAGATGTCGGAATTCCAAGCTTTTTGAGGAGCTTCTTCTGCCCCAGCTTATCCTGAAGAATTTGGATGGCTTTGAGGTTCGGAAAAAACTTCGAGTCTGGCGTTGGGGTCGATGCTCTGAGCGATTCGCAATCCACGACCTCGTTCTCAAATGCGATGAGCGGCATGCGCGCTACGAAAGCCTTGAGCACCGAGGCATCGCTGATTTTCCCCGCGACAGTCTCCACGCAGGTCTCGGACGCGGGACCGTCTATATCATCTGTGTAAACGACGGGCTTCAGTCCCAGGCGCAGTGCGGCTTCGTCCAGGA
>CAZCBS010000354.1:0-592 GCA_964496965.1 uncultured Bacteriovoracaceae bacterium
ATCAGAGAAATATTCCCAAGCGCTCCCTTATTTGGAGGCGGTCGAAGCGACGGATCCTGAGGACATGAATGTTCGCGTTAAGCTCGGCCTGATTCGTATGGAGGTCAAAGATTACGCCAAGGCGATCGAGACTTTTAAATGGATCTTGGATCGCAATCCTGACTCAGACCGCGTCATTTATTATCTGGGGCGAGTTTATGAGGAGGTCCATCAAACCGCTCAGGCGATCGATGAGCTGAAGAAGATCAAGCCCTCTTCTCGTCTCTATGATGAGTCCGTATTGCATGTCGCGTACTTGATGAAACAGGAAAAGCGCTTGGACGATGCGAAAAAATATCTCGATCAGGCGATCGAGCTAGCGCCGAATTTCGCCAACTTCTACGTCTTTCAAGCAAGCCTTGAAGAGGACGAGAAGAACTATGCGGGTGCGATGAAAATTCTGGAACGCGCTACGAAGAAGTTTCCTGAGGACGAGAAAGTTCTCTACTATCTCGGAAGCATGTACGATCGCCAAGGCAAGACCGATCAGGGGCTTCGCACGATGGAGTCGATCTTGAAGATCAACCCCGACAATGCGGATGCGCTCAATTAC
>CAZCBS010000354.1:602-4153 GCA_964496965.1 uncultured Bacteriovoracaceae bacterium
TACGGACCCTTGGTTGTGGTCGCCTGGATCGGCGCGCTCAATTACATCGGCTACACTTGGACAACTCGCGGAGAGCGATTGGACGACGCTGAGCGGCTCTTGAGGCGCGCTCTGACTTTGCGTCCGGATAATGCATTCATCCAAGACAGCTGGGGTTGGTATCTTTTTACGCGCGGTCGCCTTTCCGAATCCGTTGTGGAGCTCGAGAAAGCGGTCAAGCTCAAGCCGAACGAGTCGGCGATCTTGGAGCATTTAGCGGATGCTTATCTTCGAGCCAATCTTGAAGAAAAAGCGTATGCTCGATATGGTGAAGCAGTTCGTTTTGCTGAAGATTCGGAAGCCAAGCAAAAGCTTGAAGCCAAAGCCGCGAGCTTGCGCCGAGTGCTTGTTCAAAAAGGTAAGTTGAGTCCAGCGGAGAACGCACCAGAATATGCCCAAGGTTCTTTCCAAGGTCCTGCAAAGAGTGTTCGCTCACAAGATCGGATTCCTGCGAAAGAAAACGTTTCACAATAAGTTCGCCGATCTTTTTTGGGTTGGCGTCTTAGTCTCTGTATCGTCGTGTTCGCACGCGCCGACGGAGAAAGGGAGGCTTCGAGCTCAAATTGAGCCTCGCGCGCTCCTTGCCGAAGCTTGCAGGCCTGGCCAAAGCATTCAGCAAGCCAGCGGCGTTGCATGGATGAAAGCGAAGTCGCCGGACGCTTCCGGGCAGTTTCCCGCGTCCATTCAGGCAAAGGCTCCTTCGAGTTTAAAGCTGGAGGTTCAGCAACCGTTTGGCGGAACGGCCGCGGTTTTGATGATTGAAGATCGTGATCTTCGGATCGATGTTCCTGGAAAGCCTGAGCGCAGTCGTCGTGAACAAGGTGCATGGGCGGGAATCCCGCTTCGTTGGGCAACGGATCTCTTTTTGGGAAGGATCCCTTGTCCAGATGCGACGTCGCTTCAGCAAGCGTCGCTTGCTATTGATTCTGAAGACGAATTGATTGTTTCTCTGGTCGCGGATGCGACGGGTAAACCTGCTCGCTTTTTGTATCGATTTGACCGGCAAAAAGACGGTCGTTATCTGGCTAAGTTTTTGCGCTGGGAATCGGGTGGCGCGGCCGTAGATTTTGAGTTTGGCGATCCGGAATCGGAGACGCTCAGTCCGCTGAAATGGCAGGCAAAATCTAAGCAAGGCGAAGTCAAAATCCGCTGGCGTGACCGAGAGATAGTGCGTTGACACTGGGCTCCAACTCAGGTAGCTCCTAGGAATAGGAGGGGGGTCCTACATCATGTCATCGATTTCCAGATCTCGTCTGATTTCGTCCATTCTTCTCTCGAGTGTTTTGGCGAGTGCATTGGCTTTTTCGGGTTGTACGAAAAAGGTCGCTGATCCCGCTAACACGCTTCACTTGTCTTCGGACGCGAAGTTCAAAGGATTGGACCCCATTCAAGGGGACGACGTATACTCCTCCACCGAGTCAAGCAATGCATATGAAGGTCTTCTTCAATATCACTATCTGAAGCGTCCTTACACTTTGATTCCGCTTCTTGCTGAGGCAATGCCAGAAATCAGCAAAGACGGAAAGACCTACACTTTCAAGCTGAAAAAGGGCGTTCTTTTTCACGACGATGCTTGCTTTAAAGAAACGCAGGGCAAAGGTCGCGAGATGACCGCGGATGACATCATCTATTCGTGGAAACGCTTGGCTGACCCAAAGAATACTTCTCCGAACTGGTGGACGTTTGAAGGCAAAGTCGCCGGACTCGATGATTGGCGCAAGGCCGCGGCACAAAGTGGTGCGGCCGATTATTCGAAATCGATCGAAGGATTGAAAGCGGTCGATCGCTACACTTTGCAAGTGACGCTCAATCAGCCCAGCTCGCTTTTCCTGTACATGGTGGCGATGCCATCGTCGTCGGTCGTGTCTCGTGAAGCAGTTGAGTTTTACGGAAAAGAGTTTATCAATCACGCCGTGGGTACGGGCCCTTATCGTTTGACTGAGTTCAATCCGAGCTCCAAAGCGGTTTGGGATCGCAATCCAACTTATCGTAAAGAAGTGTATCCATCCGAGGGAGAGCCGGGCGACAAAGAGGCCGGACTTCTCGAAGATGCGGGGCAGCCGCTCCCTCGAAACGATCGTATCGTGACGACGGTTTTCGAAGAGCAGCAGCCGCGTTGGCTGACTTTCTTGAGCGGCAAGCTTGAGATCGGCGGGATTCCAAAAGATAACTTCGCCCAAGCGATCGCTGCGGGCGGCAAGGAGCTGACTCCTGAGATGAAGGCTAAAAATCTTCATCTGGGAATTTACCCACGCGCGGACCTCACGCACTTGTCTTTCAATATGGCCGATCCGCTCATGGGTAAGAATAAGTATCTGCGCCAAGCGTTGAGCCTTGCTTATGATAGCACGCAGCTGATCGATCTGTTTTATAATGGCCGCGCGTTGCCTGCGCAGGGACCGATTCCGCCTACTTTGGCAGGTTACGATCCTTCTTTTAAAAATCCTTATCGCCAATACAATCTGGCTAAGGCAAAAGAGCTGCTCGCTAAGGCCGGCTATCCGGACGGCAAAGGTTTACCTCCTCTCGAATACGTGAACTTGTCCGACAGCACGAGCCGTCAGTTTGCGGAATATACGCAGAAAGCGTTTGGCCAAATCGGCGTTCAGCTCAAAGTGACTTCATATTCGTGGCCGGAGTTTCAAGCCAAGATCAAAGCGAAGCAGGGCCAGATGTGGGAGTTTGCCTGGAACGGCGATTATCCGGATGCCGAGAACTTCTTACAGCTTTTTTATGGAAAAAACGTCTCTCCTGGACCGAACGACGGCAATTACGTCAATCCTGCGTTTGACAAGCTCTACGAAAAATCCTTAACCTTGACCAACGAAAAAGAACGTCTTGTTCTTTATAAGCAAATGGTCGACATCGTCGTTGAGGATGTGCCGTGGATCTTCGCTGCGCACCGGATCGCGTACTATCTGAACCAACCTTGGACAAAGAACTACAAGTACAACGACTTTGAGCACGCTGTCAGAAAGTATTACCGCGTCGATCCGTCCTTAAAGAAGTAAACGAAGAAGTGATTTTATGCTGAGCTATATTCTACGTCGTTTGTTGAGCACGATCCCCACCCTTTTCGGGGTGACGCTGATTATCTTCGTGCTTTTCAATTTGGTGGGTGGCGATCCGGCGATCTTGATGGTCGGAAAGCATGCGACTCCGGCGCAGATCGCTGAGATTCGTCACGAATATGGCTTGGATCAGCCTGCTTATGCGCAGTACTTTGATTATCTTAAGCAGGTTGTTACTTTCGATTACGGACGCAGTTTTGCGACCAAGCAAAAGATCAGCTCGATGATCGGCGATGGGATCGCTCCGTCGCTGATGCTTGCGGTCCCGGCGTTCGCGATCACTACGATTTTGTCGATCCTGATTGGTCTTCTGGTCGCTTTTTTTCGCGGCAAGTGGATCGATCGGGTCGGTGTCGTGTTTTGCGTTTTTGGCATGAGTATTCCGATGCTGGCCTATATTCTCTTTGGTCAGTATTTTTTCGCTTATAAGCTCGGCTGGTT
>CAZCBS010000355.1:0-4153 GCA_964496965.1 uncultured Bacteriovoracaceae bacterium
TTCAAAGACTGCGGTGACATAGTCTTTGTAAAGCTCTCGACTCAAAGGGACAGTCTCGTCCAGGCGCTGCTCTGGAGACTTGTTCTCTTGGAACGGATTGAAAAGATAGATCGCGTCGTAAGTCGACCAATCAAAAGTTTTGAAGTTGCCCTTAAAAAAAGTGGTTCGAGCCAGCTGATATTTGGAAACTAGGGCATTGGCGAAATCGACAAAATGCTCTCGCTGCTCGATTCCGTAGAAGCGGCCTTTTGACGTCAAAGCTCCCACGATGCAAAACTTTCCAACGCCCGAGCCGACATCCAAAACTCGCGTGCCTTCATGGCTCACTAAAAGCCCGGCCGCTCGCTTGGCGACTTCGATAGGCGTCCAGTGGACTTGAGAAAGCTTTTGAATCGACTCGGGATAGATCTTATCGAAAGCCGAATCGCTGAGAGGGGCGCCGCACTTGAGGCGCGTGATCCATTTCTCGTCCGGATGGCTTTGTCTCGAGGTATCGAGATATCGTGCAAATAGGCCCATTCTCTCCCTGTGTGCAGAAACGATGCTTGGCCTTGTTCGTGCTTTATATTCGCTACTCAGCTAGTTTTTACCGAACGGGTAGTGATTTCAGGTATGCGAGCAGCGATTCGAGCAATCAATGAAACGTTCAATCATGAGGCAAAAGCCGAGTTATTGCTCGCTGCCCAAAGAAAGAGTTTCGAGCTTCTGATCCGAGGCGAGTCGCTCGCAACGGCTTTGGATGCACTTGTGAAGTCGATTGAAGAATTGGTCGATGGGCTCATTGGCTCAGTGATGTTGCTTGATGAAGAAGAAAAGCGTTTATGGACGGCGGCCTCTCCTCATCTGCCGCAAGCCTATGTTGATGCGATCGATGGAGTCCCGATCGGACCTCAAGCAGGATCGTGCGGAACGTCCGCATTTCGGAAGGAGCTCGTCATTGTTTCCGATACGTATTCCGACCCTCTCTGGGCCGATTACGGAGAGCTTGCGAGAAAACAGGGTCTTCGGACTTGTTGGTCGAGTCCGATTTTGTCTCAGGAAGGAAAGGTCTTAGGGATTTTCGCGATGTATTTTCGCGAGGTCAGGGAGCCTAATGCCTTTGAGCTTCAGCTCGTTCAAGACGCGACTTCGGCAGCGGCCCTTTCAATCGAATATATGAGAGCGAAAGATGCGCTTGCGAAGGCGTTTTCGTTGCTCAATTCGACGATCGAATCAACTGCCGATGGGATACTTGTCGTCGATCTTGACGGGAACATTCAGAGTTATAATCAGAGATTTATCGAAATGTGGGGGATCCCTGCAAACATTCAAAGGTCTCGAAGCTATCAAGAGTTCGTTGCGTTTGCGTCGGAACGGCAAAAAAATTCGGCGAGATATCTGTCCCGAGTCAATGAGCTCTGCTCGGATCCTCAGATGGAGGGGTATGAGTACCTTGAGTTCAAGGACGGGAGAATATTTGAGCGATACTCGATACCTCAAAGACTTGCTGAAAAGATCGTTGGACGAGTTTGGAGCTATCGGGATGTTACCGAAAAAAAGAAGACTGAGAGCGATCTGAGGGAAAGCGAAGAGCGATTTCGGGCATTGTCCGAGTCAACGTTCGAAGCGGTGCTTATTCATGATCGATCAAAGATCCTGTTAGCTAATCGAAGCGCCAGTCGACTCTATGGGTATGCTTCCTCTGAGTTGATTGGCATGGATGGGCTTTTGTTAGCCACGCCGAAGTATCGTGATCTTGTGAAGTCGAAGCTCTATAGCAGTGAGCCTTATGAGCTGCGAGGGCTCAGAAAAGACGGGTCGGAGTTTTGGGCTGAAGCGCGAGGAAAGTCGATCAATTTTCGAGGAGTCCCCGCGCGCGTTGTCGCGGTTCGGGACATTACCGAGCGGAAAGCCGCCGAGGAAAAGCTTCGACAGATCATTCGCTCGGAGAAGAATGAGCGGGAAAAAGCGACGTTTCTTGCCGAAGCGGGGAAGATACTGGCAGGATCACTCGACTACGAGCTCACTCTGAAAAACATCTCGAAATTGATTGTCTCCTATTTTGCGGACTGGTGTTTCCTCGCGCTCGTCAAGGCAGATGAAATTATCCAAGCTGTCGCAGCGACCGCGGAGCCATCACGAGCGGAGCTTGTTCGAGGACTCGAGGGATATTGCCCAGACTTTGATGCGCCTCAAGGTGTTCCTAGAGCGATTCGAATTCGCGCTCCCATCTTGTATGCGGATGTAAGCGATGAGCAGCTGCAGTCCACGTTCACAGGATGGACGATCGTCGGAACAAATAATCCTGATTACTTGAAAATCATCAGAGAGCTCGGACTTAAGTCCTATATGGCGGTGCCGATGATTGTTCGAGACAAAGCGATTGGCGGAATGTTTATCGCGTCCGCAAATCCGGGGCATCGCTATTCGGAAGAGGACTTGGCCTTGGCTTATGAGCTTGCGAGGAACTGCGCGATGGCCATCGATAATGCGGCCATGTATCAGGAATCGCAAAGATCCATCGAAGCGCGAGATGATTTTATCTCGATTGCATCGCATGAGCTGAGGACTCCGCTGACGCCGCTGAAGATTCAAGTCCAGTTTCTGAAAAATGCAGTACAAAAAAACTTAGACAAGCTCAAGCCGGCCGATCTCAATGAGCTGCTTTCAAGCTCCATGGCGCAAATCGAGAGGATGGAAAAACTAGTCGAGAATCTTCTTGATGTTTCTCGAATTCGATCTGGAAGACTGTTGCTTTCATTTGAGAATGTCGATCTGAGCGATCTTGTTTCGGCAGTTTTGAAGCATCTCGCCTCGCAGATTGAGGCCGCCAAGTGCAAGGTGTCGTTTTTCACTGATTCTGGCTCTACTGGCACTGGCTCCTCTGAATCAGGCGTCAGAGGCTACTGGGATCGTGCGCGAATTGAGCAGGTTGTCACCAATCTTCTCACGAACGCGATCAAATACGGTCAAAACAAGCCGATCGAGATTCGCGTGACTCAGACAGGCGCGACGGCTACTTTATCCGTAACCGATCATGGGCTTGGAATCGCGCCGAAGGATCAAGCGAAGATATTTGGTCGATTTGAGAGAGTGGCGTCACTGAGATCATTCAGTGGCTTGGGTCTTGGACTTTATATTTCTAGGCAAATTGTTGAAGAACATGGCGGATTCATTACCGTCGCAAGCGAGCTTGGGAAAGGATCCACTTTCACGGTATCGCTTCCTTTGATGCGGCAACCTTAAGCCTGGCGAATCGCTCGTTTTAATCCCGTTGGGATAGTTCGCGAATCAAGCTCTCGTCGACCATTCCCGTCTCAAGAAGACGGGCTCGGACTTCTTCGGCGGACTCACGCCATGCGTAGCCGCCGATTTGAAAGACGGTGAGTTGAGCGGACTCTTTTGTGGTTTCGGTGATCGCGGACGGAATGGCGGCTGCAATGACTGCTCGATCGGTTTTCACGTCGTTTTGCGAATAATAGGGCCCGACATAGACGTTATGCATAGATCCTGAGTTGCCGCGTGAGGGAGAGTAACCGTAAGTTTTCAGTTTTTCCGCAAGAGCGTCGGCAGGAGCGGTGGAGGGGAATTGACCGACTCGGATTCGATAGACCGGGACGACGCTTGTCACCGTCTCAGTCGTGAAGTTCAAATGTTCCGCGCGAAGGAGATCTTCGATTTTCTTGACGTGATCCGATTCAACGAAAGCTCCGACGTTGACATAGAAGAACTTGCCTGGGTGGCTCCGGGTGTGAAGGCGTTTTCCGTTGGCGGCGGTGCTTCGGCTCTTTTCATTCTCAGGAAGGGGAAGGTGTTTTTGCAGGGGTAGTGAGATCGTCGCGTTGATTCCGTTCACAAACAAGGAGTCCGGAAGAACGCGAACAGTCCTGAGATCGGGACTCGTGATGTTCAGGCGGCTGGCTTGATCGGGTGAGACCCTGAGCGTAAAATTTCCGGCAGGAACAGTGGGCAGGATGTAATATCCGTCCGCTGAAGATTTGGTCGAGCTGACGACAACTCCTTGCTTGTCAACCAGCTCAAGTTCGACTTCGGACGCGGGAACAGGTTTTCAGTTATCGGTTCGGTAGATAATTCCATCGACGTAGGTCGTGAAATCTCAAGGAAAAGCGGCTTGAACGACTTTTGCTCGCCGTTGCAGGATACGGCTCCCGTT
>CAZCBS010000356.1:0-4146 GCA_964496965.1 uncultured Bacteriovoracaceae bacterium
GTGAAGGCCGGTGTAGATCACCTCAAAGCCTGCGTCGCGAAGGGCGCGCGCAATGACTTTGGCGCCGCGATCGTGGCCATCGAGGCCTGGCTTTGCAACTAGAACGCGAATTTTCTCAGTCGGTGATGTCATCTCTTAGCTACTCCCTAGAAACTTCCTGCTTCTCGATATTCTCCGAAGACACCACGCAGCGTATCACAGACTTCTTGAATAGTCGCGTATGCTTTTACAGCGCCGATGATCGGTTCCATGAGGTTTTGACCGGCTTGAGCGGCTTCTTTCACGCGGCGAAGAGCCTCTTGATGCTCGCGTGCGTTTCGTTTGCGCTTGAGCTCAGCCAGCTTTTTAACCTGACGCTCTTCAACGGAGCGATCGATATAAAGAGTGTCGATCGTGCGCTTCGGCTCTTGCATTTGGTACTTGTTGACGCCGACCATGACCTTCTCTTTTTTCTCGAGAAGCTGTTGGAAATGATAGGCGCTATTGGCGATCTCAGCTTGCGGAAAGCCGTTTTCAACGGCTTGAACAATTCCGCCCATTTCGTCGATGCGGCGGATGTAGTCCATCGTCTCGCGCTCCACGCGGTTCGTGAGCGTTTCCATGAAGTAAGAGCCGCCAAACGGATCGACGATGTTTGCGACACCGCTTTCTTCTGCAATCACTTGCTGAGTGCGAAGCGCGATCATCACTGCCTCATCGGTTGGAAGAGCAAGAGTCTCGTCCATGCTGTTGGTGTGAAGCGAGTTGGTTCCACCCATGATTGCAGCGAGTGCCTGAACGGCAACGCGAACGATGTTATTGTAAGGTTGTTGAGCGGTGAGCGAAACGCCCGCGGTTTGAGCGTGTGTTCTCAGCATCCAAGATTTCGGGTCCTTGGCGCTGTAACGCTCGCGCATGAGGCGAGCCCAAATTCTGCGGGCTGCGCGGAATTTTGCCACTTCTTCGAAGAAGTCATTGTGAACGTCGAAGAAGAAGGAAAGGCGAGGAGCGAAGTCATCGATCTTCATTCCACGCTTCAAGCAAGAATCGACGTAGCCAAGCCCGTCAGAGAGCGTGAATGCAAGTTCTTGCACCGCAGTCGCACCCGCTTCACGGATGTGATAGCCGCTGATGCTGACCGTGTTCCAGTTAGGATAATGCTGGGTGCAGTATTCGATCGTGTCGGTCACAAGCTCAACGGCCGGAACGACGGGGAAGATCCACTCTTTCTGCGCGATGTATTCTTTGAGAATATCGTTTTGAAGAGTGCCGCGAACTTTCTCTTTCGGGACGCCTTGTTTTTCGGCAACCGCAAGGTACATCGCCAAGATCACGATGGCAGGGCCATTGATCGTCATTGAAGTGGTGACTTCACCGAGAGGAATTCCGCTGAAGAGCGTTTCCATATCTTCGAGCGAAGAAACAGCGACGCCGCATTTGCCGACTTCGCCTTTTCCGCGAGGACTGTCGGCATCGTAACCCATGAGGGTTGGCATATCGAAAGCCGTCGAAAGACCGGTTTGACCGTGCTCAAGCAAAAGCTTAAAGCGCTTGTTCGTATCTTCGGCGCTCGCAAATCCCGCGAACTGGCGCATCGTCCAGAGTTTTCCGCGATACATATTGCGCTGAACGCCGCGAGTGAAAGGATATTCGCCTGGAAAGCCCAAGTCGTTCAAATAATCAAAACCTTCGCGCTCAAGATCAAGCGGCGTTCCCATCAGAGGAACATCCATATCGCTCCAGGTGGTGAAGCGCGTCGGACGAGGCGGAGTCTTTGCTTCAGTTTCCTTGAGCTTTTTTTCCCAATCCGCTTGGGCTTTTTTGATCTGGTCGAGATTGTTTTTCTGATCAGACATGTCCTGCAAACTCCTGCGCGGCAATCACAATGCGTTGAATTTCGGATGTGCCTTCGTAGATTTCGGTAATCTTAGCGTCGCGGAAATTGCGCTCAACGACGTATTCTTTGGTGTATCCGTAACCGCCGTGAACCTGAATGGCCTTGGTGGAAATCCACATCGCTGCTTCAGATGCCGCAAGCTTTGCCATTGCGGATTCGCGAGTGTACTTGATGCCGTTATCTTTGTTCTTTGCCGCGGACCAGGTCAAAAGGCGCGCGCCTTGAAGACGAGTTGCCATATCTGCGATGAAGAATTGAATCGCTTGAAGCTTAGAGATCGGAGCGCCGAACTGCTCACGTTCTTGAGCGAATTTTTTCGAAGCATCGAGCGCGCATCGAGCGATGCCGAGAGCTTGAGAAGCAATCCCGATACGTCCGCCATCCAAAGTGTGAAGGGCGATCTTCAGGCCTTGGCCTTCTTTTCCAATGAGGCAGCTTTCTGGGACGAAAACGTCATCAAAAAAGAGCTGCGCGGTAGAAGAAGCCGTGATTCCCAGTTTGTCTTCCAACTTGGAAACTTTGAATCCTTCGGACTTCGTATCGACGATGAAAGCAGAAATTGCCTTGTGACCAGCTTTTGGGTCGTGAGTTGCGAAGAGAACGCAGATATCGGCTTCGCGACCATTGGTGATCCAGTTTTTGGTTCCATGAATGCGGTAACCGCCTTCGACTTTCTTTGCGACGCACGTCATGCCCGCAGGATCCGAGCCAGCGCCTGGTTCAGAAAGTGCGAAGCAGCCCAGTTTTTCGCCGCGAGCGAGAGGCTTGAGATATTTTTCTTTCTGCTCGTCATTTCCCCAATAGTTGATGGGAGCGCAAACGAGCGAATTGTTCACCGACATGATGACCGCGGTTGAAGCGCATGCCGCTGCGACTTCCTCGAGTGCCATGGCGTAAGAGACGGTATCCATCCCGGCGCCGCCCCATTGCTCAGGAACCATCATTCCCATGAGACCCATTTCGCCGAGTTGCTTAACGATGTCGGTAGGGAAGTGACCCGTTTCATCCAATTCTTTTGCCTGAGGCGCAATCTCGCCTTGGGCAAAGGAACGAACGGATTCGATCAGCATTTTTTTGGACTCGTCGGTTTCAGGCCAGTTGTAAATCATAGAACCTCTTGGGGGCAGGGCGTAGTCCTACCTGGTGAAAATGAATCTCAGCGATTCACTCAAGTGATAGCACGTATTTTGGTTTCAGCAAATCGGAGCCAGCAGCTCTTTAGCCGGACAGGCCTTGAAAAGCAGGCTTCCGTTTTTCGACGAAAGCGCCCATTCCTTCTCTTTGATCCGGAGTGCCGAAAAGTTGACTGAAAGCCTGAGCTTCTGCGTCCAATTTCATGTTTAGGCCTATCGTCTCGGAAAACTCGTTGATGAGCTGCTTGGAACGAGCGACCGCAGAGAACGATTGCTGGCTGATGGTGCGGGCCATCTCGAGGACCTTTTCCATGAACTCAGCGGCTGGGTAAACGTGATTTGCCAATCCTAAGGCCTGAGCCTCGTCCGCCTTGATTCTGCGGCCGGAAAAGATCAGCTCTTTTGCCATGGGGATTCCGACAAACTTAGAGAGTCGAATCGTGGCGCCAAAGCCTGGGATGATTCCCAAGCCGACCTCAGGCTGACCAAAAACCGCGCGATCGCTGGCCAGAATGAAATCACATGAAATCGCCATTTCCGTGCCACCACCCAGTGCAAAGCCGTTTACGGCAGCAATGGTTGGCTTAGGCATGAGCTCAAGAAGCTTAGTGACTTCGTGACCGACTTGAGCAAAGTGCACGCCTTGGCTTGGGTTTTTATCCTTCATCTCGGCGATGTCGGCTCCCGCGATAAACGCTTTTTCGCCGTCACCGGTCAGAATCAGGACGCGAGTGTTGGCGTTTTTCGACTCTTCGGTCAGAACGGTTTTGAGCTCTTGAAGCGTTTCGGTGTTCAGTGCGTTGAGAGCCTTTGGGCGTGCGATCTTGACGATGCAAATGCCCGGTTCGGCGCGTTCGACGATGAGATTATTGAGAGTCATACTTGTAGAATCCTCGGCCGGTTTTCTTGCCCAGCCAGCCTGCAGCGACGTATTGTTTTAGGAGTGGGGACGGACGATATTTCGAATCGCCCAAGCCATCGTGGAGAACTTCCATGATCGCGAGACAAGTATCGAGACCGATAAAATCAGCTAAAGTCAAAGGACCCATCGGTTGATTTGTTCCGAGCTTCATCGCGGTATCGATGTCTTCGACGGATGCGACGCCTTCTTGAAGCGGGCCCCCATCGGCACCACGC
>CAZCBS010000357.1:0-4141 GCA_964496965.1 uncultured Bacteriovoracaceae bacterium
TCAGAATCACGCTGGACGAGAACGTTCGCACGGAGCTTTTGATGGATATCGACGTCGGTACCCGCGTAGAGATCTTTTCGTTACCTCTCTGGAACGAAGCTCGACGCATGCAAGCAGAGCATCCGATCTCGCGTGGAATCATCCTGGAAATCAAGAATGAAGGGACGCTTCCGGACTGGTTAAGCGAATTCACGCTCTTTCACGGGATTCCCGAAGCGCGTTTCTCGAAGTTCTGCTATTCGCTCACCTCGAAGCTCAGTGGGGCGATTGGCTCGCCACTTTCGAGCTCCGAAATCTCCCCGGTGCTCAGGAGCGTTCCAGAGTGAAGCGCGACTATGCACCTCTCTGGCAAGTAGCGAAAACCTATATTCAGTACGCAAGACCTTACTGGAAGGTGATTCTTCTATCGATTGCCTGGGTTCTGCTTCGCGTGAGCGTCGACGTTCTCAGGCCGTGGCCGCTCAAGTTCGTGGTCGATCAGGTTCTGAAATCCGAGCCCATTCCACCACAGATTCCCTTTGCGCAAGCCCTGGCTCACCTCAATCGCTGGCAGCTTCTCGGCGTGAGCTGCGGCATGATTCTCGTGCTCGCGTTGACGTATGGTTTCTTCGCGTGGCGATCATCGGCCTGCATCACCTCCATCGGACAGCGCATGACCTGCGACATTCGACGTGCCGTATTCAAGCATGTCCAGGGGCTTCCTCTTTCTTTTTACGATCGAAATCGCACGGGCGATCTTGTCACTCGCATCCACAATGACATTTCCAACATCGAGGACCTTTTGGTCTCTTTCGTCAACGTGCTTTTGGTGAATGGCCTCGTGATCGTCGGGACACTCTATATGTTGAGCCGCGTGGACATGCGGTTCACCTGGATCGCGCTGGTGATCGTGCCGGCTCTCCACTTAGTCGCGCGCCGTTACATCATGGCCATTAAAACGGCCCAGAGAATGGCGAAATCAAAAGACGCCGAGATCGCCTCGCTCGTGCAAGAAAACGTCTCCCTGATCCGCACGGTTCAAGCCTTCGCTCAAGAAGAATATGAAGCGGCGAGATTCGACGTTCCGGCTCGAGCCGCGCTTTCGGCCGGGCTTCGCTCCTCCGAGCTTCAATCCCGGCTTGAGCCCACGATCGAGGTTTTCACCGCCATCGGGACCCTATTGATCGTGCTCTACGGCGCCAGACAAGTTCTCTTAGGCTCGATGACACTGGGGACGCTGATCGTGGTTTTGACCTACCTTCAGTCCCTTTACTCTCCCGTCCGTTTGCTGGCAAAGATGGTCAACACGATGAACAAAGCACTGATCAGCGCAGAGCGTGTCGTCGAGCTGATGCAGATTCCGACCGAAGCCCAAACCGAGAAAAGCTCGAGAACCTGTCCCGAGCTCAATGGCGCGGTCAAGTTTTCCGGAGTTTCTTTTCATTACCCGCGCCGAGCGGGAGAGAGCGTTTCCGCGCCGCCTGCGCTGAAGCAAATTCAACTCGCGATCCGGCCTGGAATGACGGTTGCGATTATCGGCACGACCGGCTCAGGAAAGACCACGCTGACCAGCCTCCTTCCGCGTCTTTACTCTCCCACTCTCGGAACAGTCTATCTGGACGGAATCGACATTCGAACGCTGGAAAGAAAAAGCCTGCGCAGGCAAATCAGCATCGTTCCGCAAGATGCGGCCCTGTTTCGCGCGACCATCTGGGAGAATATCGCTTACGGGACTCGAGACCTTCCTGAAGGATTCAGTCCCGAGTGGCTGATCAATCCTGCGAAAAGATCGCTTTGCCGAGATCTTTTCGATCGAATCCGGCACTATGCCTCCGAGGCGAACGCGCATGAGTTCATCTCTCGCCTTCCTGATGGCTACGACACGATCTTAGGTGAAAGAGGAGGCACGCTCTCAGGCGGCCAAAGACAACGAATCGCGATCGCACGCGCCATGATCCGAGAGGCGCCGATTTTGATTCTGGATGAGCCGACGACAGGACTGGACGCCGCCTCAAGCCGCAGGGTCATGGAAGCTCTCGATCGCCTCAAGAACGGGAAAACCTGCCTGATCGTCGCTCATCACCTTCGAACGATTCGCGATGCGGATCTGATCGTCGTTCTAGAAGACGGTCAAATTATCGAGGCAGGCACGCATCATGAGCTCGATCATATCGGTTCGAGATACCGAAAATTCCTCGATTTAGCGGTTTAATTCACGAGATGCCGAAGCTGGCGCTTAGGCGTGGCGGATGCCTTCAGCTTTTGCGCGGACATGGACGACGAAACTGCGCTCTCGTCCCGCAGAAAAACCGGAATATCTCGTTTTGTTTTTCCGTGAGAATCGAGCGAATAGTCTCGAATCAAAGATTCTCTCAGCAAGCTTGCGTCCACCTTTTTCTCATCGCGCAGATAAAGCCAAACGGACTCGAGCAAATTCAAAAGAGCCACGCCATGACCTTGAGGATGCCTTTTTGAAAGCTCGGACGCCAACTCATCCATTTCCCGGGATAGAGAGGGATTTGAGCGCTTCGATGCAAGCTCGCTGACGATTTCCATCGTGTTCTTGAAGTTACCACTATTGGCGACGAGATCCCAGAAGTGGGCAAAACGGGTCATTCGCTGAATCGTCTCGAAACTCATCGTCTTGGTCCGAAGCACTTGATACGGCGGATGCTCCTGATAGGTCATTTCCCATTCTCGATCATGCCGAATAATGGGGGTTCCTCGAAGACGCTTCAAGATTCCGACTTGGACCTCGTCGGGCCCCAGAGCGGCGACCGCATCGAATCCTTCGGCGAAAGTTTCGAGCGTTTCGCCTGGAAGTCCCACGATCAAATCCGCATGAGTGTGCACTCCGGTTTCTCGATTCAGAAACTCGAAATTTTCGCGAATCTTCGCGTAATCCTGCCGGCGTGAAACGAGCCGAGCGACTTCCGGGCTCCAGGTCTGGATGCCGACTTCAAATTGAAGCGACCCCGCCGGGAACTGACGGATCAGCTCACGAAGCTCCAAAGGCAGCCGATCCGGAACCATCTCGAAGTGAAGAAACAAGCCGAGATGCATTCGCTCTAAAAAGAACTTTAAGATTTTGCTTCCGGTCGCGATGCTCAGATTGAAAGTGCGATCGACGAACTTGAACTGCCTGACCCCACGCTCAACAAGCCGATCCATCTCTCCCAAGAAAAGATCCAGATCAAAACTTCGAACCGACTTATCCAGGGACGAGAGGCAATACTCGCATTTATAAGGACATCCACGCGAGGCCTCGACATAGATGACGCGATTTCGGATATCTTCGTCGCTGTAGTACGAGTACGGAAGGCGGATCGCGCGAATCTCAGGAAGCTCTCCCGAAATCCATTTTTTCTCAGGCCAAACTCCATTATCCATCCACGCTTGGCAAATCTCTCGGAAAAGAAAATCCGCCTCGCCTCGAATCGTCAGATCGGCAAGCTGACAAATCGCCTGACTCTCCGTCTCGTAACTCACCTCGGGGCCTCCCAAGACGATTTTGAGATCGGGCTGAACCCTCTTCAAAGTGGAGACGACTTCCAAAGTCTGTCTGGCGTTCCAGATGTAGACGCCAAAACCAACAACTGCAGGATTTTGAGCCAGAATCGCTTCAACGATGTCTCGAGGATTTTGCGCGATCGTGAATTCCATGAGACGCGCGCGCGATTGAAGCTCGCCTAAGTTAGCGAGCAGGTACCGCAGCCCGAAAGAGCAATGCGAATAACGCGCGTTCAGAGTGCTGAGAATGATGGGTCCAGTCATCTTTGGCCGGCAACCTAACCGATCTGAGACGAAACTTCCAGCTTTGCACGGCCGGAATATTCTTTGCTCCGGTCGCTAGCATGACTTTCTTGAGAGCCCTGATCTTCGCTATCTTGGCGGTATCGGGGTGCGATTCGCAAAACCTCGACACGAGCAAGCGGCAATCCGAGCCTCAGTCCGGCCAAGACGCAAGATCCTGCCAACTGGTCCCATCGGGAAACGGTCCGGCGGGAAATGACCCCGTCCATCTGGAAACGGTTGCAAACACGCTTCAAATACCGTGGTCCTTAGCATTTTTGCCGGGAGGCGACATCTTGGTCACGGAGCGCCCGGGACGGCTTCGCGTGATTCAAAATGGCGCACTCGTCCCGCAACCTGTCATGCAAAC
>CAZCBS010000358.1:0-4129 GCA_964496965.1 uncultured Bacteriovoracaceae bacterium
TTCCATTCTGTTGCGGGAGAGGAAAAAGTCGATCAGTATTTCCGATCGATCAAAATGGATCAGGATGCTTTCTTGGATTTGGACGGACAGATCAATATTCGTTTCTGCCTCGATCTTTCCCGTACCCTGATTCAGACGGGGCTATTGAAGCCTACTGATTTCTCCAAAATGACCTCGACGGTTTCTCGGTCGGAAACTCACGGAAGATTGCATCGAATGTACGACGGTCAAACCGATCCTTTGATGCTGACGCAGGTTCTTCTTCAGAACTCTCGTCAATACGAGTGCAATTTCCGCTATCAAATCGAAGACCGGAACGAGAAGCGTCTCGCGTTTTCAGTAAAGCCTGAAGAGCATCTGGAAGAGTTCGATTATCGTAACGACCCAGTGCTGGGCGATTTTCTCTGTCAATTCAAACGGCATTACTTTCAAAGCTTTACCCACTACGGTAACGGCCAAGGAGCCGTTCTGCATGAGCGGCAATGTCATTACAAAGGGGCTGAAGCTTGTGTGTACGAAATAAAGGCAGCTTAAAAGCACTCTTCCTGCATTGGGGGCCGGGCTGTAACGCTGAAGTCGAAAGACGCTGGTTTGGAGAGCAAATCGGCATCGATTGGTGGGACCAACCTAAGGTTTCGGGTCCTCCTGCGTTCGCGAAATTGGGCGATGCCGCACTGGCGCGACTCGATGAGCTCTATCGCTCAGCGGGCCATCCGATTCATTTGATCGCGCATTCTTTTGGGGGAACTCTCGCGCAGCATTTAGCGGAGAAATCACCTGAAAAGATAGCCGGAATCACCCTGCTGTCTTGCGGAGTGGATCCGTGGATGTCCTATATCCGTTTCGCGCGCTATCTCTCCAGCTATAAACCAGAGCTGAATGAGGCTTCTCAAACGGCCACTCGTACCAGGCGTCCTGAGGATCTTTGGAAACTGATCCAGCTCAGTATGCAGGTTCCGAATTTACAGGCGCATTATTGGAAAAACGAAAAGGCGCGATCTCGCTACCTACAGCTCTCGCAAGGTGTAGAGTCCTTGGATTTTAGCGTTTTTGAGCTCACTCTAAACGAATTTACCGGGCCCTTTGCTCAGCCAAAGACGATCTCTCTTCCTCAAGGCGTGCGCGTGAGATGCTTTCTCGGAAGCGGCGATCCAATGGTCGACGCGGTCGAGGAAGCAAAGGCTTGGGAACGAGTCTTTCCGCAGTGCGAATCGATCATCGTTCCCCAAGCGGGTCATTTCGTTCAATTTGAAGCAGACCCCAGTCAGTGGCTGGAAGCGCTTACTTCATCTTTTCGATCTTAAATGTGAAATCCACCGGATCGAGCACCAGGAACTCTGGCATCGTCGGAGTTGGCGGAAGCTGATTTTTGAATTGAACGTGCTCTCTCATTAGATCCAGAATCAATCGGCTCGCCACCATCGAATGCCCTAAGAGCGTGGCGGGGCCGAAAATCGGAATTCCGCTGTTTTGAGCCTCTGCTTGATAGCGATCCATCAAATCTTTGCTGAGATACTTGCGGAACGGATGACCGAAGCGATCGAAGATCAGGTCGATCGTCGGTTTGCGCCACTCGGACTCTGGAACGTTCAAGAAATCTTCGAACGTATATTGAGTGCCGTGAAATTTATAGAAATGAATGCCGAGCCCTACGACATATGCGCTGTAAAGCGGGATGTTTCTTTTTTGCGCGGCTCGATGCAGAAGTACATGGCGATCCAGCGGAAGAACGTCGATTTCATCGACGATTGCGTCGCATCCTTCGACAAATTCCTCGACCATTGCCTCATCGACACCTTGTTCATAGACAACGAGCTCGACGTCTTCTCCGATGCCTCGTAATTCATCCGCGGATGCCAATGCTTTTGATTTTCCGACAGTGTTCCGGTTAGCGATCACTTGTCGGTTGATGTTGCTGATGTCGATATGATCGGGATCAGCGAGTCGCAAATGACCCACGCCCAGTCGTGTGAGGGCCTCGGCGATATTGCTTCCCATGCCGCCCAATCCAGCGACACCGATTTTGAGCTTCCTAATCCGTTCTTGCCCGAGTTGACCACCGAACCAAAACTGGTTTCGCTTGGTTCGTTCCATATAGCTGATTCGCGTATTCTCGCGCGCGTAGTGCTGCGTGGAGTGTGGAAACGATGAGCTTTGAGATAGGGCTTTTGCCAGTCTAGGTTTAGACATTTCGATCGATCCTCTTTTCTAAAGAGTATTTCGGATCGAATATTTGAAAACTGAAGGGATTCCTTTTGGAAAAAAATTGAAAACGCCATTCGATATTAATAATCGAATACTTCCAAGATGATACGAAGCGTTTTATTGAAATTATTTAATAAATTCGAATAGTTAGAAAATTTTGTTTTAGACGGCTCCTTCCGATAATTTATTACAATATTGATCGGGTAATGAAATAGTTAGGTATTTTCTAGGGGGAGATCGATGAACAACGTCAGGTACTTGCGCTCGAGCGATTTCAAGATCGTGGTCTTAAATTCGCCCTACGACTCACTTCATAGTGCAGAGGCTCGGAGCCTATTTGGCAGCTTTATGGATATCAAATTAAGGGGCTATGGCTGCGAGTATCCATACGGAGTGATGCCGGTCGATACAACGGACTTCATTGCGACTCATATCGGAGTGTTTCAACAAAAGGGGAACGAGTTGATTCCGGTTGCCGCATATAAGTCGATCAGCGAACGCAAATGCAGGCTCCATGGTGTGCCGTTTTCGGGAATTCAAGTTCCTCAGAGCTCAGGCGCTCAGAGTGTGGTGCGAGCGGTAGAGGACTTGGTGGAGAAATCCAAGGAAAGAGGTTCATTTTTGACTTATGAAGGGGGATGGACAATCGATCCGACGATTCGCAAGGACCCCGGGCTAGTCGCCGAGGTTCATAATCTCTCGACGTGTATGCATATCAGTCAGCATCTTCATTATGGAGCGATGGATTCGATTTGCTGTGGCTTGCTGAGATTTAAGACGGATCGAATCATGAGAGGTTGGGGCTACTCGGCTTTGACTTGGGAAGGGAAAGTTTTGGAGCCCTTTGCGCAGTCTTCCCTCAGAGGTGAGATGGTGCATATGCATCACACGACGCGGTTCTCGGACGAGGCTCTCAAAATCGCGAATGAATATAAAGCCTATTGGACTAACCGCATCGAGATCGGAGTACAGCGCTTCGACGAGGTCGTGGTGGCCGAGAAGAAGGCGGCTTGATCGCCGCCTTACTGGGCGACTCTTTTCAATGTACCGAAGTGTCGCGAGGTGCGCTCGAAGTCGATTTCGTAGATGCAGCTCGCGTCGCCTCGGTGAACACAGGTCACTTCCTCGACGTGCGCGAAAGGCAGCTCCAAATATCCTGGAATGCTGGATACGAGCCCGACTTTGGTTTGGCAGACTGAGGCGCTTCCGGGATTGCGGACTCGGAGGGATTCGGCGACTTCACGATTAGGCACGCCCTCCGCTCGAATCATTGTTGGGGTCATGCTCAAGATGCGATAGTGGAAGTTCTGCTCCCAATGCTTCGGGATGATTTCTTCGATGAATTGCTGGTAAAGCTCTTCGATCGTTTTACACTTGGACAAGCTGTCCCCGATCGGGGATTTTAGGTTGTTGATGATGAAATAAGCGCCCATTTGGTGGAAGAGATGGCTTCCTCCATAATGTTTCGCGAGATAATCGCAAAGATCCGTGTTGAACCGCAGGTTGATAACATCGTCCAGATCGGAAAACGCGGCCTCTGTGACTTGTAGGTGTCGCATTGCCATTGAGCGTGCGCGCCAACCTAAAAATTCCTCAGTCGCGTTGAGCAGGTTCATTGAAGAGCGCCGTCTGCTCTTCGCGCCCACGGTGTAACGCTCAGGTAGGGAACGGTTGTCTCCTTCGTGGCGTGCGGCGAGGATCTGATAATCAATCTTATTGTTCATGATGCCTTCGAGCGTCAGCTGAAGGTAGTCTGCGACTCGTGCAAGAGCGATGATGGAAACGGTCTTTCGGTTCTTTTTGATTTCAGCGTAATCATCGACGGAGATATCAAGAATCTCAGCCCAATTATTTTCGTTCATCGACAGCTTCGTACGAAGTCGTTCGAGCTGATCCGAGATGACTCCAGATTTCTTCAGGACAT
>CAZCBS010000359.1:0-4127 GCA_964496965.1 uncultured Bacteriovoracaceae bacterium
CCGATGAAAGTTTCACGAAACGGCAAAGAGAAAGCCGTTGAGATCTTAGTTGCTCAGCGCCCGGGCGTTGAGGAGATGTCTCGCGGAGAAAGCCCAAAATCCAAAAAGAAAGCACCGAAGGTCAAGCCGTCCGTCGATACGGGAATGGAGCTTGATACCGTGACGTCGGATATTGCCAAGGAGCTGGGACTTCCCGCGAACACAAAAGGCGTAGTCGTCAGTAATGTCGCATATGGAAGCGCCGCTGATAAGGCAGGTTTGGTTCGAGGCGATGTCATAGTCGAAGTGGATCGCAAGGCGGTTAAAAACGTCGACGCTTTCTACTCGGCCGTTAAGGAAAAAAAGAGCTATCTGCTTCGGGTGCGCCGCGTGGACACTCAGGGTCGCGAGCTCTATAACGTTGTAATCCTTGATTTAAAATGATTCGTCATCTCGTCGACTTGACGGCGTAAGTTTTGCTCCCATCTTTAATAACGGCAATAGATGGGAGATCAAAATGGCCGCTAAGTTTACGAATAGTACGCAGGAAACCCTTCAACAAGCTCAAGCCGAAGCCATTCGGAAGGAGAACCAAGAGCTTCAGCCCGAGCACCTCCTCTATGCATTTTTGGAGGCAGGTGACGAATCGGCTGTCGTGCCCAATATGCTTCAGATCGCGGGAGTCAATCTCAGCGCACTGAAAACAAGAGTCAGCACCGAGCTCAACAAGCTTCCAAAAGTATCGGGTGGCTCAGGCCAGGTTTACGCCTCTCCATCGTTCAATCGGTTGATGGTTTTAGCGGAAGATGAGGCCAAGGCTCTTGGCGACGAATACGTCTCAGGCGAGCATTTTCTTCTCGCGCTTTTTCATTCGCAGTTTAAAACTCATAACTCCGCAAAAATCCTGGCCGAAAGCGGTCTGACCAAGGCAAAGCTGAGCCAGGCCATTCAGTCCGTTCGTGGCGGAAACAAGATCCAGGACGCCGAGCCCGAAGGAAAATATCAGGCGCTCAAGAAATATTGCCGTGACCTAACCGAGCTTGCAAACAAGCAGAAACTTGATCCGGTGATCGGACGCGACGAAGAGATCCGACGCGTAGTGCAGGTTCTTTCTCGTAGAACAAAGAACAATCCCGTTTTGATCGGTGAGCCTGGCGTTGGAAAAACCGCGATCGCGGAAGGCCTTGCGCAACGAATCGCTCACGGCGATGTTCCCGAATCTCTGAAGAACAAGCGCATTCTCGTGCTGGATCTCGGCGCTCTGATCGCAGGCGAGAAATTTAAGGGAGAGTTGGAAGACCACTTGAACTCCGTGTGGAAAGAAGTGAGCGCTCGCGAAGGGCAGATCGTCCTCTTAATCGATGAGCTGCATACGCTTGTCGGTGCCGGCGCCGCCGAAGGCGCGATGGACGCATCCAACATGCTGAAGCCCGCGCTTGCTCGCGGTGAGCTTCGTTGCGTAGGCGCGACTACGCTGAACGAGTATAAGAAATACATCGAAAAAGACGCCGCTTTAGAGCGTCGTTTCCAGCCCGTGTACGTGAAGGAGCCCACGGTCGAGGATACGATCAGCATTCTACGCGGGCTTCGTGAGCGCTACGAGATCCATCATGGGGTCGCGATCCGTGATACGGCGCTTGTGTCAGCGGCGACTTTATCAGACCGATACATCTCGGATCGTTTTCTTCCAGATAAAGCGATCGACTTAGTCGATGAAGCTTGCGCGCGCATTCGCATGCAAATCGATTCGCGCCCGGAAGAGGTTGATCAGCTCGAGCGTCGCATCGTGCGCCTTGAGATCGAGCGCGAGGCGTTGAAGAAAGAAACCGATCGCGCTTCAAAAGAAAGGCTGGAACAGCTCGACGAAGAGCTATCGGGTCTGAAGGCTCGCAGTGGCGAGCTGAAGACGCAGTGGGAGCGCGAGAAAAAAGATCTGAATGTGGTCAAAGACCTTCGCGAGAAAATCGAGCGTGTTCGTCTCGAATCCGAAGCGGCTGAACGACGCGGCGATTTGGCAAAGGCCGCGGAGCTTCGTTATGGGCAGCTTTTGAATCTTCAAAAAGAGCTCGATGCGGCTACCGCGCGCGATCATGCGCAATCGATGCGAGGAAGTTCGCTTTTGCGCCAGGAGGTCACCGAGGGCGATGTCGCGGAAGTGGTTGCGCGGTGGACCGGAATTCCGGTCGCCAAGATGCTCGAGGGCGAGCAGGAAAAGCTCCTTAAAATGGAAGAGCGCTTGGGCGCGCGCGTGATCGGGCAAGAAAAAGCAATCGAGGCCGTTTCGAATGCCGTTCGAAGAGCGCGGATCGGATTGCAGGAAAAATCGCGCCCAATGGGCTCATTTCTTTTCTTGGGGCCCACTGGCGTTGGCAAAACCGAAACCGCGAAAGCGCTTGCGGAGTTTTTATTCGACAGCGAGTCCGCCATGGTTCGAATCGACATGAGCGAGTACATGGAAAAGCACTCTGTCGCACGGCTGATCGGCTCGCCTCCGGGCTACGTGGGTTATGAAGAGGGGGGAGCGTTAACGGAGGCCGTTCGTCGCAGGCCGTATAGCGTGATTCTTTTAGATGAGATTGAGAAGGCGCATCCGGATGTCTTCAATGTCTTTCTCCAGATTTTGGATGACGGCCGCGCTACAGACGGTCAGGGACGCACGGTGAACTTTACGAACACGATCATCATCATGACTTCCAATCTTGGCAGTCACTTGATTCTTGAGGAAAGGGATGCCGTTCGTCGAGAACAGACTGTGATGGAGCTGGTGCGCAAACATTTCCGCCCAGAGTTCATTAATCGAATCGACGAGCTCGTCATTTTCTCGCATCTGGAACAAAGCCAATTGCGTGGAATTGTCCTCAATTACGTCGAAAAACTGAACCAGGCCCTTAAGGAACGGGGTCTTAACCTGACTTTAACTGACTCTGCCGTCGAGCTGCTTTGTGAGCGGGGTTACGATCGCGACTATGGGGCTCGTCCAATGAAGAGAGTCTTTCAACGGGATATCCAAAACCCCCTAGCGATGGAGATTCTTTCAGGAAAGTATCCTCCTGGGAGCTCAGTTTTAGTCGACGTTAGCAATGGCCAGTTCCGGTTTCAGCCGTCGATTGGGGGAATACAGCTCAATCAAACCGCTTGAAAAAGCGTCAGATCTGGCATGGTTTCAACTAAATTAGATGAATTCGGCAGCTTAGCCCCGCAAAACATTATCAATTTAAACTCTTTGAATCTACTTCAACCCTCCACTAGACTATTTGGTGAGCGGTTTGGCCCAGAAGTTTTCGTCAAAGCTCGTGCACTAGCCAATCGTGGTCATATCATTTTGGTGGCATTTATTAGTATTAGATTAAATGTTGCCTTAAATGCGACGACAGCCTTTCTTTTAGGTTTGGCGAAGGTGACATCGAGATTTGCATTAGAACAGCGATAAAGGGGCTAAGCTCTGTATGAACATCACCGAAGTTAAGGTTTTCCCTGTTGATGAAGACAAACTGAAAGCCTACATCACAATCGTATTGGACGATTGCTTTGTTGTTCGTGACCTCAAAATCATCAGCGGAACCGCGGGACTTTTTGTGGCGATGCCAAGCAAACGTCGCAAAGATGGGTCTTTCAAAGACATTGCCCATCCTTTGAATCAAGGAACTCGCGCTCAGATGGAAAAAATTATCTTGGACGCCTATCTGGCTGAAATTAAAAATCAGCACGGTCGCGCACCTGTCACTGCCGAAGAAGCTGAGCGCGCAGATACCTGAACCATTCTCGTCAGTTTGCATTGCTCCCGGCCAAAAGCTGTGTTAGGTCTTGAGGCCTCGGTTGGGGTGTCGGCAAATGGCTAAGCTAGCGGATTTTGATTCCGCCATTTCTAGGTTCGAATCCTAGCACCCCAGCCAAATTTCAATCCAAGGTCCTACCCACTTGTTGTTAAGTAACTGAAACCGAAAACTAAAGGCTTCAGGGGTTTATCAATATCGCTCTCGGAGAAAATCAGTCTGTAACAGTCTCTGTCAGTCCGCTTTGTCGGACTTCTGTCGGAGTTTGTCGGACTGAGCGCGGCTTTCCTTTGAAGCATTTGCCTCGTAAATCGTCATCAATTTAAGAACTGGTCCCGGTATCGTCCGGTCGCCTGTTTCCCATTGAGCAATGGC
>CAZCBS010000360.1:0-4125 GCA_964496965.1 uncultured Bacteriovoracaceae bacterium
AATTCATCCCCAACAAATACCCCTGCGACTGGGTTCGAGAGAACTTTCTCGACTTTCTTGCCAAAGCGTCTTGGAAAGTTAAAAATCTTTCAGGAGCGATTGAATTGGCGCGCGCCTCGAATCTTCCTCTTTATGTCATGGGCAGCCGAGAATGGCCTTTCCGACTCCAACGTAAACTTCCCGCTTTTGGGGGAATCCGCTATCTCGGCATGGTCGATGACGAAGAGAAAAAGCGTTATCTCCGGAAAGCAAAAGCGCTCCTTTTTCCAATCCGATGGCATGAGCCGTTTGGAATCGCAATGACAGAGGCGCTCGCAAGCGGCTGCCCTGTATTCGGCACACCCTATGGATCCCTTCCCGAGCTCATCACTCCGGAAACGGGAGCCTTAAGCCAGAACGCCGATGATTTACTCAGAGCGATTCGCGAAAAATCGTTTTCTCCCGAAGCATGCCGCGCGCGCGTCATGAGGGGACTTACGCATCTTGATATGGCTCGCTCGTATCTTGCGCTTTACGAAAAAGTTCTCAGCGGGCAGAAGCTCCATCATCAAAGCCCCCGCTCTCGGTTTACGAGCTCGCCTCAGACGTTGCTTCCTTATAATCGTAGCGGACCGGCAAGTCCTGAACGGTGAGCAACCCAGGCAACACCCTCAAGAGCTGAAACCGCTCCACCAAAAAGGCCCATGGATGGAAACGCTTCTTTGGATGAAAGAAAGAGCCCTTCAACGCCTGACTGCGCACCCGCGCCCTGACCTGAAAAAACAAGGAGCTGAGGAGGAATTTCCGTAAGCGCCTTAAATCCGTAAACCTCATGAAGCTCGCGCGTATTTTCAGCGCGAAAATCCGGATAGATCTTTCTGATGTGGTACTCGAGGAAAGGCGAGATCTGCGTGGCCTTTCGAAGAAGTCTTGCGCCGATCAATCGTTGATAAGCGGGAGAAAGGCTTTCTTCTGTCATCGGCATCAAAGTACGAAGAAACAAAACAATCCGACTTCCGTCTTTCTGGCCATATTCCGAAGGATGCACTCGCTCGATCTCGATCGACGGGGCATTTTTCTCCTGCCAGATCACTCTTCTCGCCATGCCTGGAGGTATCGCTTCGAGATGCAGACTGAGCGCGATTGTAAATTTCCAACCCATCGGAGGTGTCGGAGTTTTAAATCCTCTGCCCCAACCGCGACCACTTTGCGTCACCATCGCTTGCACATACTCCAGCGGTACACCCAAAATCCCGCCCGTCGCTCCGATCATATTTCCTCGAATCGACGGAAGAACCCCTGCAAAGCGTCCATTCTGGATAAAGATCTGACGACATTCCGTCTTCGAAGGAACGTCAGCGCCATTTCGACGAGCCAGTTTTAAAAGCAATTCTCGAAACGCCCCCATCCCGCCTTGATACGAAGCCATCGTGCGAGACAATGTCAATTGATGCAAAACGGAGAATAAATCCGAATCGCTTGATCCCTGAGAATCTGCCACCGCTGCATGAACGCCTTCGCTAAACTCGAATAGATCGAATTCAGCGTGACGGGACTGCCAGCCCTCCAACGAGGTCTCGTCAGAAAACCAAGCTCGAACATCGCCCCGATCCTTCTCGCAGGAGCGCGCAAGCTGACTCGCCAGTTTGCTTAAACTCATTCCAGCGACTGCTTTTTTAAACTCAGCTGGAGCATTCTTCGCGAGCTCCGCACGAGTCGCCTTCAACGTCAGTCGCTCAGGGAGATCCAGCCAAAATTTTTCTATTTGCGAATCCGCATATTGAAGAGCGCCAACCAGGCCGCTGCCTTCGACCGCGCTACGCCCCCACTCTCGCTCGACTTCCAATGCCAGGCGAGCACGATCCGATTCAAGAGCGACACGTTGTCGAGGCGTAACGATCTGAGTGATCGCCCCTTCCTTCAAAATCATGCCTTTCTCTTGAGCCGTCATCCCGGCACTGCTCAGACAGGCGTCCCAAAGACCTCCCGCTCCGATACCGGGAATGGCATTCGTTTCTAAATCCAAAATGACTTTGTCGGAGCGATCCTCACCTCCCGCCGTTTTCAGCGCAGGAGCGGGAAAGAGAGGCAAGATCAAGACCGATAACCCCTGCTTCGCCGCAAAACTCGCGCTCAACAAGGCTCCGGGGTCGTCCCCAAGCACTACCCAGTCGTATTGATCTCGAAGACGCATGGGCGTCGCTCCTTGTCGTTCTGCCTCTTACTTCAAGTTCTTTGCGGGCCTTTGAAGCTCCGCGGGGGTCACGCAAGTTCCGCGCGCGCGACAAACAGTGATCGGCTCTTTCAAAATCTCCGCGGACGACACAGCCAAACCGCCTTTTTCAGGAGGAAGCGGTTGAATCACTTTCCGCGCCACAAATTCCATATCGCGCGAGGTCTTTCCGACCCGAGTGATCCGCCCTTCCACTTCGATGTAGTCTCCAGAGAAAACGGGCGCAAGAAACTCAACGCTTTGATAGGCACGAAACAAGCCTTCATCACCATCCAAGCGAATCAAAAGCTCGGTTGCTACGTCTCCGAACAAGCCCAGCATTCGAGCTCCGTCCACCAAACCCCCGGCATAATGCCCATCGTGAGCGCTCATCCGAAGCCGCAAAGTCGCCGTCAATCCAACGCCCGAATTTTGCTCTTTTTCCTGACTGGTGCCTGCCATAGGTTATTCTCTCCTGATCTCAATTCAAAGTAATTCTAGAGTAGCATGGCCTAGAACAAGATGCCTACCATGCGTTGGACGATTCTTTCGGTTGCCCCTAAACGCTCTTTCGCCTGAAGCCTCCAGCGCTCACGATCATTGAAGCTCTGAGACACCCCGTCCAGCCAAGCTTGGAGGTCCTCTTCGGTCTTGATTAAAGTGAGCTGGCCTGTTGCCTCGAGCTCTGCGATCTCGACAAATTGATGGGCTCGATAGGTTCCGCACGAGATCGGAATTCCGTGAATCGCTGGCTCAATCGTGCTGTGAACTCCGCGACGTCCGATTCCGCCTCCAATATACGCCCAATCCGCCACTGAATAGAGCTCGGATAAAAACCCCATTTCATTGACAATCACGCACCGAATACCGGGCCGCGCGCTGATCGCAGCCCGAAAGCTCTCTGCCGAAGCAAAATCAGCCGTTTTCAGAAAAGCGATCTCTGCGCCCGTTAAAACTTTCTCAATCTCAATCAAATGCTCCAAGTCAATTCGATGAGGAACGATCAGGACCGTTCCTAAATTTTTCGGGATCTTTCGAATCGCATTTTTCCAGAGAGCGACATCCTCATGCCATGCACTGCCCAACACACCCCAAGGCTTTGGCAGCTCCGACAACGAAGAAGCTATTTCGCGGGCTCGCGCATTGCCGGCCTGAGCCCGATTCCAGACCTGATCCCATCGGGGCTCGCCGACTTTCTCAACGCAAGCGGCGGGAAACCGGGCCTGTAACTTTGCCACATCTTCTTGATTCGACGTCATCAAGGTCATCGCAGGAAGCTGTCCACCCAACCATCGACAGATCCATCGACAGATTCTGAGAGAGCGACGATCTTTGGCGCTCACGATCGAAAGCGGGATCTCAAGCTCACTCAAAACCATCCAAAGCTCTGGCCATGCCTCGTATTTAGAGGTGACAAAAAGATCAGGCTGAACCCTGCGCAGGGCCTGCTCCCAACTTCCTTCCCAAGGAGAGTATCCAGCAAAGACAGGTCTCGCTCCAAGTTTTTCAAGCGCAACCACGAGCTTCCCTAAACGATCTTTGGCCGATTCACTCAGAATCGTGATCACAAATTCAGGCGAGTTCGCGGCGTTCTCAGCAATCCGAATCATCACTGGCCACAAAATCTCAAGCTCGCCGACGCTTGCGGCGTGCCACCAAACACGAGGCCGCTCTTGAGCTCGGGGCTTAAACTTGGCCTGGGCCTCAAAAAGACTCGCCCATTGCGCTCGTCCCTCTGAAATCCGCTGGGCGCTCGCGAAACGCGGCACCAGCAACTTTTGAAAAACCGTGCGCATCAGCCATGAGTAAGCGCGAGCAAACGGGGTCATTCTCAGTTCGGTGACCTCGTTTTTTCAGTCTGAGTCTCTGGAAGCTGCGCCAATACTTCCTTTGGACGAAGGTCTGTTAAGCAGGCGAAACGCCGATTCAGTCGA
>CAZCBS010000361.1:0-4106 GCA_964496965.1 uncultured Bacteriovoracaceae bacterium
GGCATCTTGTGGTTATGTAGAGCCGAATCCAAATCAATGGATGGCATTGGGACCTCGCCCGCTCGCCTCTGGTTTGGACTTTGAAAGATTCCAAGAAAATGATTTTAGACACGATTGAGCGCGTGACCGGATACCGACTTTTTGAGTATCGCAGTTATCGACTCATCCGATAAAATATCCTCTATGTCGTCTACGCCATCCAAACCGAAAGCCTCGCTCTTTGTGTCTACCTACGAAATGCCGCGGCATCTCGAGCTGGTTCTGGCCGGGCTTGCTCGACAGACGACGCAGGATTTCGAGATTTTGATCTGCGATGATGGCTCGGGAAAAGAAACCCGCGATCTGATCGAAGATTTCGCGAAACGCTCGCCGGTACCCGTTCGGCATTTCTGGCATGAGCATCAAGGCTTTCGCAAATGCAAGATTCTCAATCAAGCGGCTCGCGAAGCCCAAGGCGATGTCTTTGTCTTTTTAGACGGCGATTGCGTTCCTCATCGCCACTACATCGAAGATCACATCACTCAGCAGGAAGAAGGCCGATATCTCGCGGGCCGTCGCGTGGAGCTCGGCCCCTGGATCAGCGCGCAGCTCACGCCCGAAGATGTCGCGGCAGGCTTTTTCGATCGCCCACGCTGGAAACTCATCAGCAGCATTCTGCAAAAAGACTCCGAGTATTTGCAACGAAGCATCCGCGTCCCCTTCCAAGGCTTGCGCAAGCTCCTCAAGATGGACCGAGTCGTCGATCTCAAAGGCTGCAATTACTCCATTCCACGCTCCGCCCTCGAAGCCGTAAACGGTTTCGACGAAGAGTACGAAGGCTACGGCCGCGAAGACACGGACATAGAGATTCGCCTTCAAAATCTAGGCCTTAAGATCAAATCCATGAAGGGACTCGCCCTTCAATTCCACGTTTGGCACCCCCGCCGCGCTTTCACGCCTGCCAATGATTCCCGGCTTGAGGAGCTTAAGCAAAGCGGTCGAATTAAAGCAGAAAAAGGTTTAAAGTAAAATCTCGCTATCGCTTTTCCCGGAGACCTTTTCGCAAGTACTCCACCATCAATGATTGATATTTTTTCCCATCGGCCTTGGCCTTGAGTTTGATTGCCCTGAGCACATTTCCAGGGACTCGCAAACTAATGGCGATCGTGGGCTCATCGATCTCACTGGACATAACTCTGATCTCTTCCAAAAAGCGAACCGCCTCTTCGGGAGATATGACGCTAGTTTTGTCTTTTTTCGACTTACTACTTTTCTTCATTTAATTTTTCTTCGATGTTTTTTACGTCGATCAGATCCTGTGGTCTGCCCGATTCGATTTTCATTTTCAGCAGCCCTCTTAAGCTGATGACATTGATTTTTTTGCCCCCGACAGAAATTCTTTCCACCTCGAGGTCACGTAAATCCTTGGTGATCAAGATATCCACTTGGCGTGAGGGATTTTTGTAATCTACGAAAGACCAAGCAAGCAGGTTTCTGCTCTCGATATATTCTTTTCGCATTTTTATCACATCTTGAGCCCGGATCGGCAAGCGCGACTGAAGGCCAATTTTTCCGAGAACCTTTTCCGCCAATTCAAAATCACCCTGTTTCAAACTAAGAACAAAATCCACATCCATCGTAGCTCTGACCAATCCATGCAGAGCCAGAGCATATCCACCCACAAGTACATACTTTAACTGAGCAGCATCGAAAGCATCTGTGATTTCAAAAAGAAACATAGAATATATTGTATATACATGTATATACAATCGCTAGACAAAAAAGTATGCCATACCTTTTTGTCTAGCGTCGCGTCATTTTTCTGGCGCAATCCTCGAAATCGTTAAGAATTCCGTTCCTCCTACCGATACGCAAGGTAATGGAAAACTCTGAGCAAAAGCGACCTATTCGACTGGATACCGGAACTAAAAAAAGCGACCGCAAAGGTTTTGCTGGGCTATTTGAAAGCGCGCTGAGAAAGTTTTCAGTGCTTCTTCAAGTACTCATGATGCTTCCACTCTACGTTTTTGCCTGCGTCTGCGGCGGTCTCAGTCTTGCGCCCGCGCTCTATTTCTACAAATGGGTTGAGGAGATCTCTCGAAACTGGCCACAGCTCGCGCAACATTTCGCGACTGGAACCAGCATCGTCGCGAGTTTCTTTATCTTTGGTTTCTCCGCGATCCTTGTTCTTCCGTTCGTTAATTTCCTTACCGGTTCGTATCTCAAACCTTGGCGCGGTCCCTACTTCTCGCTCGAGGCGATTCGCTGGTACGTTCACAATGGCGCAGTTTATCTGCTCCGCTACAGCTTTCTGGAGTACGTGACCCCAAGCCCATTCCTCAATTGGTTCTATCAGCTCATGGGAATGAAAATCGGTCGCGGCACGATCATCAACTCCACGCATATTTCGGATCCTTCGCTGATCACGCTGGGCGAAAAAGTCACGATCGGCGGTTCCGCCGCGATCGTCGGTCACTACGGCCAAGGCGGCTATCTTGTTCTCGCGCCTGTCGTGATCGAGGACAACGCCACGATTGGTTTGCGAGCCATCATCATGGGTGGATCGACGATTGGTAAGGGCGCGAAGATTCTTCCTAACTCGGTCGTGCTTCCTAAGACTGTGATTCCGGCTGGTGAAACCTGGGGTGGTGTGCCTGCGCAGAAGATTGTGATCTCTGCCAAGACGATGGTTTTGGAGAAGGCTCAGTAAAAATTTTCTGCCTATCCAAGCTTGCTATAAGCGATAATCACGCGGAGAGTAGCCGGCTTAGACTCAGCTTCGAACTCTCTTTCCAGCTCATCCGCAGGCTTGCGCAGGATAAAGCCGCGAATCAACTCTTCACGACGATCGAGCCCAAGCTCGCACTCAAGAGCGTGATAAGTTTCACCATCGATTGCCAGATGCCCCTTTTTCGGAATCATGATGACAGTGCCACCCAGAATACCGCTTGGAAGAGTAATATCAGTCGAGCTGGAGTTCGTTGCCAAAACCTTTGAATCAGCATGTGCGCTTGGAATCAACGCAATCGCAGCTGCGAAAATGACTTTATCCAAAATTTTCTTATCCATGTGTAATAACTCCGTCCAAGCTCAACAAACGAGCCGTGCGGCAGTATTACAATTCCTAGGCCATAGCATCAAAAAGATAACGTAGGTAATTATCTGATCGTTTTGGAGCCAAAATGGCCTTACTTGGTGATCGGTGTAGAACTGTTAGACAGTTGCAAATTCAATCCACTGCAGCGTACTCATGAGCGCAAGAAAAGGCGAAATTAATTCAGCGACTCTGCCCAAGAAATATCATGACATCAAAGTCAGAGTAATAAGCAGCCTTAGATGGGTCGAGAACAAGGCCATCTTCATCCGAAGCCTCTTGGGCAGTCCAAAGAATCGGGGACGGTGAAGCGGGGATAAATCCGAAAGACGCTTTTCCTGGTAACTTAATATTCCACTTACATTGTTGCTCAGGATCGGAACGAAGCTCAGGCTCACGGCGATCATTTTTTTTGACAACATCAATTTTTATCGATGAGACTGAATATTTTATATTTAATATATCCGGAACCGGATACGAAGAATCAGGAATCATTTTATCGTAAAAAGTTTTCACGACATGAGCTTTTCCAAGAATAAATATCCCTTTCTTGCACGTCCCATTCGAAAGTAGTTCCGCCGTTTTTTTCGCCATGAATTGGTTTCTTTGGATAGCTTCGGCGAGAAGAAGGCTATTAATTTTTCTCCAATCCGCGGGATTGGTTACGGACAATCCAAGTTTTTCTAGATTCAAATCCTTCGAATGCAAATCCACGGCAAAGGGTTTCAAACGATTTGCCTTTGCTACTTCTATGATTTCGGCAAAATCCGGATTGATTGCGTAGTTTCCATCCAACTTGGCGCGGTTTATTTCCTTAATCTCAGCAAGAAGTCGATTTTTTCCACGCTTAGCATATTGATCAATTACGGGTTGATACTCAGAACTGAGTTCAAGGAAAAGGCAGTCAAATTCGGGCTGCTTTCTCATCATGATTGATACAAGCTCGCGGTAGTCATGATCTGAGTGGCGTTCCGCAAGAAACGCAACCTGCGCTTCACGTTTAAGTGCTTTTGTAAGCGCTTCCTCCATAGGA
>CAZCBS010000362.1:0-4046 GCA_964496965.1 uncultured Bacteriovoracaceae bacterium
CGGCGATATCAAGATCAACATCGTCGATACCCCAGGCCACGCCGACTTCGGTGGCGAGGTCGAGCGTATTATGGGAATGGTCGACGGCGCGCTTCTTCTCGTGGACGCTGCCGAAGGACCGCTGCCTCAGACTCGTTTTGTTCTTCGCAAGGCTTTGTCTCAAGGCCTCAAAGTCATTCTCGTCATTAACAAAGTCGATCGTCCGGATGCTCGCATCGACGAAGTCGTCAATCACGCCTTCGATCTTTTTGTCGAGCTCGGCGCTTCCGATGAGCAAGCGAGTTTCCCGATCGTCTACGCTTGTGCCCGCCAAGGCTGGTGCACGACGGAGCGTGGCGATGTCGATGCGATGATCGCGGGCTCGAAGCAGGGAACTCTTCAGCCTTTGTTTGATGAGATCCTTCGCGACATTCCTCCTCCAAAGGTTGAGACGGGCTCTTCGAATGAAGAGTTCCAAATGATGATCTCCAATCTTTCTTACTCCGAGTACGTTGGACGTTTGGCCATTGGTCGCGTCTTGAAGGGTAAGCTCAAGAAGAATCAACGCGTGATTCGCCGTGGAGTCGATGCTGCTGGCAATTCGGTCAACGAAAACTTCGGCATCTCCCGTATCTACACTTACGAAGGCTTGCAACAAGCTGAAGTCGATGAAATCGCCGCAGGCGATATCGCCGTGATCGCGGGATCTGAGCACACCGAAATCGGTGATACGATCGTTGGATCAGATGCGATGGCGCCGCTTCCGCGCATCGTAGTTGAAAAGCCTACCTTGGGAATGATTTTCTCCGTGAACACGTCTCCGCTTTCCGGTCAGGAAGGGGAGGCGATCCAGTCTCGTAAGCTTCGCGATCGTCTGATTCGCGAATGCCGCACGAACGTCGCGCTTCGCTTTGAAGAAACTCCGACGAACGATCAGTTCCGCGTCTTGGGACGCGGCGAGCTTCAGTTCGCGATTTTGATCGAGCAGATGCGCCGTGAAGGTTTCGAGTTCATGGTCGGCAAGCCAACCGTTCTTTATAAGACGGATGAGAGCGGAGAGAGGCTCGAGCCGATGGAGCGCGCGGTGCTCGATCTTCCTGAGAACGCTGTGGGTGATGTCACCCAAATGTTCCAAAGCCGAAAGGGAATTCTCACCAAGTACGAAGGTGG
Source organism: uncultured Bacteriovoracaceae bacterium (assembly GCA_964496965.1). GTDB lineage: Bacteria > Bdellovibrionota > UBA1018 > UBA1018 > UBA1018 > CAZCBS01. The sequence goes on from CAZCBS010000362.1 coordinate 1,150, forward strand.
CTCCGGAAACGGAACAGGCCGTGTTCGTCTCGAATTCGATATTCCGACCCGCGGACTTTTGGGAATGCGTTCCCGTTACCTCACGGCAACCCGAGGCGAAGGCTTGTTCAGCACGCAGCTTCTGGAGTACGGCCCGCACAAGGGCGACATCGCGCATCGTACGTCGGGCGCTTTGATCTCCGATCGCAGCGGCGACACGGTTGAGTACGGACTCTTGGGTCTTGAAGAGCGTGGCGTTCTTTTCTTGGGACCTGGTTTCCCGGTTTACGAAGGCATGATCATCGGCGAGCACAACAAGGACAATGACTTGAACGTCAATCCTTGCCGCGAAAAGAAGCTCACCAATATTCGTGCTGCAAGCGCTGAGTTCTTGGTCACGCTCTCCGGCATTAAAAAGATGTCGCTTGAGCAATGTATCGACTGGATCGACGAAGACGAGTGGATCGAAGTCACTCCTGAGTCCATCCGCTTGCGTAAAAAGGTTCTGCAGCAGAACTTGCGTTCTGTGAAGCGCGAAGATCGCATCAAGTAATCGGTTAGGAACCCAGCCACAAGCAGCTATTTAAAATCAAAATTTGGCGCGGTGACATCCTGTCACTGCTCCGCTCGGCATCGGCGAACGCTTCGCGTTCGCCTTCCATGCCTGAGCAGCTTCAAATTTTGATTTTAAATAGCTGCTTGCGGCTGGGTTGCCGGTCGTGCTTAGCAGTCTTTTAGTATGACATTTTGAGCTTCGGGGCCTTTGTTGCCCTCGTAGATGTCGAACTCGACCTGTTGGCCTTCGTTCAGTGTTTTGTAACCGTCTTTTCGAATCGCGCTGTAGTGAACAAAGATGTCGCCGCCTTCTTTTCGTTCGATGAAACCAAAACCTTTTGAGTCATTGAACCATTTCACTTTACCAACAGCCATGTCTGAATCATCTCTCCCAGAGTCAGGGAAGCGCCTCATGCGAATCCCTTTGACTCATAGTGTGAACGGATTTTTGGGCGAAGTCAAAACGGTGACGGAAAAATGGCGGGCGGCTTTAAAAGATTAATGATTTCAATGAGTAAGCGACTTGCCGTCTGGCTTGAAGAGCTTCTCACGCCCTTTGAGCTAAGTTGATTCCACGACGGGTGCAAAACGAAACTGACCTATGGGAAAACAAGGACAAAGGCAAAGGCCTAGGGAACCAGGGTAAATGGGCTCAAGGGATACGGGGCGTCCTCACGAGACGTCTATGGGCAACTCAGCAAGTGAAAAACACTATCCCCTGCGTTTTTTCACGCTGAAGGCCTACGTCGGCCTAGTACGTACCCTGGCAGTACCTACACCCGTACCCCATTTTCACATTCATGATCCGTCTGTTGATTTTCCGTATTCCAAATGCGTCTATTTGAGCTCTCATTGACACAAATACGTGCATCCGCACTGACTCGTGTCACGGGCTACAATCAGTTTTAGGAATAGAGCAGGGGTTAACCGGAACCTTGAACCATCTGACTTGCGTCGTGCTATCGCCTACGTTTGAACTCTCTCTGCTCCCCACCAGACCATGATCCACTTCTCCGTATCGGAGGTAGCGAACTGCCTGGTCTCGGTGGTCGGTTAAACTTCTATCGATTTCTCTCTCTTTCGCGGATCAAACTTCTTCCCGCTCTTTAAAATGCCGTAAGCCAAAGTCGCAATCCTTCGAGCCACTGCATTGCGAGCATCATGCTCAGCTAATCCCTTCTCTCGAAGTAAATATTGATAGTAATCTTGCATTGGATTTTCTTTGTCTTGAGCAATCACCGAAAAAACAGCCATTTTGAAGAGCGTCTTCAGCGTTCTGCAATATCTGGAGTTTTTTCGAGCGTAAACCTTTCCTCCGCTGGAGCGCTCCAGTTTCACCAACCCGCAATAACTTAAAAAATGACCTACTTTTTCAAATCGAGATGGATCTACGACATAAGCGACGATCTTCACCGCATTGATATCGTCGATCCCTGGAATCGTTTTCAAGAGTTTGATGGGTTGATGGACCTTGGAAAGTCTCGCAAACTCCTGCTCGTAACGCTTCTTTTCAGTTTTATAGGATTCTATACTTCGTTCCAAACCTTCCAGTACAAACGTCTCGGCACTTCCTTGGAGCCGTTCCCCGTCTTGCCATCTTTTTCCATAAGCTCTGTAAATGGCAGCTCGTTGATTTCTTGATCTCACTCCCGCACTCACTAAGTCCTGATACCCACTCACCAGTTTTCGCAAGTAGATGAACTCATCGCCTGAATGAAAAACGGGCTTAAGAAGATTTGAGCGCAAGAGTTTTACAAGCTTTGTAGCGTCGATTTTGTCGTTTTTAGCGCCCTCAGATAGCAAATGATTGCGATAGGGATCACAGACAATCAACTCATCAACGTGATCTCTGAGTTCCGTGTACAACCACTGCGATGGCGTTGACTCCTCAATCGTCAGAATCTTCTTGCCCTTCAGCTGGCTCAAATAAAGTTTGAGATCTTTGACATTGGCAGGAGCTTCGATGACAGAGACCTTTTCAAGTGCCGCTGTCATCCTCGCAACAGCCATATTCGATTGCGCCCAGTCCACTGCAATGTAATGATCAAACACGAATTTCCCTCCTTTGGGATCGGTATCGTTAAACGACCTTCAGCAAAGCCAGTTTAACGGGATCCGCTCAACGGAGGGAAGTTCGTCAAATTCGCTAGGGCCGTGGTTGCCTAACTAACCGAAACCCGAGTTCCGAGAGGCGAGCGCCAGGGTTGAGCCTACCGCGCTGGGCGGACCGCAGGTGCTGGGCAACGCTGCTCCAGCCGCCGCCCCGGACCACCCGGTCGGAGCCCCCTTTAGGCATGTCTTCATACCAGTCCTGTACCCATTCCCAGACATTTCCGTGAACATCATAGAGCCCTGCCGGATTA
>CAZCBS010000363.1:0-4029 GCA_964496965.1 uncultured Bacteriovoracaceae bacterium
GTGAAGAAACCGACATTCTTTGCAAAGCCGCGCAACACGTCGAGAGACTGGGCGCCGATTTCGTTGATTTGAATCTGGGCTGTCCGGTTCCCAAAGTCGTGAAGAAGGGCGCAGGCTCCGCCATGTGCCGCGATCCGATCTCTCTCGGCAAAACCCTTGAAGCCATGGTCAAGTCGGTCAAAATTCCGGTGACGATCAAAATCCGTACGGGCTGGGATTCGGATTCTCGCAATGCGCTCGATGTGGTTCGCGCGGCGACTGACGCAGGCGTGGCTTGGGTGGCGATTCACGGTCGGACTCGTGCGCAAGGTTACAGCGGACTGGCCGACTGGGATTTCATCGGAAACGTCAAAGCGAAAAGCTCGCTTCCCATCATCGGAAATGGTGATATCACGACGGGTGAGATTGCGGTTCAAAAGATGCGCGATTACGGAGTCGATGCGGTTCTCATTGGTCGTGGGGCTCTCAGAAATCCATTTATTTTCGAGCAAGCTTACGCGCTTTGGAAGGGCGAGACGTTTACGCCTCCGCAAGCAGAGCGATATATTTGGTTGATCGATGAGCAGCAGAAGATGCTTCACGAAACTTATCAGGCCCGAACCGCGATGATTCACGCGCGCAAGTTCTTGGCATGGTACTCATCCGGATTTCCGGGATGTCACGAGTTTCGCTCCAAGGTTTTCAGCATCCCTGAACCCGAAATGCTTTGGAACGAAGCGCGCGCGTTTTTTGAGAGAAGCACGCGTGCTCGCGATCTGAGCTTTATGGCTCAGCCGTTTTTGATGGGTGGGCACGGGTAGGAGCCGTCAGCTCCTAATGCTCCGCTGTGATTTTAAGTCCAATAATCGAGATCAAGAGCATTCCTAGAAAAAGCAATCGAGCGGACGAAGCGGATTCGTGAAAAAGCGCGATGCCCAAGATCGCGGCACCGAGTGAGCCTATTCCCACCCAAACCGCATAGGCCGTTCCGATCGGAAGATCTCGCGCTGCGCGAGCCAGCAGGTACATGCTCGCAGCCAGTGTCATCAGCGTAAAGGCGCTTGGCAAAGGCCGGGTAAAGCCTTGTGTGTATTTGAGCCCAATGGACCAGCAAACTTCAAGTAAACCGGCGATGACTAGGATGACCCATGGCGACGATAGGAAAGAAAACATAACTTTCCATTATCATTAATGAGTTCAATCGCCTGCAAAAATTCAGTGGCTGGCTTGAAGTGATTGGCGGAGCTGGTTAAAACGAATGTTTGACTGATTCAAACGATCGTTTTATACTGATTTCAGATTATGAATGCTAGAACAGTCGCCATTGTATTTACTGCAGCAATCGCTTCATTGCTTGAGATCATCGATTCTTCGATTGTGAACGTCGCGATCCCGACCATGATGGGAAATATCGGGGCGACACTCGATGAGATCAGCTGGGTGACGACGGGTTACATGATCGCGAACTCGATCGTTCTTCCAATCGCCGCATGGTTGGGAACTCGGTTGGGGCGCAGAAAGTATTTCACGACCGCGATTTTGATTTTTACCATCGCCTCATTCGCCTGCGGAATGGCGCCTAATCTTTTCTTTCTCGTCTTTTTTAGAATCCTTCAGGGGCTTGCGGGGGGTTCTCTTCTTCCGACTTCCCAAACATTGATCCAGGAGCAGTTTCCGCGCGAGAAGGCGGGGATGGCGATGGCCATTTTCGGGATGAGCGTCATGGTCGGTCCGGCATTGGGGCCCACGCTCGGCGGGTATCTCACGGATAATTTCGGTTGGCGCTCGATCTTCAACGTCAATGTGCCGCTAGGGCTTTTGGCGAGCGTGATGGCTTGGGTCAATGTCGAGGACGCTTCTTATCAGACACAGGCTAAAGCTGGTCCTCGTCATGGAATCGACTGGTGGGGGCTTCTCTTTCTCTGCGTCGGGGTGGGCTGTTTTCAGTACATGCTGGAGCGTGGCGAAGCCGATGGCTGGTGGGATTCCAATACGATTCGGGCTTGCGCGGTTTTCGCGGTTTTAGGGACGGCTTCTTTCATCTGGTGGGAGCTCAGGATTCCAAATCCGATCATGAATCTTCGCCTTTTCAAGAACGCGATCGTTCGTTCCGGAACGGCATTGATGCTCATGCTTGGAATCATGCTCTATTCGCTCACATTTGTAGTTCCGATTTTCGTATCTCGGGTGATCAATCAGATGTCTGCGACTCAGACGGGCGAGCTCTTTATTCCGGGGTCGGCCGCGACGGCACTCTTTATGTTGCCGGTCGGAATGATGCTCAAGAAGTTTAATCCGAAAGCCTTGGTTCTCGTCGGGCTGATCTTGGGCGAGGTCGCGATCTTTTTAATGACTCGCTTTACGTCACAGACGGGAGCTCATGATATTTATTTGCCGTTGATTGTGCGCGGTGTGGCGATGGCTTTTCTCTTTGTGCCGATCAATCAAATGGTCTTGGGTGCGTTCCGTGGCGAGGAGCTGGGTCAGGTTGCGGGGATGCAGAACTTTTTCCGTCAAATGGGCGGAAGCATCGGTATTTCGTCTTTGGATGCGCTTTTGACTCGATTTGGCGCTCAACACTATAATGACATTCTCGAAAAGGTGAACGCTTTCAATCTCTCTGTGATCCAGGCCGCTAATCAGGCGCATGCTTTGCCAGTCTCTCGCTTAAGCGGTCAAATCGGCTTCTGGAACTATCAGCTGATTGCGACCAAAAGTATCGCGGGCCGAGTCGCTCAGCAGGTTTTCATTCTGAGCTTTGAACAAATCTGTTGGGTGATTATGATCATTGTAGCTTGCGGTGTGATTCCGCTCGCTTTGATCAAGGCTCCGAAGAAAATCACGGGGCCTATCGTTGATGCGCACTGAAGTCCGGTGATGTGCCCGGTGGTGTGCACTTGATGTGCGCAAAGGGGCGCGCGGCTCATGAGCTTGTCACGTGTTTTAATCGCATGGGTTTTTACGATCGTTTATTGGCCGGTGGTCGTGTTTGCCTATGTATTATCGTTTAAGTCGTTTCCTGAGAGCTGGGTCACGGGTTCTATTCGTTTTTGGGGAAAAGCGATTCTTTCGATTTTGGGAATCCGGCTTGAGCTCGTGAACGAGAATCCCATGACGGATCGTCGCGGGCGCGTGGTGATCATCAATCATCAAAGCGCGCTCGATATATTGTGGACAGCGGCGATCGCGCCTCCTGCTTCGATGGCGATTGGAAAGAAAGAAGTGATTTTCATTCCGATCATCAATCTCGCTTGGTGGGCTTTTGGATTTGTCCGGGTGGATCGCAAGAACCATAGCAAGGCTTTGCAAGCGCTTGCAGGAGTAGGCGAGAAAATCCGGCGCGAGCAGCGCTCTCTTTTTATCGCGGTCGAAGGAACTCGAACTTTCAAGGGCGATATCCTGCGTTTCAAAAAAGGCGCCTTTCACATCGCGAAAGAAGCGGGTGCTCCGATTTATCCAATCGTTGTTGATGGAGCCTTTCAGCTTTTGCCGCGCAATCGCTTTCTGCCAAAGCCCGGCGTGATTCGCCTGTTGTTCTTGCCTCCAGTAGGCGCTGAAGAAATTCAGCGCAAAGTTGGAGGACACGATGTCATTGAAGAGCAAGATGTTGCCGGGAAGCAGATCTCGGCTGGGCACGAGGAAATGGATGTGCTGATCGAAAAAGTCCGCGGAGATATGATCGCAGCGCTTGCACGGATGCGCCAGCCTACGCGCACTCTCTAGGGGTTCTCTAATAGCTAACTCTAAGAGCGGGTTGCTCTGGCGGCTTAGAGGAGCGTGTAGCAAAATTAAGCCGGACGAAAGAGTCCCATTTGCTCAGCTCTGAAACGATTATGCGCTCCACACCGCAGGGTAAGATTATCCGCTGTATTTTCTCCGCCGCGGCTAAACGGGCTAATGTGGTCAAAGTGCAGACCATGTCTAGATTGGCACACCCTTCCTGTTTTTGGATTTTTTTAGGTACAGCCACCGCGGTCTCTGGGTAGGACTTTTCTTTGTTGGTCGGTAGATATTTCACGGTGTCGTTTGGATGGGTCGGGTGTTGACGGG
>CAZCBS010000364.1:0-3994 GCA_964496965.1 uncultured Bacteriovoracaceae bacterium
TCTCTTTCTTGCCGACCAGGCTAAGCAGTCACAACAAGAATTTCTCGAATCTCTGCGGAACTCGAAAAACAAAGTAACAAGCGTTCAATTTGACGAGATGGAGACTTTCGAAAGATCAAAATGCCTTCCGCTCAGTATTCCTTTGATCGTTGAAGCAGAAAGCCGAAAGATTTTGAGTGTTCGCGTTGCTCAAATGCCAGCCAAAGGACCGCTAGCTGAGATTTCCCGCAAAAAATATGGAAAAAGAGAAGATCATCGAGCGGCTGCGGTGGATTCGCTCTTATCTGAGTTATCAGGCGTGATTCAGCCCAAAGCTCAGATGCTTTCGGATCAAAACCCGAAATATCCAAACTGGGTGAAGCGGCACTTCCCCAGCATTTCACATGAAGCGGTAAAAGGCAGGCGAGGTTGCGTCGTGGGCCAAGGAGAGCTCAAGAAGATTGGAAACGATCCGCTCTTCGATCTCAATCACACGTGCGCGATGCTGAGAGCGAACGTGAACCGACTCTTTCGAAGAACGTGGTGCACGACGAAACGACCGGATCGACTCGAAGCCCATCTTGCCATTTATGTAGCCTATCACAATCAGGTACTTACGGTTTCTCGCGACTAATACTCGCATTTCATGTTCACAAATTTCAATCCTGGCACGAGACTTGATCTCGAGTGCCTCGGTTTTTAGAAAAAAGTGAGGTGAGATATGGTTTCTGTACTGGAACACTGTAATTACCCAATTATAGGTACCAGTTTGTAAGGCTTGATCTCTTGAAATAAAAGTGGCCTAATAGCCCTTCGGATTTCATTTACTTATGAAAATTTACACGAAACAAGGCGATGCAGGCGAAACCGGGCTTTTTGGAAATGTGCGAGTCCCCAAGGACGATCATCGGATTCGAACCTACGGAACGATTGACGAACTGAACGCAACACTGGGTTTAGCTCTTTCAGAACCTGGCGTGCCGAAGGATATCGCGACCCGCATCCTGCGTCTTCAAGGCGAGCTTTTTCAACTGGGCGCAGAACTGGCGACTCCGCGAAACAAATCGGTTCCTACGGCGCTGATTGAAGATTCGCATGTGGAGACGATGGAAAAAGAAATCGACGAAATGGAAAGTCGATTGCCGCCTCTGAAGACATTCATTCTTCCGGGCGGAATTCGACTCTCTTCGCTTCTGCATTTCTCTCGAACCGTCAGCAGACGCGCTGAACGAGAGCTCACCGGACTTCACCGCGCGGAACCTTGCCGGCCTGCCGTTTTGAAATACATCAATCGACTCAGCGACTACCTCTTTGTGACGGCCCGCTACGCAAACCATCTCACCAATGTCCCGGACGTTCCCTGGGTGGCCCCGAGATCTTGAATTCTTCTTGCATGATCTCGGCAGGAAGAAGAATTTCAGAAACCCTTTGGGAAATTCCGACTTCGTATAAAGAAGGAATGCGCGTCCCCGCACGGCTGATCGGAACGCCTGAACTTCTCGATCACCTGGATGCGGCAGTCATCGAACAAATCACGAACGTCGCGACCCTTCCAGGAATCGTCGAGGCCGCGTACTGCATGCCGGACGCTCACTCGGGCTATGGATTTCCGATCGGCGGAGTGGCGGCCATGGATCCTCGCTCCGGCGTGATTTCGCCCGGTGGAATCGGCTTTGATATTAACTGTGGCATGCGGCTTGTAAAAACACGTCTGCATTGGAACGAAGTGAAACCCAAACTACGATCGCTGGTCGATGATCTTTTCAAACGAGTTCCTGCAGGCGTTGGAAGCTCAGGCTTTGTCAAACTGAGTGAGGATGATTTCCGGGAAGTCGCCGCGCAAGGCTCGCGTTGGTGCCTGAAAAACGGCTACGCATGGAAAGAAGATCTTGAACTAACGGAAGATCAAGGATGCACGCCGGGCGCCAATCCCGATGCGGTGAGTGAAACTGCCTGGAAAAGAGGAATGCATCATCTCGGCACTTTGGGTTCGGGAAATCATTATCTTGAGATCCAAGTCGTCAAACCAGAAAACATCTACAATCCAGGACTCGCCGAAGCATTTGGAATCTTTCCCGGCCAAGTCGTGGTGATGTTTCACTGCGGAAGCCGAGGCTTTGGCCATCAGATCGCAACCGACTATCTCAAAATATTTCTCGAAGTCATGGAGAATAAATACGACATTCGAGTCAAAGATAAAGAACTGGCCGCGGCGCCGTTTCAATCTCCTGAGGGACAGGCGTATTTCGCCGCGATGAAATGCGCGATCAATATGTCGTTTGCGAACCGGCAAGTGATTTTACACCGGATTCGTGAGGTCTTTTCGGATCAGTTCGCACGCGATCCAGCCGATCTTGGGCTTCAGATGGTCTACGACGTCGCACATAACACGGCGCGCCTCGAAGAACACGAAATCGACGGAAATCGAAGACAGCTTTTGGTACATCGAAAAGGAGCGACACGCGCTTTCGCGCCGGGAGCCATGGACATCCCGCCCGCGCATCGCAAAACCGGACAAGCCGTGATCATCGGGGAAAGCATGGAAACGGGCTCATACCTGCTTGCAGGAGTTCGCTCGGGCGCCTCGACGTTTTTCAGTACCGCACACGGAAGCGGTCGCACGATGAGCAGGCATCAAGCCAAGAAAATGTTCCCTGGGCGCGAGCTTGCGCGAAAAATGGAAAAGAATGGAATTTATGTCCGAAGCACCTCGTATGCTGCACTTGCAGAAGAGGCAGGCGACGCTTACAAAAACATCGACGAAGTGGTCGCAGCCGCGCGCAAGGCCGGCATCAGCGAACCCGTTTGTCGATTTGTTCCTGTCGGGAACGTGAAAGGCTAAATTGAGTTACCGATACCTCGATCATATTACCTGGGCGGATACGGCGTTTGAAGTTCGAAGCGCAACTCTCGACGCGCTTTTTCGCGAAGCGGCTCATGCAACTCTCGCCGTGATGGTTCGAGAGCCTGAAGCCCTGCAGCCTCACGATACCAGGCTGATCGATCTTACGGCGGCAAGTCATGATCCCAATGCGGCGATCGCCCAGCTTCTTCACGAGTTTTTAGAAAAACTCCTTTTTTTCAAGGACGCGGACCGATTGCTTCTTCGCGTGGATAAGCTCGAGCTAAAACAAAGCGGCCCGCAATGGAACCTCAGAGTCCATCTGGTGGGTGAGCTCATCGATCACGAAAAACAGGAGCTTCTCACGGATGTCAAAGCCGTGACCCAGCATCAGTTCGAAGTTCGCCAGGTCGGTTCTGAGTGGGTCGCTACTGTCGTCCTTGATGTTTAATTTGACGTCTAATTTCCGTAACCTTGAAGCGGCTGTGACGGCTCTGAAGACAGCAAAAAATAAGAGAGTGTACTGCCTAAAGCCGGATGCCTTTGAAGATCTTCCACTGTCGCGATTGTTGGCAAAGGATACTTCTCCGCTGGCAAACCGTTTTGTCCGGATTGAGAAGATGCACTTGCTTGAAGCGCTTTGAAAGTTTTGAAAATATCCTCCCCCGCTCTAAAAATCCCTAAAAACCGAGAATCCTCCCACATCCTTCGAACATAGCCATGGCGGCAGGAAGACTCCGTCCGCCGAACCAAGGCATCCAGACGTGCATAATGCTCCGCAAACTCCTGACGATTGATAACGCGCAAATTTAAGACGCGAGCCATTCCCGAATGAACTCTTTGACAGATTCCAGCAGGAAGTGCGGCGACCTGGTCAAAAAATTCCGAAGAAAACCGAGGGTCCAGCAGCTGATCGAAGGAAAGAAGATAGCGCGAGGCTCGCTGGCGATCTCCGAGCGCAAGAGCACTGAGCTCACCTTGCCCGCCATTGAGTTCATGCATCGACTCAACCAACCGTTGCTCTAATCCAAAAATCTCAAGCGCCGCCACGGAGGCCGCTGGATTTTCGTTAGTCATGATCAATTGCACAAGCTGGTGCACATCGCGAATCGCACCCAGAAGATCTTTGTCATCCCTTCCCTTCAAAAGCCGAAGCTTCGACCAAACCACCAG
>CAZCBS010000365.1:0-3991 GCA_964496965.1 uncultured Bacteriovoracaceae bacterium
AGGCCGCTCATCGCGATCCGCGCGCGGAAAGCGTAGCCTTGAACTTCGCAAAGACGAATGGGCGCATGCGCAAGCGTGCCGTCATCATGCATGACCGAATCATGCGAGTCTTTCCAGCCTTGATTGATCAACCCCGTGGGTGAACGTTTCGCGTACTCCAGAAAACCGTCGCCGTCGCAATCCCCCCACTTCTCGATCCAAGCCATCGCGCGCAAGGCTTCTGGCCACCAACGCTTGAGGCTCTCAAGATCCATTGTCCAACGAATGTATTCGTAAAGAAGAATGAGCGCGAGCGGCGTCGAATCCACCGATCCGTAATACGGAATGAACGGCACCTCGCGAGTCTGCGCCATCTCGCCACGCCTCATCTCATGAAAGACTTTTCCTGGTTGTTCATCCGTGAAAGGCTCGTCACGACTGCCCAGCGTTTTGAAGACATACTCTAAAACTCCGCGCGCGAACTCCGGATACCAAGGCACAAGCTGATAGGCCGTAATCAATCCATCGCGGCCAAATGGTGCGGAAAACCAGGGAATTCCCGCGTAGGGATAATGAATCCCGCCTTCTTCCTCGGTCAACAGCGTGAAGATATCAGTCTGCGCGTTTTGAATCGCGCGATTCATCATGCTGTTGTCGGTCTTCATGGTCAGGGACCAAAACGGAAAAGACTCCGCCTCTTTTCCAAGAAGGCTCATTTTCTCCGCGACAGTGAGGCCATCAAAAGCAGATCCAAGAAAAGTCTCTTGCGGAGGATGATCGAACGAAACTTGAGTCTTAAGAAATACGGTGCCCTTTGGAGGAACCGTCACTTGCGTGAAATAGCCGACGAGCGTCGGCGAAAGCCGGATTTTTTCCGAATTGAAATAACGTAAAAGATAGGTTTTTCGAGTTTTTCCATCGAGACCTTCATACTGAAGAACCGTCATTCGCCGATTTCCTGGAAGCGTTTCCTCGATCGGCGCAAGCATCTTTCCACGCTTGGGACGCCAAAAGCCACGGACTTCAAAGAGATCATCGAACTTTCCGCCCGCCCATTGCTCAATCTGAAGCTCGACCGCCTGGTTGTCGAAATTGCGAATCTCTACCGTTTCAAAAACTGCATCGTTATGCAGAGCGAGCACTCGCCGGATCAAGAGTTTCTCGCGCTGAATACGACCTTTGCCATCGATGCGAGGCATGTCTCGATTGGTCATCGAGAAAACAACGGTATTGCCACGAAACTTCAGCTCATGCGCGAGCGCGACCGGACGCTGCCCGTTAAATGTCATTTCCCAAGTTTGAAGATAGCGCGTGTCGCGACAGTAAAAACCTAGCTCAGAATTAGACGTGTACAGGCGAGGCGATTCGCCCAAGGTGTCGACGACCGCGAATGAGAGATTGTCTTTAAAACTGACTTTAGGAATTCCCGTCAGCAACACGTTGGACGGAATGTATGAAATTCCGTCGATAACGATCGGATCTCCGCCGTTCGAACGACTGGGATGTTGTTCGGGCTCTTCGTCCCGCTGGATCGCCCGCGAGTTGTCGATAGACATGGATGTAATCCTCCGTCATGCGCTGCAAGGAATAACCTCTCTCAACCCATTGTCGGCATCCCAGACGATCGAACGACTCTAAATCCCTCACTCGTTTGGCAAGCTCGCCAATATTCATGCTGACATAGCCTGTGATACCGTCTTTCAGTACCTCGGCCGCGGCGCCAACAGGTCTTCCCAAAATCGGAGTGCCGCAGGCGAGCGATTCGATCATCACTAGCCCGAAGGGCTCGGGCCAATCGATCGGAAAGACCAATCCCAGCGCATTTCCCAAAAATTCAGATTTCTCTCGATCCGAGATTTCTCCGACATACTCAATATTGCGCCCATCCAGATGAGGTTTGACTCGCGTATCGAAGTAATCTTGCATTTCTTTGCCTTCGATTTTAGCGGCCATCTTCAGCGGAATGCCCGCTTTCTTGGCGATCTCAATCGCCCAATCGGGGCGTTTGTGATCGGAGATGCGACCTAGGAACGCGAGATATTTTCCGGGACGCGGATAGAACTCGAACTTTGAAAGATCCAATCCATGGTGAATCGTTTTGATCCATCGAAGCCAAGGCATGGGCCGACGCTGGGACTCGCTGATCGAAACATAATGTGCTTCGGAATACGGTAAAAAAGCTTCTTCGACATCCGGTAAGTCAAGCCGCCCATGAAGAGTGGTGAGAAGTGGCCGATGCGTCATGCGAGTGAGCGGCAGCATCCAATAATCGTGATGATTATGAATCACATCAAATTCATTCGCCCGCTCGGCGACCGATGCAAGCAGCTTGAGGTTATAGGCATAAGGATCAGAGATGGGCTCAGCGCGCAAACGCAGCGCTTCTTTGATCACCGGAAATGTGCGACAAGGAACTGCAGAATCCCCAGATGCGAAAAGGGTGACTTCTACTCCCGCCTGTGTCAGGCCCTGGCAGAGATTATAAATAACGCGCTCGGTGCCTCCATAGAGTCGCGGCGGGACGCTTTCAAAAAGTGGGGCGACAAGAGCGATGCGCATAGCCTGACTTGCTTATGCAAATTCGGGACTTAGATGGTTTTGAATATTTGTATACCATGTGGTCATTTTTACGGTTAAAATAACCACATGATAAGCAGATTACTAAAGGCGACCATTGCTCAATCTCCTAAAAGCGTCTTGCTTCTCGGCCCCAGGCAGACGGGCAAATCCACGCTATTGAACAGTTTAGACCCCGAGCTGACGATCAATCTCGCGTCCGAAACCGAATTTCTGAGATATTCATCCGATCCCGAGCTTTTCGAATCGGTCATCAATGAGAGAAAACCAAAATCGATTTTCATCGATGAGGTGCAACGAATTCCGTCCCTGCTCAACAGCGTTCAGGCGATCATCGATCAATCCAAATCAAAAAAGCCTGTTCGCTTTTACTTATCGAGATCCAGCGCTCGGAAGCTGAAACGAGGACAAGCAAACTTGCTTCCAGGCCGGGTTTTCTCTTATCAGATGGCCGGGCTCTGCGCCCAAGAACTGGATTATGAAATCGATCTGAAAAAAGCACTCAGCTTCGGTTTGCTTCCCGAGCCTTATCTTGAAACCCATTCCTCCATCAGCAAGAAGCTGCTGGAGACTTACTCGGCGACTTACTTGAAGGAAGAAATCCAGGCTGAAGCTTTAGCTCGAAGCATTCCCGGCTTTGCCCGCTTTCTTGGAGCAGTAGCTCAGGTCTCAGGAGATATCGTCGATTTTTCAAAAATCTCATCGAAAGCGAAACTTTCGCGAACCAGCACGGTTCGCTTTGTCGAGATCTTGGAAGATACGATGATCGCGCACCGAGTTCCGGTTTTCGAAGGCGCGCAAAACATCGATACGATCAAGCATCCGAAGCTCTACTTTTTTGATATCGGCGTACTGAACGGCCTCCTTGGAAATTTCGAAGCGAGTCCCGATCGGATGGGAGCGCTCTTTGAGCACTTTATCTATTCCCAAATTCGAAACTCGGCGCAAGCTCTCGATCAAACCATCGAGATTTCATTCTTTCGAACTCGCCACGGACTTGAGGTCGATTTCATTCTCAAATTAAACGGAAAAATATGGGCGATCGAAGTCAAAAGCGGTCAAATCCACTCCTCGGACCTCACTGGCCTCCGGGCTTTCCGTGAATACTATCCGCAAGTTCATCGATGCATCGCCGTTGCTCCTAAAGAGAAACGTCGAAGCATCGATAAAATCTTGATCTGTGATTGGAAGGAACTTTTACAGGAACTCGGATTCTAAAAAAAACGCCCAGCCTTTTGAGGGGCTGGGCGTCTTGATCTTGATCTGCCTAAGTATCTACGACTTAGTGCTGCGGTTGAGCAGGAGCAGCCGGTGCTGCCGGCTTGCTCTCTGGAGCCGCCGCGCCTTGTGGCGCAGCAGGAGCCGCAGGAGCTGGATTGGTCGGAGAGTTCGCCGAAAATGGCGACGCTTCGAACAAGCTCTTACGCGACTGACC
>CAZCBS010000366.1:0-3984 GCA_964496965.1 uncultured Bacteriovoracaceae bacterium
TGTCTCGCCGATTCCACCGGTTATCGATGAGACTGCTTTGAAAGATGGCCAAGGTGGCAGGCCGAGTGTTGATCCGTGCGTCGACTTCTATCAGTTTGCGTGCGGCAACTGGCTCGATTCGACGGTAATTCCCGCGGACAAAAAGGGGGTTTATCGCGCCGGTACTGCGCTGGGTGATCAGATCGATGTCACGTTGAATAGTATTCTCGCGGATCCCGCAACCGGCCAGAAGCTCAACGACTTTTATTGGAGCTGCATGAACAAAGATGCGCAGCTCGGCGATTCGCGCGCGCTATTTGATTCGCGCATGTCCGAAATCCAACTGATCAACGACAGTCAGGCGCTTGCGCGAGTGATCGCTCGGCTCCACAAGAGTGGCGCCGATGTTCTTTTCTCCTTAGCATCAGCACAGGATTTCAATGATTCGAGCCGCGTGATCCCGTTCGTAGACAAGGGCGGAATGTCGCTGCCCAATCGCGACTACTATCTGTCTGACGAATATGCCTCAGTCGTGACCGAGTTTATCTCGCACATTTCATCGACGCTTCAGATGCTCGGAAGCGACGCGAATGCCTCGAAAAAACAAGCGGACGGAATTTTTCAATTCGAGCATCAATTGGCTGAAGCAGCGTATTCGCTCGATGACAGCTTTGATCCGACCAAGACAAATCACCCGATGACTTTGGGCGAGCTCAGGGCGTTGATGCCGCACTTTGACTGGGATACCTACTTGAAAGAAGTCGGTACACAGGGTCTCCAATCGTTCAACATCATGGAGCCCGAGTTTTTACAGCGAGTGGACGAGCTTCTTGCCAAGTCGAGCTGGAGCGATATTCAGGCTTACTTGGGTTGGCAATATATCCGCGCGTCGGCGGCTAATCTGGATGCAAAACTTGAAGCGGAAAATTTCCGTTTCTTCCACGGCGTCCTTCAGGGCCAAAAAACTCCACAGGTCCGATGGAAGTACTGCACGCAAAAGATCGAAAGTAATCCTTTGAACTACGCGCTTGCGGAGGCCTATACTCGTTCTTTCGACGGAGAGCAGATCAAAAAGAAAACCAACGAGTACATCGATCTCATCAAGGGCACTTTTGCGATCGATCTTCAGCAGTTGGGCTGGTTGGATCAAGCCACGGCATCGGCCGCTATGGAAAAGCTTTCGCTTCTCAGCAGAAAAGTCGGAGCTCCCGAGAAATTCCGCAATTACGATGCGCTTCAAATGAATCGCAAGTCAGCGCTTGTCAACGATGAAGCTCTCAACAGCTTTGAATTTGCGAGACAGCTCGCAAAAATCGGACAGCCGGTGGATCTGACCGAATGGTCCATGATGCCTTGGGAAGTGAACGCATATTACGACCCTTCCAATAATCAGTTCAACTTTCCGTATGGGATCCTCCAGCCACCGTCGTTTGATCTGCAGGCCAATGACGGCGTCAATCTTGGCGCGTTCGGCGGAGGCACCATCGGTCACGAGCTTACACATGGTTTCGATAAAGACGGGCATCACTATGATGGCCATGGAAATCTGTTGGACTGGTGGACTCCTTCGGTATCCCAGGATTTTGACCAACGCACCCAGTGCTACATTGACCAGGCCAATCAGTACAAAGTCCAGCAAGCTGGAATGTTCGTGAAAGGGAAACAAACCATCACCGAAAACATCGCGGACCAAGGCGGCGTGAAGCTTGGATACATGGCGCTCGAAGCGATTCTCAATACCCGGGCTGAGGCTCCAGCATGGGGGGCAGGTAAATACAGTGAACGCCAGCAGTATTGGATTGCTTATGGCCAGAGCTGGTGCACCAAATCGACGACTGCAAGCCTCATCAACCAGATGACATCCAACGAGCATCCTCCGGCTGAATTCCGTGTGAACGGCGTAGTCATGAACCGTCCCGAGTTTGCCCGCGACTTTGGCTGCCAAGCAGGTCAACCTATGGCGCCAAAAAATCGGTGCGCGCTTTGGTAAAAAGCGGCGAGAACTCAAGTTTGAATTTCGCCTACTAAGGTTTGCTCATCCTAATCAAGCCGCGTTGCGGGTGTCGTTCGTTTTTTTGGATTCCTTAACCAGGCGAGGAGCGAAACGCTCCGTAAAAACCGGTCCTATGATGGACGTGGTGAGCATGAGCACCAGGACCACGTTGAGCAGATCCTCATTGACCAGTCTTTTGCCCGCGGGGTCAAATGTCTTGTATGCGACCAATGCCGCTGCCAGCGTCGCCGCGACCTGAGGCAGGGTAAGTGACCAAATAGTCATGAAGGCGATGCGAGAATAATGAAAGGCCCGGCTTACGGAATACGCGGCGATTCCTTTGCCGACGATCAGCGCGAGTATGATGCTCACCACAAGAGTGAGATGCGAGGCGATGTTGGCCAAAAACAGCGAAGGGTTGATTAGAAAACCGGTCGTGATGAAAAAAATCGGAATAAAAAACGAGTTTCCGAAGAACTCGAGTTTTTCCTTAGAGGGCTGGTTTCGGACCGCCTCGTTGACGGAGAGCCCGGCAAGAAAAGCACCCACGATGCCTGGAAGATTGATGGCATCCGCGAGAAGAGCCGCCACTGCCACGATCGCCAGCATGAGAATGAAGTGAGCGTCTTCATCTTTTTCCACTTTTTTCAGGGCATATCCCCCGAATCGCCCTAAGCCCAATAGGATCAGTGGGACAAATATGATGATCTCGGTGATTTGCAGGAGCAGCTGTGAAGTGGAAAATCCACTGACATAAGTTGACAAGCAGATTGCAAAAACGATCAGCGACAGAGTGTCCGACATGACTGTAGCGCCGACGGTGATTGTCGCCGGCTCAAGGCGAGTCGCTCCGGTCCGGCTGAGGATAGGAAGCGCCAGCAACGTGTGCGAGGCCAACAATGAGCCGATGACAATCGCCGCGATCGTACTGTAACCGAACGCAAGTCCGACGGCAGTTCCGAAAATGAGAGGAACCGTCGTGGTGACGATTCCGAACGTGATGGATCGGCGCTGGACTTTTTTGAATAGAGCGAGGTCAACCTCGAGTCCAGCAAAGAACATCAAGAGTAGTTTTCCCAACTCCGCAAGGAAGTCCGCGACGGGACGGTGCTCGCCGACTAGATCGACGCCGTAGGGTCCGAAGAAGACTCCGGACAAAAGTAATCCGACTACGGATGGCAAGTGAATGCGTCGGCACAAAGGCGGGATGCCGATGATGAGCGCCATTCCTAGTGCGAATTTGAGCAAGAGCGGCAGATGAAAGGCGTAGGCTCGGATCGAACTGAGCCAGCTCACATTTGAAAACATGATTGCACCTACTCGGGCGGCGATTAGTTATTTCTGAAGCTAACTCACTTCTTTGAAATCCGCGTCCATCGTATCATCTGGCTTTCCGCCGGCGGCTTTCTCACCAGGCTTTTCGGGTTGATAAAGTTGTTCAGACATTTTCTGGGCGGTCCGAGTCAGCGCTTCTGTTGCTTGCTGAACCTCACCAATATCTTGGCTGTCCAGATGCTTCTTGGCTTCTTGAACTGCCGCTTCGACCTCTTGCTTGATCGCGGAATCCAGCTTCGATCCACTTTCCTTGAACGTATGTTCGACAGTGTAGATCATTCCATCCAACTGATTTCTGGCTTCCACGCGTTTTTTCCGTTCCTCGTCTTCCGTGCGATGAGCTTCCGCTTCGCGTTGCATGCGCTTGATCTCTTCTTCGTTGAGGCCGCCAGAAGCTTGGATTCGAATCGACTGCTCTTTTCCAGTCGCCTTGTCCTTTGCGCCGACATGAACAATGCCGTTGGCGTCGATATCGAAAGTCACTTCGATCTGCGGAAGCCCGCGCGGAGCAGGGGGGATGCCCTCGAGGTTGAAGCGCCCAAGCGATTTGTTGTGCTCGGCGAACTCCCGCTCGCCTTGTAATACGTGAACCGTCACGGCACCCTGATTATCCTCGGCGGTCGAGAAGACTTGGGATTTCTTGGTCGGAATCGTCGTATTTTTCTCGATGATTTTAG
>CAZCBS010000367.1:0-3983 GCA_964496965.1 uncultured Bacteriovoracaceae bacterium
CGTTGTTGATTGAGGAGGGATTAAACTCATCAATGATCTTTTGCGTTACGGCGAAGTCCTCGGGGCGAGGTTTCAGGTCGTACTGAAAAATCTTTGTAAAATACCGGATCACGGAGAGGATCTCGGGATTGAGTCCCTTGCGAAACCTCGATGTCTCTGCGTGACCGGGCGAATGATAATAGGTGATGCTGCCTTGGCGGATATCTTGTGCAAAAAGGGTATCCTTGGACCCCCAATCCTTGAGATCGCGGACTGAGGACTCGCCCGGCGCGGGCTCCGTCAGCTCGATCATACCGGTCGAGTTTGAGTCATTATTTTGGTTCAAGTAATCGGCGTTGTTCAATAGCGCCATGTTTTTTCCCGATGGGACTCGGAGCGTGCGAATATCCCAGACATCCTTGGAAGCCTTCAGATGCGGGAGTTTGGCTGAAAGAGCCTCTTGGAGCTCCTTCGCTTGTTCAGCGGTTCCGTCGATCACTAGATCGAAATCTTGACTGGATCGAAAGATGTGAGTGTAGTCATAGTCGAAGTGGTCCGCGAGGTAACTGGATTCGCCTAAACTTCTTCTAACGTCCGACATCACGTAGTGTCCAAATGCAGACGCGGTACCGCCGAAAAGCCATGCGTGAAGCCCGCGACGAGTCGCCTCCTCACGGATGACTTGGAGCTCCGCTACGGATGGAATTCTGCTTCCGACGATATCTTCGAGCTTCTGCTCGAAAGAGGCTGAATAGGCGAGAGGCACAAGGTTTAAGACCAACCATGCTCCACTCCATCCAACGAGGAGTGAAACTGCCGAAAAAAACACGCACGCTTGGCCTGTTTTTTTTGAGAAGCTGCCCATAGAGAGCTTGTCGGTGAAAGAGTGGATATTTTTCAGGAATTTTATTTTTGAAATTCATGAATTCCGAGGAGCGTCAAAAAATCGTCATCAAGGGGTCTGTCCAAGTTCCGATAACTTAGAAGTGATCCCGCAATTTACATATTTTCTATTAAATGCACTGACGATCATCGCTTCAGCTGCCCATGCTGAACCAGGATCCACGCCTCAAAGCACTCAGGCTCGCGAAATCAAACGTTGGAATCAAGCAGGTTTCAAAAATCCAAAAATAGAGTCCTGGTCGGAGAGTGTTCTTTATCCGGCATCTAACGGTAAGGCAGGAGTCTTTACTCACGGCATCAAGATCACATCGGTGATTTTCAGAAATGCGCGTTGGAAAAAAGAAGACGTCAAATACCGCTTTCAGCGCCTTGCCGAAGTCTATTCGCAATGTGGAATAAAAATTCAGGCAGTCGATGTTGTTGAGTGCGACGCGCCCAATGGATGGGTTGATGTGGATGGAATAAAAAGACGGCCTGGCGACAAAGAATCAAGAATCATGGAAGCACTCCCCATAAAGAGCAGGCCGGTCTTCTTTTACGTTCGGTCCAATATGGAGTTAAACGACTCCTATGCTGAGCCTGAGTTTAAAGTCGGTCGGGACGGGGTGACTTTCGGCTCGATCTGGATGTCGTCTGCTCTCAACGATGATCCGAGCAAGCCTTGGAATTTTCCAAACTTCAGCGATGAAGCTCATGAGCTCGGGCATATTCTCGGAAACAGCGGCCATTTGAACGATGGGTCGCAAAACTTTTTAGCTGAGCGGCCTGAATTATTTAAAGACGTGATCACGCGGCAACAGTGTGAAGTGATGAAGAAGAGCGAGCTTGTGGCGCCTTTATAACCGGTACGCGTCTTGCTGCGTTATTTGGTTAGGAGGATATCCTCATGAGCGGCTTTAGAGATAAGATGAAGGGCAAGTTCGATGAGATCGTCGGAAAAGCGAAAGAAAAAACCGGCGAAGCTTTAGAGCACGGCAATACGGATTCTGCTGAGGCGAAAGGCAACGAGCTTAAGTCAGAAGGCAAGTTTCAAAATCTAAAAGGCAAAGGCGAAGGCGCGCTGGGAGACATCAAGGACAAGGTCGAGGATGTTGCCGAAGACCTCAAAGATAAATACAAGAAGACTGGCTAAGACGGCTTCTTATCTTGAGATTTTCATCTAAAAGATGCGTTACGCGGCTTCAATGATTTGCTCAACCATGTCCGCCCATTCTTGTCGAGGAGCAACTCGATCTACGAAAAAAATAACCAGCGCGCGCAGCCCTTTGCTTCTGGATTCAAGAGCGAATCGAAACCTGTGCTCAGCGTGTGCACGCCCCTGGAGTTTGCATCAGATCCAGAAGAGCATTGAGTCGCTCGGCTTCGTCCAAGAAGTAGGCGGAGCTTTTGCCGTCGATCGTGACGTAGCCTCGAGCTGCGCCACAGCGATTGAATTTGTCGCCACCTGCCCCGGCTTGTTGGAGTTGCAGAAGATATTCAAGTCTCGTCTCCTCATCGAGGAAGTAAAAAGAGTTCATGCTATCGATCTGAATATAGCCCGCCTTCACGCTCAGGCGGTTCGGTGAAGAGCAGACCCCTGAAGCGAGCAAGAGTTTGTACTCTTTCAGACGTTCCACCTCATCCAGGAAGTTGAACGCGTCACTGCCGTCGATTTGGATAGAGCCATGGGAGATCCCGCAGCGATTATTGGGAATGATAGGAGTCGAGTCCTCAACCAAACGATAAATCGAAAGGCTTCGGGATTTCTCTCCCTGTGCGTACAATGCGATGCTTTCCGGGGAAACACGATAGATTTTGAGTTTTCCTCCGTTTTGTAAAATCGCCTGCTGGAGCTGGCGAAATGAAAAGTGAGAGGGAGCAGGGCTGAGTGTAGCTGTAGCGTGCGAGAAAGGAGCCGCGCCTTCGGTCTGGAACTCGGAGACAATCTTGTAGATATTTCCGCCAAAATCGCCCGAGTTGGTTCGAATCGTCGAAGGGAATTGATCGGTCGACTCAAATGAGGTGGCCGTGTGAAACTCAGAGTTTTCGCAATGGAAGGATGTGAGCTTGCTGGCGGCATTGGATTCGAGCGTGAATTCAATACGACCGTTTTCCGTAGTCAACGCCTCGGATAGCTGAACGGACTCGAGGCGGTATTCTCCAGAAAAATCTTCTAACCAGCTCAGGTCCGTGATTTCGGGCTGATCGAGGGGCTGCACTTGGTCTAAGCAACTCTCGGATGGTGGTGCCGACGGCGCTGGCTTCAGAGGGGCGGCGCCAGCAACGAGTGAGTCGGGCGTTTTGTTCGGAGTCGTGGTTTCCGAGAAAGGTGAAGTCGAGTTACATGCTGACGCTAGAATAGTACTTGTCAGGCAGAATGCCGCAATGGCTTGTTTTTGAATTGAAGTGGACATTTTTATATTTCATTCATGTAACAAGGACGGGGATCGCTACAAATCCCCGTCCTTGAGTTCCGGACTTCCGCAGCTTTTACATGCATCGGGAATCGAAGCTGATGGAGAGATTGGCGATTTTGTAATAAGTGTCGCCTAAGCAATTCTCGAGGTATTCGTAGAAAACCGGGCCCGCCGCTGCACCGTCCGATATGAGCGCGGTGATGCCTGCCGCGCCGGCGGCTTGGGCCGCGCAGCTTGCGACATAATTACCGACGCTTTCCGCGGTGATCGAGGTGTAGTGAAGAGTCGCGTACATGCGTTGCTCGGAATCGTGGTAGGTAGGGCTTGGCGTGCCGAAGATTCCGTCGTTGCGCCATTCGACCGTGCGGCATCGATCGATGTTCATCCAGCCAAGCTCAACATCTTGAGCATGTGCTTGTCCGGCGAAGCCGATTGCGACCGTGAAAAGAAGAGCGAAAAGGGACAGGTTTGCTTTTTTCATTTCATTACTCCAGGTTTGTGACCCGAGATTTTCCTCTCGGATCGATTGTTGTTGCGGCCTCGAATAGCAACCGATGGACCAACGGAGTTTTCAGCGCGGATGAAACTCAATGAAGAGCGCTAAGATGTCGAGATGATAAGAAAATTGAAGTGAAAGAAAATTTTAGTGAGGGAGAATGGCGAGGTTCGCGGGCCGGGGTTGAGAGTCGGATTCCGACTTTTCAG
>CAZCBS010000368.1:0-3007 GCA_964496965.1 uncultured Bacteriovoracaceae bacterium
AAATGGGCCTCTTTGGTGTGACCAAAGAAGAGGGCAAGCTGGCCGGAAAAACCACGATCTCTGTCGGAGCAGGACTATGGACCGCCCCGTTGGACACGTTTAAATACGTCCCGAGCTATCGCTTCAATACGAACAAGAACTTCAGCTCCGAGACGCGCTCTTATGAGTTCGCGACCAACACGCTGTCTCTTTACGTCAACTACCTTCCGCTCAATCCGACGCAAGGGGGGCTGAAGCTCGAAGGCAATTTCATGTTTCAGAATCAGCCGCAGGATGGGGGCTCCTCCACTGATCCGAGCACGCGCTACAGTTACGGAAAATACAATTTGAGCGGCGAGTTTGGGCCTTTCTTTCGCTATCAGCCTTCACGGCATATTCAAACCGAGCTCGATGTCTATTTCCGTCCGCAGAAGTATTACACAGACTCCGGCGAGTCCGGGCTGACGATTTTTTCTCGCGCCAGCGCCCGATTTGATTATTACATGCGATGGCTCAATCCCGGCGCGTCCCTGAGTTACGAGAACAACCACGCCAACAGCGGCACTTATCGCGAAAATACGATCGGCCTTGGCGTCTCAAATCTTTTCAAAGTCACGCCGGTGGATAACCTCAATTTCTATTTTGATTTCACTTCGGCGAAGTACCCCGACTACAGCACCGATATTCGCACGGACAAGAACTACACGGTTCGCTTCAACCATGCGCATACTTTCAACTCCAAGTGGACGCTGCTTGCGGACGTGAGCTACATCGTGAATCGCTCGTCGGTTCCGGATACTTATACTTATAATCGTTTTCAGAGCGGGCTTGGGGTGAGCTGGTCGCTTTAGGTGGGCGGGGCTTTGCCTCGCCGCAGATAATTCTGTCAGGGACCGCTTTATTTACCATATTAGTTGGTTCCAACCGCGTGAGATTGACACTTCACATCCGCTACTGGTGAGATGTTCAAGAGTTGACCTTTGTCGTCAGCAGCATAACATCGTTTCCATCCGTTTACTCCGCCTATGAGATATTGAGTGGTACAAAGCGAGTCAGCCACGGGAGAGGTGTTCAAAAGACGGCCTTTATCGTCCGCAGCATAACAGCGATTCCATCCGTCCGTTCCGCCTACGAGATACTGAGTAGTACAAAACGAGTCGGCCACGGGAGATGTATTCAAGAGATGACCTTTATCGTCCGCAATATAGCATCGGTTCCACCCGTCTTGTGTACCTACTGCGAAACCAGGATGAGCTGGATGTTGTTGAGTTTCAGCCGCTAGAAGGGAATTCGTGACTTCTGTTACTGTAGCTTTCTTTTTCTCAAATGCAGAAACCGTTTCTTGGAATTCTGATGCGACATAGCTACATGGATTAGACTTATTTTGAGCTTGATCCTTTTTAGCGCCAGCATTTGTGGGTGCCTGCGAATTAATGAGATACATTCCGAAGCCGTTAGCGATCATATCTTCCTTGATTTGCTTGGGATCGACAGTATTGGGTTGTTTAAAGTCATTAAAGACAGCGTAATAGCTGCTGACTCCAATATGATTATTGAGAGCGATGTTTTGCAAAGCTTCATGAAGGAACATATAGCACTGCTTTTCCGCAAGGGTCATGACCTCTTGACTCTTCGGCATATTGGGAAATCTGGGGTCAGGCTGAACTTCTTTTAACCACCGCGGGTCAACAGTAACGCGATGAGTTCCGAGATCCTGGCATGCGTACTGGACAGCCGTATCATCGTCCATCATCGCGTTAGTTTTAGGACAATGTTTAATTTTTCTCGCATCATACCACCACGTCACCTTTTGAGAATCACGACGGCTGTAAAAGTTGCGAATTTCGTTCGCTAGGTTTGGTGAAATTTTGTCTACAAATTTGAGTATTTTTTGGAAATCCGTTTTAAAGGACTCAAATTGGGTGGGATCAAAACGTTGGAGTCCTTCTCCTGATTTACTATCGAGAGTATCGTTGTAGATGCCCTGGATGTTTCCCACCGGTGGACCGGCATGTACAAGAGTTGGGCAGATGCCAAAGTAAGTGACTAGGCAGCAGGATAAAATAGCTTGGATAATCCTATCGTTGACCATAGTGCCTTGATATAGAGCAACTCTCATACCATTCAGCTAGGCATAAGAACATAACATCGCTAAAGTTTGGACATGGACCCCTTATGGCTAGAGATCAACGAAGCAGTCCACCGTCGAGAAATCATTAGAGCGGGACAGCTCATTCCTAGATACATCAAGGCTCACCGCACGTCTCCAGAAGCTATCTACGAGGCATCTGAATTTTATAGAAAGATTACAGATTATTCGAATGCTCTTCGGGTTTTACCCAAAGAAAGAGTTATTCGAGGATTTTCCGCAAAAGTCTCTGAGGCCCAAACAAAGCTAGAGCTTCAGCAAGCGCGGATACTTAACATATTAGGAGCATCCAAATATGCTCTTCGAGTGGTTGATCGAATTCGAGCCGAAAATAGGGCGAAAAGTAAGGTTGAGATGGTCGAGATTTATCATTGTAACGATAAATATGCGGATGTCCTCGATCTCATAGGTGAGGATTATCCGCTGCCGAAATCTGAACCTTGGCATCAGGATTGGCTCCTTCATTTCTATTTGGCTCACGCGCTCAATGGGCTAAAGCAAAGAGAATTGGCGATAAAACGCGTCGAAAGGATTCACTTCCTGTCTACCTCCGCTCTCATTCGAGCCATCGCACTCTGTTGCAAGGGGCAATACTTAGTGGAGTCTAACGAGCCAGAAAAAGCTCTTCCGGTTCTTTTAGAGTCGCAGTCATTTTTTCAGGATACAGACCAGACGGGGGATCATGCGGTCCTGCAAAAATGGCTAGGGATCTGTTTTTTAAGATTGGGTAGATTGAGAGAATCTGAAACGGCTCTTAAGAGGGCATTTGCGATATTTTTTCAACACGCCTTAAAACCGGAAGACTGGATGGAGATCATACTGTTGTTAGCCCAAATTCCCAGAAGAGTAAAGCACACTCAGCAATTCGTGTAAAAACTT
>CAZCBS010000368.1:3017-3982 GCA_964496965.1 uncultured Bacteriovoracaceae bacterium
CGCTGGCCGGCAAGGATTATGCTCCGCTATGCCAACTTGGAATAGATCCATCTGCCATCACAGCAGATATTTTTTCTATATCTGATATTGAAATAGTAAGAAAAGACAGACATCTGGACCGGGCGTCGGATACTGTCTGGAAGCGGAATAAGCCAAGACTTGGCCTTGATCTTGTGGACGAACTGATTTTGAATTTAATCTACGCAGGTGAATATGGACTTCCGCAGTTCAGGCTTTATGAGCTTCTTTGGTCAAATGAGCTATTTTCGTTTGACCAGCACCAGAACCGGTTGGCCAGGTTAGTTGAACGAGCCAGAAAGCAAGGCTACAAAATTTTATGGGAAGACTTGCATCTTCGGCTGTTATCGCCGGATGTAACAAGCACTGGCAGGCCTGAAAGAGTGATTCGAGGACATTCCTTTTTGCGAGAGCGCGCTATTTTTACCAGGCTCGATGTTGAAAAATATTTTTCGATTTCCCGCACGTCGGCCATTGTTCTTTGCCGAGGCTGGCTCAATTCAAGTTTGATTGCTGTGGTAAATAACTCACAATATCGCCCACTTATTTAAAAAATCTTACCTATTCAGTCGCGGACGAAAAATGTGCAGAGATACTTGAGTTGGTTTGTCGTATTTTCCTTTCGAAGTTATTTAACTCCCTAATAATTGAAAGGAAATGGATTGGTATGAAAAACAAATTATACAAAAACGTGAACGGACTCTTTGCGCAATCATTAGCCTCTCTCATAATCTTGGCATGCGTTTCTTCAGTCGCGCATGGAGGTTGTTTCGAAGTAGGCGCGCTAGACGGTTGGAATCGGTGCTACAGCTCCGATGGAAATGGCCATATTCTAAACACGACTCCTGTTGCCGACGCGCTTTGTACTACACAATATCTCGTAGGCGGAACAGACGGATGGAATCGCTGTTATGCTGCGGACGATAAAGGTCATCTCTTGAATACAT
>CAZCBS010000369.1:0-3982 GCA_964496965.1 uncultured Bacteriovoracaceae bacterium
TCCGGGTTGAGCTTGAGAAGACCTTTCTTGATTTGGCTTTTTGGAAACTGCGCGACCTCCGCGAGCGGCGAATTGTCTGAATTTTAGAAAAAGTAATCTCGATCCGATCGATTGGCGTTCAAGAGATAACCGCAGGGTAGCTCCTCCGAAAATTGGCTCGAACGAGTTAGAGATTCTGCCGTACAAGCCAGCCAATGGCTCGTTGAATAGTGTCTTCGTGAGTTCTTGCTCCACGGAGCCACCAAACTCCGAACTTATCGCCACGAACCCGCTCTAGGTCAACTCTCGTCAATAGGCCGGCCTTTACTTCTCTTCGAACCGCGTATTCTGGTAAAATCGCCCATCCCAAGCCTGCGCAACATGTCACCCGAATGGCTGCCAAATCATTGAAGTACCCAACTACGTTTGGGACTTCTGAAGCAAGCCTCAGATATCGTGAAGTTGGAATCCGATGATATTGAAGATTAGGAAGGGACAAGAGGTCGTTCAATGTTTTGGGTGTCTTTGACCGGAAAAAAGCAGGGCTTCCAAAGACTCCAAAATTTTCCTGAGCAACAAGTTTAAATTGGACCAGTGGGTCTCTGGGGCGTCCACAATCAAATCCGAAATCAATTTCGCCACACAATAAAGCTTCCTCAATTCCCGTTTCATATGTATTCAAAACAAGTTCGGTGCCATTGCTCGTCTCATTGAGAAATGTTTTGATTTGAGGACAGATTACCCGAGAAGCAAATTCCCGTGTGGCTCCCAATCGAATTACAGTCTTCTTTTTGAAAATACGACTGAGCGCAGTGCTTGAGTTTTTCGTCCACAGGATCACCTGATGGCCTATCGGAGTTATCGCCCATCGGCCTTGAATTTTCTCCAGGACGGGAGCGGCTTCAGCGATTCTTTTTAGCTGTCTTGAGACGACAGACGGATCACGCTTTAGAAACTCAGCGAGAGCGCCAATGGATTTACATGCGTCGAGCGCGCAGAGGATTTCACATTGATCTGAGGAGAGAGGAAATCGAGTCATGGGACCATAGATAGATCGACTAAGTTTTTTCATCGGTTGCATATATTGCAATATAGTACTGCAACGTTTGCAATTTCAACATTCTTGAATACTCGGTAAAAATAGTCCGTGCTCGCAAATGGAAACGGAGAAAAAGATGAGTAAGACAAGAACCTTGGTTTCAGTTTTAGGATTGTTGATTGGCTCTTATGGACTTTTCGGGTGCAATTCGATTGCGACACCGGATGGAAAAATCCCAGCCACATATTTAGATAAAGCAAAGGAATTTGCGGGAATCTATCAGGGTGAGTTCAATGGCATTACAGGCGAAATTTTACTTAGACTTGAGGGAGATGTTCCTAGTCTAACCTTCACGAGCACTTCAGGTCACGATTTACTGGGACCAAGCTGTAACTCGTCGATTGGAGAACTAGCCCAAATCGACACAACGCTTACAGGCGACTTGAGTGGAGCAGTTTTTAATTTTGACCCAGGCAAATGTCAGATTGAGGGAAGAACAGTCGAACTCGATTTCGATGCGAGCCAAGATGGAAAAATAATCACCGTCTCTATTATTAAAGATCACACAGAAGCCTACATACCAGGAGGTATCGATTGTTCAGCAGGTGCTCATGGCCATGAGCATTGTCTACACTCTCCGAGCAGTTGGCAAACGGTGTATAAGAGAATTAGCGGCAAGTTTAAAAAGCTGAATTGAAACCGGATATTTCCCAAAGCTTTTGAGGAGACGATGATGAAAACATTGATACTCGGATTCATTTTAAGTTTGGCTTTACCGCACCTCTCACGCGCGGAGGTTAAGTCCATAGAAACTCCGGTGATGTCACCCAATATGCCGATGAAGCACAATATGGTTCTTTTCGGGGAAAATGAGATTTTTGCCTCGCACATTGTCTATAAGTCGCCACACAATTACCAAGTCATCTTGGCATTGACGCTCAATGCAGGCGATCGGGCTGCATATCTTGCGGCCAAAAAAGCGCATCCTTCAGAACAGTTCACTTATCTCCTAGATTCAATGGAGATTAAAGATATCGCATCTCAGAGTTCCATAGGTGGTGTCGTGTTTTACCTCGACAGCGCTGATCAAAAACACTTGGTTCTTTCGAGAGTAGTTTTGTCCCATGAATCGTTTAGGGTGATCTTTTTTGATGAACTGCCACTGTCTCTCGAAGCAGACAGTCAGATGTCGATGAAGTGAGTGAAACGTCTTTTGAATATGTTGTCTCGGTGAATTGTTTAACCAATTTGATACTTAAAAATAGGAGTAAGTATATGTCTAGAAATCAATTAGGTCTGATTGCGTTGGTCTGTGGGATCTTTGGAGTGAGTCAAGCCCAGGCTTGTATATCGAAAATTTATTGCCAATGCCATCCATGCACTCCTGAACAAATATGCGAGGAGGAGGGCCATACAGAAGATTATTGTAAGAAAGTTGGCGCACGGTTTCGAGTTGCTTTGAAGAATGACTCTCTTCCAATTTCTTCAGAATTAGATACCTCCGAACTGGAAGTTCAATCCATTGGACAGTAATTGGAGCTATGGGCAGGATTGGGCTTGCTTGAGCTCCGTGCCTCGGAATCCGAGTATGTGGAGTTCGCCCGAGCCTCGTCACGATTAGTTTGATGACCAAGGATGTCCCCTCAATCAAACTTATCCCAGCGCTATTTAAAACGATTTTGGCAAAATTTTTTCGACGTTTTCCTTCTCCCAAATTGAATTTCTGGCCGAAATGAAGTGCCTTTTGATATCGCGGCGTTATCTCAAAGTTAGCGATGTCGCCCGAAGTCGAAAAAAATCCGCGTTCGATAACGCGAAGAAAAATATCCAACAGTAACATCGGACCCCACATTTTCTGCGCCCAAACTGCCGAATTTTTCGGCGGCCATGTTCATTTGGGCCCTCGTCGGATTTCAGCTGAAAAAGTAACTCCGAACGCGTGCCAAAAACCAAAGACCGGCGTTCCGCTAGAATGAGCGGACAAAGTCCTAGGCGTGTTTCTTTTCAAAAAGGGAGTAGCTGACTTTAGATCGGGCAGACGTTGCAGGGCGGTCCCAGATTTTTCTTCTTTCGAGCTAACAGGGCCTGCTCTTTGTTGATCCGCAGCTGATTGAGCTCCTGCTCCCGCCACGAGGAGATAAAAACCTCTGCGGGAGTACCTCCGCGATGAGACGCGAGCGGAATCACCTCGTTGTACTGCTTGAAATAAAAATTTGCCTTCCTGGTGAGATCTTCGATCGTATGGATGCCCTGGTGATAAAGAAAATTGTTTTTTAGGGAGAGAAAAAGCCTTTCGATCATAGAATTCGAATAGTGAATATCGACGCGTGCGAGAGTTCGGATCAGATTTTTTGATGAGATGAATTCAAGCACGCTCTCGTTGCGATTTTCGCTGCCCGGATCCATCATGACATTTGTGGCGTCGTCCGTTCTCCGGAGCTTCTTCTTGGCGGTTTGCTGTGCCAAATTGAGAGTCTCGATCGTATTCTTCCCGTTGATTTCATCGGTCACTCGCCAGGCAAGAACAAATCGGGAAAAGTTATCGATCACGGCCTGAATGTAGAGCTTATACCCGGGGCGTATGTTTACTACGGTGACGTCGACGTGCCAAAGCTCGTTTGGTCTTGTCGCTCGGATGCCCGTCTTGAAGATTTTCTTTTTCGTCGCGTTCCACGGACGCTTCCACTCGAAGCTGCGAATATACTTGTACCAGGTATCAACGCCGCAAAACAGCTCGCCCGTTCGCTGCGCTAGAAGGTGGAGAGACGAGACTGAAATGTGAGCAAACTTTTTCGAAGTCACAAATTTTTTCATCGTCGCAACCTCGTCGCTCGTCAGTTGCAGTGCCTGTCGTCGCTCACAAAGTCTTGTAGTTTTTTTGCAAAATGAGCTCTCGGAGGACCAGCGAAGATAAGCGCTCTTTTAAGGTTCGATAGGTTCTAAATATTGGGAAGGTTTTGTAGT
>CAZCBS010000370.1:0-3981 GCA_964496965.1 uncultured Bacteriovoracaceae bacterium
TTTACGGTGAAAAGGGCCGCGATCAAAGGGCCACTGATATCGCCGAAGGCAAGATCAGCATCTTGGTCGCGCAATGCCTGGAGAGCGCCAACACGGCCGATCGCCAGCGCATTTTAACCGTGCTTCGCAAGCCTCGCGAACAAACGACTTCACAGGAAATCGCTGAAGTCCTCGCTCTTTTTGACCGTTATCAAACGCTCTCTTTGGTCTTGGGCAGAATCGCCGAGCTTCGCTCTCGAATCGCGAGCCTTGAGCTTAAGAAGACCGAGCCCAAGCTTCATCAGCTGCTGGTGGACCTCGGTGAGCTTTTTCTAAAACCGATTGCGCATCTTCTGGAGGTCACGCCATGACCATCAGTTTCAGGCAGCTGACTCAAAACGAGCGCCACGATTACTTGAAGGCTCATTGCCATCTCACCGATGAAGAGATCTCGCTTCTGAAGGGTGCCCCCCTTCCCGGCTCGATCGCAGATCATCTGATTGAGAACTCCGTCGGATATTTTCAACTCCCCATGGGAATCGCAACCCATTTCAGAATCGACGGGCAAGACCGGCTGATCCCGATGGTAGTCGAGGAAACCTCGATCATCGCCGCCGCGAGCGCGATGGCAAAGTGGATCCGAAGCCAGGGCGAGCTCGCGACACGAATGGAAGGAAAACTGATTATCGGTCAGATTCAACTTCCTCGAGTCAAGGATCCTGCTGGAGTGAGGGCATTGCTCGAGGCTGAAGCCCCCGGCTTGATCGCCATGGCCAATCGGCTTTTGCCCGGTCTAGTGAACCGCGGTGGCGGTGTTCGCAAAATCACGCTTCGCGAGCTCAAACGACCCGACGATGGCCAGGCGATGATGGTTCTTCATCTCCTTTGCGATCCTTGCGACGCGATGGGCGCAAACCTCATCAACCAGGTCTGCGAAGCGCTCAAGCCAGAAGTCGCGCGAATCACCGGTGAAACCGTAGGGCTTTGCATTTTATCAAATCTCGTCGATGAGAAGCTTGCGATCGCTGAGGTCGTCCTCAGAAACGTCAATCCAGAAATGGCCGAAGGCATTTGCGAAGCCGCTCTCTTTGCTCACGCGGATCCTTATCGCGCCGCAACTCATAACAAGGGCATTTTAAACGGAATCGATCCGATCCTGATCGCAACCGGAAACGACTGGCGTGCGGTTGAAGCGGGAGCTCATGCCTACGCTTCTCGCTCCGGAACGTATCAGCCGCTCACGCGCTGGTGGCGCGAAGGCTCTGATCTTCACGGGCAGATCGAGCTCCCAATGGCGACAGGCACTGCCGGCGGCGTGACTAAAATCCACCCGATGGCAAAGCTTGGGCTGAAAATCCTAGGCGTGGAAAAAGCGGAAGAGCTGGGCCGAATTTGCGCGGCCGTCGGCTTAGTCCAAAATCTCGGCGCGCTCAAAGCACTTTCCACGGTAGGAATTGTTCGCGGACATATGGAGCTTCACGCGTCCAATCTAGCATTGGCGGCTGGCTCTACCGAAGATGAAGTGGTCGAAGTCAAAAGCCGTCTCACTGAAATGCTGAAAAATCGTCAGGGCATCGGCATTACGGCAGCTCAAGAAGTTTTGCGCGAGATTCGTGCCCGCTCTCGCACGATTCCTGCACCCGGCCCGTCGGCAAATTCTTTCGGGGCTGTGCTAAAAACGGAGGTCCGCTAGGCCATGCGTGAGATCGAGTTTTACCAAAATCATCTGGACGGAGTGAGCCGAAGCTTTGCTTTTTGTATCCAGAAGCTCGACTCCCCTTATCGTCACTGGATCTCGCTTTCCTATCTTCTTTGCCGCGTTCTCGACACGGTCGAGGACTCCATCTGGAACGACGCCGCCCTTCAAGACTCTCAATATGCTGAGTTTAATCGGTTCATGAGCGAACGACCGACTCGCGAGGAGACGCTCGCCTGGGCCGCACGTTTTCCGAAAAGCATTCCGGACACTGAAAAAAAGCTTCTTTCGGATTCGTTCGAGTTTTTTAACGATCTCCATGGATTGCCAGAAAAAGCGCGCTTGATTATTCAAAACACGGTTGGAAAAATGTTCCGTGGCATGCGGTATTATTCCACCCGTTCGACAGGCGGCTCACTCAAGCTCACGGATCTCGCGGATGCGAACCGTTATTGCTATTTTGTCGCAGGCGTCGTGGGAGAACTTCTTTCTCAGCTCTACGTCGTTTATCGTCCGGATTTCAAACCGAGCGAAAAGTTCCATACCGATGCTTTGCACTTCGGACTCTTCCTGCAAAAAGTCAATCTGCTCAAGGACCAGCGCTCAGATGAGCGCGAAGGGCGCTACCTCGTTCCTGATCGCCAGATTCTTCTCGCAAGCCTTAGAAAAAACGCGCGTGGAGCGATGGATTACCTCCTTTCCCTTCCCACGAATGAGCGGGGCTATCGGACGTTTTGCGCTTGGTCGCTTTTCTTAGGCGCGGCTTCTCTTCCTTGGATGGAAAAGGCGTACGAATCGGATGACGGATCAAAAATCCCAAGAAACGTCACGCAGGAGCTATTGGCTGCCATCGAAGATGTCGTTCAAGACAACGCCACTCTTGAAAACGCTTTTCAGGAATATCTGCCGTTTATTCCGGAAAAGCAGCTTCCTCATGCATCCGACTCGGGAGATTGGTTTCGGGATCTCACTGCTCACTCACTCGGCTCGGCCGAGATGTCTGAGCTCGGCATGATTTAATGATTTTTCGTGGTGCTTCGAAGCAGTTTTCGATTCCGTATTTCTGGGCATTTTTAGCCTGTGCGGTCTTTCGATTTTTGGCCGTCATCCCCTTTGTCATTGATGATGACGAGGCTTGGTGGGCCGTCAGCGCTCGATGGCTAAAACATCCCGGGGATTTTTATCGCTCCGTACCGGACGTAAAAACACCCGGTAGCGTTTGGTTTGGCTGGGGCGTCAGTCGAATTTTCGGAGCTCTAGGTTTTGATCCAAACGTCTGCGCGGACCCTCGAGTGATTCGTTTTGTTTTCATCGGTTTCACTCTGATCTGCGCTTTGCTTCTTGGAAAGATCGGGCAGAGATTTCATCGGAAATCTTTTTGGTTTTCGGCTCTGTTTTTTTTGACCGCTTCGGTTCTTCCTAGCCCTAAGCTTTTGGCATTCACTGGCGATGGCTTGATGGCGCTTTTCGTGATTTGCGGATACGCTGTTGTGCCTTTAGGCGAAAGCTCGGTCTCTCTTCTTTTTGCCGGCGTTTTTTTGGCGTTCGGCCTGCTGGTCAAACAAACCGCGATTTTCGCCGCATTTCCGTTACTTTTTTCTCGTTCCCCCAAAAAATGGAGCGTGCCCGAGCTCAGCTGGATTTTTTTGGGTTCGCTCAGTGTCTTGCTCCCGTCGATCTGGGCCCTCGGATTTCAAGAAATGATTTTCTGGGTCTGGACCTATCCCAAGGAAATCTTAATCGCCGTACGCGGATCGGCATTCGCTTCGCCTGCAGAATTCATTTCCAACAGCGTAGTCTTTTTTCTCGCCTTGCTTCCTCTTTCGATCGCGGCTTTCCGATTTCGCCCGACTTTCAACTCTCCGCTTGGCGACTCTCCGCTTTTCGATTTTCGCGTGCAGTGGCTTCTTGCGGGACTGCTGGTGATCTTGGCTGGAAAAGGCCTGTTTCTTCATTACTATCTCATGGCCGTTCCGCCGCTTGCGCTTTTATTAGCCGATGTTTACTCTAAAAAAGCGATGCGCCCGTGGGAAACGCTTTGGCTGGGGATCGGCTATGCCGCGTGTTGCATTCTCGTCACGATTCCCGCGCTCCAAGTCAGCTGGGGAACGGATCTTCCTTATTTTTCACGCCTCCAAAAGGCCATCGCTCCGGCCTTGAAAGCGGAGGACTCGGTTCTGGTCTGGGGGGGCTCGCCGCTTCCGCTTGCTTATTCGGGCGCGCGTCCTGCGACTCGTTTTTTTCTTCCTCGCTATGCAGCGGCTCCTTAAGGAACGGAAAAGACCCATCAGTTTTTTGAAGATGAG
>CAZCBS010000371.1:0-3978 GCA_964496965.1 uncultured Bacteriovoracaceae bacterium
ATAAACCGGCATTTGGTGGGTTGAAATTTTTAAAGAAAGGTTCTTATCAGGTGGGTTCGGGCGAATCGGCTAAAGATGATTCCAAAATCGTGAACATTCGGAGGGCTGCATAATGAGCGCAAGTTTTGGCCAAGATGGCGGCAGTGGCAGCCAGGACTTTGACATCAACCTGGCTCCGATCATCGACTGTCTCACCGTTCTCATCGCGTTCATGCTGGCATCGGCATCGTTTCTCTCGATCGGGATTCTCGATGCAGGGGTCGCGGCGTCCGGAGCCTCAGCAACCGACAACGCGACTCCGCCCCCCGTGAACATCGCGATCGAGCTCGGCTCCGATCATAACTTCACGGTGAAGGTGACGGGCAAGAGCAGTTCGACCACCCCAATCTCCAAGAAAGGAACCGATTGGAATTTCGACGAGCTGGTTCAAACTCTCAATCGTTTGAAAGCGCAGTGGCCCACCGTCAACGCGGTGACACTATCCGCGGAAAACACGGTCGAATACCAGAACGTCGTGAAGTCGATGGAGATCGTCCGAAAAGCCATGCCAGTCGTGCTTTTGGGCGGATTTTAGCCGAAATTATCGGTAACATTTATACCAGGGAAGGCGAAAGCCGGCCCAATAAGTAGTGGAGTCGTCATGAAAAGCAAGCTGTTCAAAAAACGCAAAGGTCAGAGTGAAGAGATGGCACTGCAGATCACTGCGATGGCCGATATCTTCACCGTTCTTCTCGTGTTCTTATTGAAAAGCTATGCGACCAGCGCGATCGAGGTCAATCCTTCCAACGGCATGCTTTTACCGCAAGCCAATGCCGCGGAAGCCTCGGTCGAAGCCCTCAAGCTCGAAGTCTCGGAACAAGCTGTGAGCATTGAAGGCAAGCCGGTCGTTGAACTGCAGAAATACGCGTTCAACAAAGGCGATCTCCAGGCCAATGGCGCTTCCGATACGCTGAACAAAGCATTGGATCGTGAGCGACAAAAAGGTCTTCTGATTGCGAAAGCCAACTCGGACGTGAAAGTAGATAGCAAGATCATCGTCGTTGCGGATCAACGCGTTCCCTACTCCACGATCAAATCGGTTCTCGCTTCGGCGGCCCTCAATGGTTACACGGACTTTAAGTTAGCGGTAGTCAAAGGGGAATGATTCTTAATGAAAAGAAATCTCGTCGGTGGCGCGCTTTTCTTCAACTTGATCCTACTCACAACGAACGCGTCTACGCATGCCGACGAGGGAGTACAAGTTCGAGCGCTCGGTCCGGCCGGAGCTTCACGCGAGCAGCATGATCGCGAAGTCGACCAAGCCGCACTCTCCGCTCAAGACAGCTCCCTCAACCGCCTCAACATCCTGCTCAAGAAATATTCCGGAAACACTCGCCAAGAGCCGATTCTCCTTTCCAAACTGGCGGAACTTCAGCAGCAAAAAGCGTCGATTCTTTTCCGCGTCGCGCATGGCGCCGCCAATAAAAAAGGCGCGAAACTCGACCTCACCTCTTACAATAAGTCGCTTCAACAAACGATCTCGACCCTCAATCTCTTGATCGGGAGATATCCAGGCTATCCGGATATCGCGACCGGTTATTTCATGCGCGGCAAATCCTATGAGGAAATGGGAAATAAGACCGCCGCAACGAAAGATTATCTCTTTCTCGTAAAAAACTTTCCTGAAGCCGAGCAAACCTCGCCTGCGTACATGTCTCTTGCTGAGTTCGCGATCGAAGCCAACAATCACCAGCTTGCGATCACTTACTTGAAAGAGCTCGAAAAACGCCCCGAAGACGCGCACTATCCTTTCGCGCTCTACAAGCTTGCTTGGTCGTACTACAACTTGAAGGACGTCGCGCACGCTTTGGCTTACGCGGAAAAACAGATCGCGTATTACAACGTCAAGTTTCCGGAGTCGACGGACTCCAAAGCGTCCAAGAGCAAGGACGCGGACACTGTCGTGAACTCTGACCTGGCATTAAAAGAAAACACTTTGCTCGACATCCCGCTCTTTTACTTTCAAGGAGTTGAAGAGAAAGACGAACGCTACAAGTCCAGCGCGGCCCTCGATTATTTCAGAAAGATCGAAAAGGGCCCGATTCTTGGGAAAATGTCCTATCGCTTCGCGAAGCTGATTCGTTCCCGAAACATGGAAAAAGACCTGGTCGCTTGGAAGAATCAATTCTTGAACGAAGAAGCCACTCGCCCAGAATCGCTCGATATCATCATCATCACTTACGAGTACCTGCAAAATCAACGCAACTTTTCCGCGCTCGTCGAGACTGCGAAAGACCTTCTCACTCTTTACAAGAAAGTGGGCCGCGACGCGCTCTTGAAGCATGAGCAGCTGCCAAAGGCTCAAAAGATGATTCTCGATACGGCAGAGAATCTTCAGACCGTCATCGTCAAAAACAAACAAACCGAACAAGCGCGAGAGCTGAGCGTGACGCTTGCAGCGCTCTACGACACGTTTACGCAAGTCGTGGTGGAAAGCGATCCTCGCATTCCGCAGGTCCATTACAACTTAGCCGAGACTCTCTTTACAATCGAGAACTATGAAGGCGCGACCACTCACTATCGTTGGGTCGTTGAGCATTCTAAGTCTTTGAACAAAACCGTGGCCAAAGGCGTCGCCGATGCGCACATCAAAGCGATCGCGTCGCGCTACGAAGTTCTTCGCCAAAAGAAACTCATTCCAACCGAAGTCAAAGCAGTCGCCTTGTCTAAGGACAGCTCAAGCAAATCCAAGCTCGACCCGATCCTCACGACCTGGATCGAATGGATCGATCAACTTGGAGATCAGCTCGCGTCCGAGAACAAAAAGCTCAAAAAAGGCGAGTCTGAGAACGAGCAATACAAGACTTGGGATAACTTCAGCTTTGAAGCCAATCGCGCCATCTATGTCTTTGGCGATCGACGCCAAGCGATCGAACGCCTCGACGAGTTCGCCAAGAAACGCCCGCACTCTTCTTACGGAATTCCATCCGCAAGCCTTGTGCTGGATACTTTCATCGCCGGAAGCGATTGGGATTCCACTTATGAAAGCGCGACGGCTTTTCATAAGCTCGAACCATGGAAAAAATCTGAGTTCGGAAAACGTCTTTACGAAGTCGCGGCCGATGCTCTTTATAAGAAGATCGAGATTAAGTATCAGGCCAAGCTTTACAAAGACGCACTTCAGCAAGCCGATGACTTTATCGCTGACTACAAAGAAAGCACTCGCATCCCGGATTGCTTGAGTCTTGCGGGCTCCGCGGCTCTAGCGAACGGCGAAAAGCCCCGCGCAATGGAATATTTTTCGAAGCTGATCTCTTCCGACAAAGACCCTACTCGCGTGTCCAATGCCTTACTCGCTCGTGCAAGTCTTCAGGAAGAGAAGTTTGAGTTTTCAGGAGCCGTGCTCGACTATCGAGCTTATCTCAATTTGATTCAAAGCGGAGCCTTGAAAGACTCCAAGCAAAAACCTGATACTTCTAAGATCGATGACCTACGAAAAAAGACCCTTGCTCTTTCTTGGCTCTCGGCTGACAGCGCGGATCTTAAGTCGCTTCTGCAGGCCAAATCCATTTGCACCGATTCTCTCGCGTCCGAGTGCGAGAAGTATCGCGCCATCTCCGCAATTCAGCAAAGCGTGATCAATCCTCCAAACAGTGACGTGACAACCGATACTTTCAATCGCTTTAGAAAAATGGATTCGAGCGAAGCCAAGACTCTTTGGGCGATCTATACGCTTCAAGGAGCCAAGCATCTTGCTTTCCGCGACCGCAACCACACGCTTCGCGAAGTCGGATCCGGCTGGAAGAATCTGGATGCAATGACTAAGTTCTTTGCGCTTCCTTACCTCAATAGCAGCGTAGCGAAAGCTTTCGAGCTCAATCGCGCGGCGATGAAAGATGTCGCTCCACTCAAAGCTAACGAAAAGTATATCACTCATCGCGTCGACTCGATTCGCGAGCTGGAAAACGCTGTCGCGAAAATCATGGATCTTCCATGGTC
>CAZCBS010000372.1:0-3961 GCA_964496965.1 uncultured Bacteriovoracaceae bacterium
AGCGCGCGCGAGAAGGCGGCGGATCGATCGAAGCCTGCTCGGATCCTGTTCAGGCAGTGAAGGGTGCAAGCGCGGTTTATACGGACGTTTGGACCAGCATGGGATTCGAAAAAGAAGAAAAGGATCGCGAGAGAGCGTTTGCTGATTTCCAGCTCAATGAAGGGCTCTACGCTCACGCGGCTCCTGGCGCGATCATCATGCATTGTATGCCGATGGAGCGCGGAAAAGAAATTTCCGAAACCTTGGCATCGCATTCTTCGACGGTTTTTTATCGTCAGAGCGAAAACCGGCTTCACGCGCAGAAGGCGCTCTTGTTGGGGCTTTTAACACGGTAATTTTATGAGGCAGATGGGTCAAAACACGGATTCGAGATCGCGACTCGACGCTCTTAAGGCGCTTCTCAGCGAGGGAATGATGAGCTCGCAAGAAGAGCTCAGGGAGAAGCTCGAGCGAATGGATTTCGCCGTCACGCAATCCACTGTCTCGCGCGACCTTCGCAAGCTCGGAGCCGTCAAAGCAATCGATTCTGATGGGCACACAGTTTATCGCCTGGGCGATGAGACTCCGGCTCCGCTGGCGTCTTCGTCTTTGGCCGACCTGATCATCAATATCCGTCATAACTTATCGATGATCGTGATTCACACGACTCCGGGATCGGCCTCTTTGATCGCGCGGCATCTCGATCATTTCAAGCCGGCAGGAATCCTCGGGACCATTGCGGGCGATGATACGATCTTTGTCGCGCCAGCGTCTGAAAAAGGCATGGCATTGACGATCGACGAGATTCAAAAGTCTTTTGAGGCTGAGTTTTAAAAAAGATCGTCTCCCCAAAGTCTATCAACGAAGACTTTTCATGGCAGAATTGATGTAACTAATTGATATTGTTACATTTTTAAGGTATGGCATCAGCTCTGCGGAAAGAATTCATATCCACAAAAATATCCATTGAGGCTTAAAGAGATCCCCATCAATCAGGAGATGATGAAGCTCGTCGCAGAGCTGGAGGAATTTAAGGGTCGATGGGTGGCCACGCAGGCGCTGGCCCCGGATCGCTTGGCTGCGCTTCGTCAGGTAGCCACCATCGAATCCGTCGGTTCCAGTACGCGCATCGAGGGTGTGAAACTGACCAACGCAGAGGTCGAGGCGCTGCTTCGCGGGGTAAAGACATATTCTTTTCGTTCACGAGACGAGCAGGAAGTGGCTGGTTATGCGGAGCTCATGGAGACGATCTTTGTTTCTTACAAAGAAATTCCGATCACCGAAAATCACATCAAGCAGTTGCACGGCGCGCTTCTGAAGTTCAGCACGAAAGATGAACGTCATCGCGGCGAATATAAAAAATTTTCGAACAGCGTAGAGGCATTTGGGGCAGACGGAAAAAGCCAAGGTGTGATTTTTCACACGGCCTCGCCTTTCGAAACACCGAAGCTTATGAAGGACTTGGTGGAATGGACAAATAACGAATTCGCGAAGAAAGAGTTGCATTCGCTGCTTGTGATCGGCGTTTTCGTG
Organism: uncultured Bacteriovoracaceae bacterium; assembly: GCA_964496965.1. Lineage (GTDB taxonomy): Bacteria > Bdellovibrionota > UBA1018 > UBA1018 > UBA1018 > CAZCBS01. Next base: position 1,513 of record CAZCBS010000372.1, read on the forward strand.
GTGGTTTTTCTTCACATCCACCCATTCCAAGATGGTAACGGACGCCTCTCGCGTGCTCTGACTACGATCTTGCTGCTGAAGGAGGGGGTCGCTTATGTGCCCTACAGCTCTCTTGAGCGCGTGATTGAAGAGAACAAAGACGGCTACTACTTGGCCTTGAGGCGAGGTCAGGCTGAGCTGGAAGGTGCTTCAAAGTCGGATGGCATGCGAGATTGGCTTCTCTTTTTTCTACGCTCCATGCAGAAACAAAAGGCGGCTCTCGATAAAAAGCTGGCCGACGAATTGGCAGCAGCCCAGCTTCCTCAGCTTTCGCTTCAGATCATCGAGCTGATTCGTAGCCGTGGCCCGACTGCCGTGGCGGAAGTGGTGTCCGCGACAGGCGCCAATCGCAATACGGTGAAGGCCCATTTCAAGCGATTGGTTGAAGAGGGGCATCTCGTTTTAGAAGGCTCGGGCCGCGGCGTTCGGTATAGAATGAACGTATTTTAGCCAATTTTTTGGCGGAGGTCTCAGTCTGCCGGCTCGTTCGGAGCTTAGGTGAATCGTTCATGATTCCGATAAGCGCTTTATGGGGCTGCTTGTCCGTACCATTTTTGCTCTCGCTCTCACGCTTTGCTGCGTTCAGCAGGGGAGTTCCAGTGGATATGCAGCTGAGAGGCGTTCGAAAGTCATCGAGTGTTTCCACACGCAGATTTCTAAAAGTCTCCAGTCTCAACCCGCGCTTTCCAAGCTGATCCACTACATCGAAAGTAGAAAGTTGCAATTCGGTGACCACGAGCTTGAGGTGACTCCGACTGATGGAGCAAAGTTAAAGCTGGGATTTATATGGCGTGATGAGAAGCGTTTCATCGCGCTTTGCCTTCGTGCCGTTAACGAGGGCAGCCTAAGCGAAATAGACGCTGGACCGATCGTAGGTCCGAAGGCTTTTATCATGCTGAACCACATGATGTCGAAGCCGCCAAAAGCCCCCGCAAATGTGGTGATTAAAGGGACTTTCTCTCAAGACGTCCTTGAAATGGCACGCGCAGAGCAAAGCATGGGTACTGCAACGCGGAGAGAGTCGGCCGATCCCAGGGAATGGACTGAGCAAGAAATTCGAGACTTTAACATCGCAGCTCGAAACTTTGGACTCTCAAGATGTCATGCATATGAATGCGTTTTTGAGATCCGAATCAAAGAAGGGCTGGCGACGATCTTGCTGACTGCCGGCGGAAAGCCCATTTAAAAAATGAGAAAATACCGGGCCATCGCAGCTTTGATCGCCACTCTCGGGTTTACGCTCTTTTATTCGTACGAGATCAAGCGTCCGTGTTTGGAAAAACCTTGGGGCGCTCCTCAGATGCTCGAGTATCGAAATCTTTGTTACAACGATGTGCAGGCTCTTTACGGCGTCAGAAAACTCGATCAGCGCGCCTTTCCGTATATCGAAGAAAAGAGCTACGAGTATCCGGTTCTCATGGGAATGACGATGTGGGCGACTTCGTATTTCGCGAAAAATCATGTCGAGTATTTCAATGCCACGGTTCCGCTTCTGGTTTTGATGGCCTGCCTTTCGCTTGCCGGACTCGTGGGCGCTCTCGGGGCTCGTCGCGAGCTGCTTTGGTTTTCGATGGGTACGCCTGTTTTGTTCTACGCTTATTTGAACTGGGATTTACTGCCAGTCATGTTCGTTTGCTTGGCGATGTGGGCTTGGTCGCGCCGATGGATCGCCGCTTCTGGCGCGGCGATTGGGCTCGGGGTTGCGGCTAAGATTTATCCTGGCTTTCTGCTTCCATCGCTGGCTATTGCGCTTTGGAGAGAAGGCGAGGATCGGAAAGCGAGAGCTCGCGGTCTTCTTTTGCTTTTGGGAGGAGCGCTGGGTGCTTGGGTTGCAGTGAATCTTCCGATCCTGCTTGCCGAGTATATCAAGACTGGAGCGATCTCGGGTTGGGCGGGGTTTTTCAGCTTTCACGCCAAGCGCAGTGCTGATTTTGGAACGGCTTGGTATTGGATTTATCGTTTTTCGATGGACGATTTTCCCGCTTATTTTGGGCTTTTGCCGTCATTCTTGGCTTGTGCCACTGCTTTTTGGATGGCGATGCGGAAGGGATCGGATCAAAGGCGCATTACGGTGGCGGCAGCTTTTGCTGTATTGGGGCTTGTGCTCCTTCTTGTTATGCATTCGATTCGCGAAGGCGATTCGATCGACGACTTTCGCGGCGTGGTTGATCATGCCTCGGAATTTTTGTTTGGATCGGGAGCCATTGTCGTGTGGCTGGCCCAGTGGAAGAGAGGGCATCATCCGTGGGTGAGCGGGGCGGCGGCCACCTGGCAGCCTTCATGACCACGGGCGGCACCACGGGCAAGCCCAAGGTCGTGATGCAGTCGCACACGAACCTGTGGTCGTCCGCCATCTCGCGCATGGCGCAGTATCCGTGCCCCGAAGACACCATCACGCTGCACGCTTGTC
>CAZCBS010000373.1:0-3951 GCA_964496965.1 uncultured Bacteriovoracaceae bacterium
GAGACGGTTAAGGAATCACCCGCGGAAACTTTAGCCATCCTAAACTTGGACTGGATCAAGATATAAGGCGCACTTTATCAGGGCGCCCTTTCGTTCAACATGCGCCGATGCTCCGACTATTGACCGGTAATGGTATAAGCGGACAAGCTTGGCGGCAAATCCCCATTCCAACGCGTGGTTATTTCTTTATTGCTGACGCCAGGAATGTTCGCTGAATATTTTGGAAATTGGGTCGCTGTAATCTTAAACGACAACTCCGGACTCGGACCGTAGTCACCACCTGGAAAAATCACGGCTCCGGAGTGAAGCTCGCATTGATCCACATTACAGTCGCCAAAGATCTGTGCGTTCCAGCTCAATTCGTCATATCCGGTGAATTCGGTGCGAGTTACATTGATTCGCAAATAAATATCCTTCGCAGCCTTGAGCCAATCTTGGAACTGCTCGCCAGAACTTAACGAGAACTGCAATGGGGTCCCTTTGAAACTATACGCAGACAGGATCGACAGGTCTCTTTGCAGGACATTTTCGCAATGTTCAAATTTCGAATTTTCAACATCGCAAGAATAAACCATATCTAACAAAAGTCGATCGTGTGCATTTTTTAACCTCACATTAAAACTGTGCATGTTTGAGTTTGGATCAAGATGAATTTCTGGTACGAGAAAAGATCCATCCTTGCGAACTTGGATATTAAATTTCTGATGGAAGCAGTCAGCGCAACCCCAATCATGTCCGTTATGCGAGTCGTACGACAAGGTCAGTTGAATTGACTCAGTCGGTAAGCTTCCGTAGTTTATGAGTCGCCCTGTAAACGAAGGCACAGACCTGGCATTTGCAAATGCATTGGCATAACTGGAAGCAAAGAAGAGTGCGATCACAATTAGACTTTTCATTTTTTCTCCTGGCCTTGTACCGAGGGTTCTCAAAAACCTTGATAAAAGTCTATCTCTGATGCGGATTCCTGCGTCCAAAGTTTGGACGCGCTATGTCTTTTTTAAACTTTGAAAAAGTCCAAGCAAAACGAGTAAAGTTCTTCTTCTTTTGAATCGCGTATCAATGTCTTAGCGTTTTCGATGGCTTTCACGAGGAGTGATTTAATCTGAGTCGAATCTGCTTTTGAAATACTGACCACAGATGAATAGTGAAGCGCTTCGGAAAAATCCTCTCGCTCCAGGGAACGAATTGCCTGGAGTCGCCAGTTGGTATGGTGTTTGGAAATCATCGGCGAATCGCTTCCGAGGTGTACGCGCGCGGATCCTGCATTGAATCGCCCCTGTGATTCTGTTGCAAGCCCGAGGCTCATCAAAAACTCAAGGATCTCAGAAACACGTTTGAGAGAAATTCCCAAGTACCTCGCGATGGCCTCCTTGGTTTGATATTGCTCGATCGTAATTAGGATATGCACGGCAGCGTATATCCAAGAACTATAAAACTGCGCCTGATCTTCTTTGGTGAGCGAAGCTTTCACTCCGAGACGGTCTTTCAAAACAAGTCGCTTTTCTCGAATTTCGCGGGTTTGGATTTCGATTCGTTTTCGCAGCCTAGGGGTCCCCGCTCGTGCGAATTGAACAAGAAGCAAGAAGTACTCTGCTTCATCCTTCGTGTGCCCCAAGTATTCATTGGCTTCTTCAGCCTGCTCTGGCGTCAGATGTGAAATTCCTCCGAGAACCTGAGAGACGTGAGAGACGGGGCATTTCATCGCACGCGCTAGAGAAGCTCGAACACCTCTGCCACGCTTGGGTTGCGCTGAGATCCAAGCAAGAAGGAAGGCCCGATAGTCAATGTAATCGAAAAGATCCTTTTCCATCATTTCAATAAGTTATCGGCCAATATTCATAAGAAATGAAGCTAAGAGGTATACTTTCACGAAATACTTCTATTTCGAACCGGCTGAGTCAGGTAATCAATTGACCCGCCGCGCATAACTCAGGTAAACAAGGCTCCGAAGCGGCTCGGTTCCTTACGAATAATACAAAGGTGTCTTATGAAAACGTCTCATATTTCAACGATCTTGCTTCGTTCGAGCCTAGTCGTACTGGCTTTTGCTTTCGGACCGTCTTCGGCATGGGCGACGCGAGGTGGCGACCACAGTGGCGGAGGAAACTCTCTCAACTACCGAATTATCGAGTCTTACGTGAAGCCTCTCGAGGAGATTGATGGGTATCAAAGGTTTCTCGCACCGATTCTGGAAGACATTCGTACTAAATTGCCTCTTTTTCATGATCGCCTCCAGGCAAGAATGACTGAGATGACCTGGTATATCGTCCCGACTCGTGTAAAGCCGGTCGCTCAAGAATACACGGGTCTTCCGTTTGATTCGGATCAGCTTGCTGTACAGAACACGGTCTCCGGAGAAGTCTTCATGGACCAAAACATGTTCGGAAGCATACCGAGTGAGTCTGAAAAAGGAAGACAGCTTCTGCATGAGATCGTAGAGAATACCGTCTTAAATTTTGGGTCATACTGTGACACGCTCCCTGATCAGTGCATGAAAATAGTTCGCGTCACTGTGAACCTGTTGAGCAAATCACGCAGTATGAACGCTGAACAGCTCTCGGAATCACTTAAAAAACTTGGCTGGAGAAATGTAGAAACAGCGACCCAGGTCGAGCAAATGCAGAAAGAAGAACAGCAACAAAAGGAAAAAGAAGCTGAAGAGATTCGCCAAAATCTCCCGGTGTACAAGCTTATTCTGGATCAGTTGTTTTCTGGCTTAGATCCATATTGCGCATCCGTTGGGCAATTAGGTGTGACCTACCAACAAGTGAAGTTTGAGCTTTCCCGAAGCCAAAAGAAGCAACTCAAAGATGCTCTGATTCAGCTATCAAAAACGACTCTTCCTATCGCTTTTCGAGGAGGAGTGCTCAATATCGAGTGGGCTCGTGATTGGGGACTTAGCACTTCGGACGTTTTGCCTCTCTACAATCAGTTGATCTCAAGTTGGGTAAATCGCGACATGAAAGCTTTGTTTTTTCAAACCAGGACCATTCCAACTCTCAAGTACGCAACCAGCTTAGAAGCCGACGAACTATCCGAGAATATCGTTAACCTTCACAGAGTTTGCGCCGGCTTAACCCAAATGAAGGAATCACTCTATCAGTTCGTCGGTGGACAAAGATAATTCTCTTGAAAGGTGATTTTATGAAGTTACTTCTATTTACTTTAACGTTTACTGCGTTCTCGTTGAAAGCGTCGGCCGATGAAATGCCAATGAGCTGGAGGCTGAAGGCTGCTGGATATACAAATTGTACTTCTAGCGCGGTCTTTAATGAAAGTTTCAGTTGTGGGCAGGATTACGCGCAAGTTTTTATCTGTGATAAATCGATCCAGTCTGAAACAACTCGAGTAAGTGTTTTAGCCCTCGGCAACATCCAGTCTGACACTGTGGGAGCCTGCAACCCAGTTCGGATCATTAGAAAATTCATTGAGGCAAAAAACGCTGAATAACGGCGATTAAAAATACCAATCCTTTAATTTGAACGCCTTGACGGAGCAACCCGTCAGGGCGTTTAAAACGAGAGCGTAAATTTTTTGTGTAACCAGCGGTTGATAGATCAGATCGCGCTCTCTTGGCCCGCCTCATCAAACGTGGCTTGAACGAAGCGTCTGCGAGGATTCAATAGAATTACTTCTATTTCAGTAAATCCGCTGAGAATTCCTCTGAATCAGGCTGCGCTATGCCGGCGGGGACCGATCCGCAATTTTTTTCCGGAAAACACTGACGACTCCAACCCTGGCAGGAGTTTGCCATCTCGACCAGTTTGGCGATGTACTCTTTGGAGCTCATCTTGTCGGAAACCATGATCTGCTGGTTACCGCGAGGCGAGTCCCGATCTAGTAAAGTCGTAGTGTTCCCAGGTTCATCTTTAAGCCAATAGAATTTATTTCCGTGCCCAGCATTGTTCGAAGAGACCCACATGCTTTCGCTGTTGCACTTGCCAATGAGGA
>CAZCBS010000374.1:0-3941 GCA_964496965.1 uncultured Bacteriovoracaceae bacterium
GGGCGACGGCGATGGCCGAGAAGAACTTCATCAAGAAGCGAGTCTGTGCGGGCGCGCGGCTCAAGCCATAAGCAAAGGCAAGCGCGATCCAAGGGTCCGCGCAGTAGTTACAGCTCAATAGATCTCCGATCACGAGTCGAATCCCGTTCCCGCGCGCATCTTCTTTGACTTCGCCATAGCCTAAGAGTTCCTCGTACCGAGTAAACGGTGCGCGAAGAGGCGCCGTGACAACGTCCTTAGTGATGATGCGGGAAAGCTTGTGACTAGCGACCCCCCAAAGAAACAGGTCCTGATTCGAGGGGGACTCTCTCGGCCTCCCCTTCCAGACAAGCGCCCCAAGAAGCAAATTGTAGATGCTTACAAAACTGAAGTAAGTCTTCAGCGGAAAGCCCGCTCGTTTTTGGCCGTAGCCCGCAGCGGCCTCGCTCGCAATAGAATGGCGATTAGACATACGCCTATGGCGTGCAATCACCTCGCCGCGATCAATGAAAGCGAGAAGATTCGCCCCGGCCATGGGTAGCCCTGAATGACTTGAATGCGTCGATCCAGAACGTTATCGATTCTTCCTTGAATACTAAAGCTCCCTGCTCCCGCCGTCGCATCGAGATCGAAAAGCGCATAACCGGCGTTCGTTCCCCCCAAGCCGTCCGGGGAGCTTGTCACCGCGCGCAGTGAGCCTCCCGCGCTCCACCTCAGTTTGTTGAGCAGCTGATTTGAAAAATCTTTCGAAGCTTGATGAAAATGAGCGCTCAATACTTCTGTCAAAAGCGGGTCATAGGCGATTCGAGAACCGGTTCGATCGATCCGCGATGAAGAAAGTCTCAGCGAATTTCCAAAATCGAAAAACGAGGCCGCATGCCAGGTCAGATCATCCCAATACGAAAGCTGCCTCACCGCGCCTCCATTGACGACCGTGAGGTTGCCCGTGCTCGAATCGCTTTGCAAAAGCTGCGCGTTGGATCGGAACTGAAGAAAAACCTGCTCCGTCGCCTCGAACGCTCCTTGGCTCCATTGATTTCCGATATTGAAAGAGAGCGCCCGCTCCAAACTCAAGTTCGGATTGGCGGCAAAGCTCACACCTTGGTAATAACGATCCTGAATCGTGGGATAGCGATAGGTGAAATTTCCTCTCGCGAAAACGCTCCACTGATTCGTAATATCGTAACGCTCGCCCAGGGTCGCTCCTGGGCGCATGCCGTAGAGGTTCACCCAGTCAACCTGGGCCGAAGCTTGTGTCGTCCAAGAATCCGCGTGAATGAGTTTCTCAGCTTGAAAGTGGCTGATCCATTCGCTTGGAGCCTCGCCGCCGATTTGCGTAAAATCCGTGTGACGAAACGACAGTCCGAAAGTCCAGTCCTTCCAAAGCGCAACGGTCTCGGAGCCCACTTGGCTCGATCGATCGTAAGTATTAAAAGCCGGACTCTCCGGATTCACGTAACGAACTTTGTTTTGATCGTAAAAAACGCTCTCTTTCATGAGAAGATCTTGCGACGGCGAAAGATTCGCCTCCAAGATCGGAATCCATCGCGAAGTTTTCAACCGCGCAGCAGGCGTCGGAGCGGAGTTTGGCCCAGGACTAGTTTGATCGATCGATGTCGCAAGAAGATGAGCCCTAAGATCCCATCTCTCCTCTTGAATCAGTCTCGTGGAAACCGAGCCAGTCGGACCTTTTGCGTTATACGAACTCAGCCCAGCTAAGACCGCGACATTCTCGTATCGCCCCGCTACCGAGGCTTGATTGAGTCCGCGAGTCACGAGCTCTGTGAGCCGAACGCGGGACGACTTTTTTCCGTCACCCGCGCGAATGGCTTCAGCCGTCCAAGGAGTCAGCGAAACGGTGCTTGAAACCGCTCGAGGGTCGAAACCCCCGGTACTCGGCCCTAAGTGAAAGCTGTAACTTGACCAGAAATACTGAGGAAAAGAGCTGTAATCAAAACCGCCCCCTACGACTGGATTGAGCGGAACGCCGAGAGTTTGAACGTTCGTATCTTCGACGGTTCTCCCGAGGCCACGAAGCTGAGTGGTCGTTCCCGGAATTCCGTAATCCGTGACCGGAAGCGGAAGCTCTTCCTCAAACTCGCGCACCACCGACCCGTTTGAGCTCGAGGGAGTGACCGGCTCGCGACGAGTGGAGACGATCGGATCTTCAAGCAAGATGTCCGCGGTCGAGCTCTCGACCACGATCGGTGCGAGTTTTGTGGTCTCTTCCGCGGAGGCGACTTTTGCGAATTGATCGCAGAAAAATAAAAGCGAAAATAGAAAAAGGAGGGCGCCAGTAACGCGAATCATATCAGCCCTTCCTTCGAGAGCATTTTTATCGAGAAACTTTCATTTCTCGACCTCGGAGCGATTGGACTGATTGTCTCTGACCTCAAAAGGCCAAAGATCAAATTACCATTGCGGGACAGTGCCGGACTTTCACCGGACTTCAGCTTACCGAGAAGAAGCCAGCTGATCAGCTGGCAGATTTAGGCCGAAACTCTAATTGCCCAAAACTCTAATTGCTAAGAAGAGTAATCAGCTTGTAGGTGCCGAAATAACCGCCGGCGATCGAGATCACGCCGCCGATTGCAGCGCTGATCATAACAACCCATGCGACCATGCGATTGGCCATGACGTCGTTGAACATTTCTAGGAAGCGATCCATAACTGTCATAAAAGCGGTCCTCTCAAATCCGATCTTATCAAATTTAGATTGATCGTACCTTAATACAATTTTTTCCCGCTTTGTAGGCTAAGTTGAGGACTTTTTAAATTCGATTACACCGCTCTGCGCAAATTTACCTCTATGTCGCTTTCCATGAGATTTCGCACACTTATAGATGACCAATCTCTTTTAGCCTCGAGCAACATCACGGCAAACCACTTTTTCGGGTCAGTCCAGATCTTTTCGCAACTCAACCCGGTCGCTTGTGCCAGATCGGCGAAACGCTCCAGAGTGTACTTATATGAATTCTCAGTATGAATGGTTTCTTCCGGTTCAAATGAAATGCTTCGCCCTGCCACGGTCGCGAACTGAGCTTTGCGACTCAGAAGATGCATTTCCACTCGAGAGTCCGATGCGTTGAAAAACGCCCGATGCTCAAAGCTTTCCACATCAAAATCGGCGCCGAGCTCGCGGTTCATTCGCGCAAGCAGGTTGAGATTGAAAGCCGCGGTCGCTCCGGCGGCGTCATTATAAGCGGCGTCCAGGATCTCCGCGGGCTTAATCAGATCAAAGCCGATCAGCATTTTTCCGCTCTCGCCAGAGTGCCTGAGAAACCATGAGCATTCCGCAAGAAACACTCTCACCTGCTCGGGCTCCATGTTTCCGATCGTCGAGCCCGGAAAAAAAAGAACTTTGCGGGAATAGTCAGCAAGCTTTCGCTCGAGCGACTTCAACGATCGGGTGTAATCCGCCCAAACAGGAAGCACCGGAAGCCCAACGTGCTCTCGCGAAAGCTCGCGGCTGCTCTGAAGCAAAAAATCCTTCGAAATATCGATCGGCACGTACGCGCACGGATCGGCAAGCTCTTTGAGCAAAAGCCTTGTTTTAACGCTCGCGCCGCTGCCAAGCTCGATCAGCGTCGCTTGAGTGCCGATCCTCTCGACGATCTCTCCGATATTCTCCTCCAAGATTTGTATTTCAACTCGGGTTGGATAATATTCGGGTTGATCGCATATTTTCTCGAAAAGCTCCGAGCCTCGCTGATCATAGAAAAATCGCGGCGGAACGCTCTTTCGCTCTTTGAGCAGCCCGAGAATCGCCTCATCGCGAAACTGCTCGGAGTGACTGACGACAGGACTCAAATCGATGAGTTGAATCAATTCGTACATCATTGCGCCAGCCTCACGCCCGTGAATTGCCATCTCGCCGACGGCTGGAAGAAATTGCGGTAACTCTGACGAACATGCCCCGAAGGCGATGCGATTGACCCTCCGCGCAGCACCATCTGTCCTGA
>CAZCBS010000375.1:0-3927 GCA_964496965.1 uncultured Bacteriovoracaceae bacterium
ACCGATTCCGAAATCATCCACGCCCGCATTGTTCGAAATACAAGTGAGGTTTTTCACTCCGCGCTCAACCAGCGCAGCAATGCTGTTTTCAGGAATCCCGCAAAGCCCAAATCCGCCAATGGCAAGCATGGCTCCGTCTGGAATGTCCTTGACGGCTTCCATCGCGTTCTCAACGATTTTTTTCATTTTCTCTTTCCTCTTAGCAATTGCTACAGGCGCTTAAACAAGCTCATGACGAGCGAGCTTTAAACAAGCTCATTACTAGCGAGCCTTAAACAAGCTCATTACTAGCGAGCTTTAAACAAGCTCGACGCAAAGCGCGGTGCCTTCACCGCCGCCGATGCAGATTCCTGCCACGCCACGCTTCATGTTCTTTTCCTTCAATGCGGAAAGGAGCGTGATCACGATGCGAGCGCCGGATGCGCCGATCGGATGTCCGAGCGAAATCCCGCCGCCACGAACATTGAGGCGATCCATTGGAATCTCCAGCTCGCGTTGTGCTGCCAGAGCGACGACCGCGAAAGCTTCGTTCACTTCCCAGAGATCGACTTGCTTGCCGTCCCAGCCCGCTTTTTTCATCGCACGGCGCATCGCTTCGGCAGGAGCCGTCGTGAACCAAACTGGATCTTGTGCGTTCGTGCCGTAGGAAACGAGCTTCGCGATCGGCTTGATTCCGAGCTCGCGAACTTTTTCGCCCGACATGAGAACCAGAGCGGCCGCGCCGTCGTTGATCGTCGATGCGTTCGCAGCGGTCACGGTTCCAGCTTTGTCGAAAACAGGCTTCAAAGTAGGGATCTTGTCGAATTGAACTTTAGCTGGGCCTTCGTCCGTGTCAAACTGCGTGACATCGCCCTTCTTGCCTTGAATCGCGACAGGCGTGATCTCGTCAGCGAACTTTCCGCTCTTCTGCGCTTCTTGAGCGCGACGGAAACTCTCGATCGCGAAATCATCCTGGTCCTTGCGGGAAAAATTACGCTCTTTCGCGCAAAGCTCGCCGCAATTCCCCATATGCTGATTGTTGTACGGGTCCCAAAGGCCGTCATGAATCATCGAGTCGATGAACTGCTGGTGGCCCATGCGGAAACCGCCGCGCGCATTTGAAACCAAGTACGGAGCCTGGCTCATGTTTTCCATCCCGCCCGCGACTACGATATCGCTATCGCCGAGCATAATGGATTGCGCGCCAAGCATCAGGGCTTTCATGCCGCTTCCGCAGACTTTATTGATCGTGAGAGCAGGAACCGTGTTGGGGATGCCAGCATTGATCATCGCCTGGCGAGCTGGCGCTTGGCCTTCGCCAGCGGTCAGCACATTGCCCATGATGACTTCAGAAACCTGGCTCGGCTGCACGCCCGCACGCTTCAGCGCGCCTTGAATCGCGATAGCGCCCAGCTTTGGAGCAGAAATGCTCGACAAAGCGCCTTGGAAACTACCGATCGGCGTCCGGGCATATCCGACGACAAAAACTTCTTTAGAAGGTGAATGAGCCATAATCAAATCTCCTTTTAAGCAAACTTTTTAAGCAAACTCGAACTTAAGCAAATCTTAACGTGTTCTTAAAACTGGGTTCTTGTACCTAGGTCTTATACCTAGCTTTCAGAGATGCGCATCTTAAAAAAGCAATACATTCAACGCGCTGCATCGCGCCACAACACATTGAAACCTTCTCAACCCTCAGGAACTCACGTGAGTCGCTCGATCTCAGGCGACCGCCCGCTCCCACCCCGCCCAAAAAGCCAAGTTTGCACCTCGAAAAAAATGACCGAATCTACCACCCCCGGCGCCGGGAGTGATCGGGAGCGCTAAAGATAAATAGAGCCAAGCAGGTCAGCAGCTCATTTTAGCTCAACGCAAAAAGCGCAGCAAACACGGAAATAACATCGAGCTATCGCATTCTCTACTTTTTATCTTGACAGAGTAGAAAGTAAAAACCGCAACTTGAAAACGAAAATTTGAATTTCCGCCTTAATCCCGGTGCAGAACGCGCTGCTTAACCTCCAAGCCGCACGTCTCACTCTAACCGAGCCCGATCACAAACTCTCTGCCAAAATCACGCGCACAGTCCCGCCAGGCCCCTGAAAATCACCTCAAAAACCCGTGCTATACCTCTTTCACGCAAGAGGTGCTTTATGAATTTCAAGTCGATGTCGAACAACAAATTGCTCAACGAACTGAAAGCGAGAGTCGAAAACGAGCGTAAGCTTCTGATGGAAATCTTGTACGCTCTCCGAGAAGTCGAGGTGAGAAATCTTCACTTGGACCTCGGATATCCAGACCTTTACGAATTTACCATGAAAGAACTGGGCTATAGCTCTGGTAGCGCTTACCGTCGAATCGCGGCAATGCGGTTGCTCAAATCAGTTCCGGAAATCGCGCCAAAGTTGGAAAGCGGCGAACTTGGTCTTGAAAACGCAAGCCAAGCCCAAAGTTTTTTTCGTAAAGAAGATCAGCGCCGAAAAGTACAAGGCGAGCAGAAACTGTCTCTCGAAGAAAAGCGCGAACTCGTCACTGAACTTCTCGGAAAGTCCACTCGCGAAGGCCAGCGAGTTCTCATGGAGCGATCTCCCGATGTCATGATTCCCACAGAAAAGACGCGGCCCCTTCCGGAGCAAAAGACACTAGTCCAATTTGTCGCAAGCCAGGAACTAATGGCGAAGCTTGAAGAGCTAAAGAAGTTAATGGCTCATAAAAACTTCGAAGGACGAATGGATGTTTTGATGGATCAGATCGCAGATATAGCTTTGAACAAATTACGGCCGAAGCCTGCGCCTAAGGCGAAAGATCAACAAACGGATGCGGTCAGCACCCCGGCGCCGGGGGTGACTCAAGCTGCGCAAATAACCACCCAACGCTCCCGTTACATCCCGGCCGCAGAAAAGAGAAAAGTCCTACTCAGAGACCAAAATGGCTGTACCCACAAAAACACTCAAACAGGACGAGTTTGCCAGTCCAAGCACGGTCTCCAACTGGACCACATCGTGCCGTTTAGTCTCGGTGGAGAAAACACCGCCGACAATCTCACTTTACGTTGCGGAGCACACAACCGTTATCGCGCGAAGCAAATGGGGCTAGCGCTTGAGCCGTTTTGAGCTCGCCTCACTTTTCAATTGAACGCCGACCTATCAGCGAAAATTATAAATCAGTGTCGCGCCACGACGGATTTCACTCCCGCTCGTGCTTCCCCATCCTTTGATTGAACCGCTTCGATCGACTTTTTCGATGCTGAGCTTCACTTTAAGCTCGGGCGAAATCTGATAGGCCGCCCATCCTTGAGTATCGAGGCGAGTGTCATGGACATTGATTTTCTGCGAATCGACCTGACTACACCACTCGCCACACGCTCCCGAGGAGCCCGCGCTTCCATTTGAAAAACGCGAGCGCGAATTGATCATCTCGCTGTCCGTGCGTCCAATGGATGCCCCCACTTCGAGACGTCCGACGTTGAGCGAAGCTTTCAGGCTCTCGGTCGTTCCCGCGCCATAATAGTAGCCTTGGTTTTTCAACACGGATTGAACATGGCTCACATCCTGAGTTGCCGCATACTGATCGAACGCATAGGAGCGCATCATGGCAAAGTCTCCATAAACGTCGAGAGTACAACGAACGCGAATCCCTCGCACATAGGCCGTTAAATCCAGCGTAGATCCAACGACGTGAACCACACCGCGAAAGTCGGTCTGAACGCCCGTTCCTTTTTGCTCTTGAATATCAAGCGCACTGCTAGGACCAACGAAAAGATTGTAGCCTTGAAGACGGCCTGAAGAATCGGTGCTGAGATTTTTTAAATAGTAAGCGCCCAAAGTCGTCTTCATGAACGTCTTGAAAGTGGATAGTTCCCCATCACCCAGTCCTTGTTCGACCAAAAGCTCCGAGAAAACATCGTCGGTCAGCACGCTTCGAACATATCCTGGCTCTTCAAACATGGGG
>CAZCBS010000376.1:0-3925 GCA_964496965.1 uncultured Bacteriovoracaceae bacterium
CCACTCGATCTTCAACGGTTTCTTCTTGTACGTTTCGCGAAACTTTCATCGGAATCTTTGGCCCAACGAGAGCCTCCGTCACGACCGCAACAAGATCCTCGCCGTTGCGAATCGGCTTTCCGTTGAACTCGAGAATCACGTCATAGGTCTCAAGTCCCGCCTTTTCCGCCGGACCACCTGGATTGACTTGGCTGACGAACGGAGCGTGAAGATCCTTGGCGACACCAAGTTTCATTGCGATTTCCGGAGTCAATGGCTCAACGAGGACTCCGATAAATCCGCGAGCCACTACGCCCTTGGTCTTCAGCTGTGTCAAAACGCTTTTCACCAAGCTGATGGGAATCGCAAATCCGATTCCCTGCGCGCGAGCTTCGATTGCGTTATTGATCCCGATGACCTCGCCTTTGAGGTTCATGAGCGGGCCTCCCGAGTTTCCGGGATTGATCGGCGCGTCCGTTTGCAGATATCGCGCAAGAGGAAAATCCGGAGCAGGACGTCCCTTGGCAGAAATAATTCCATGAGTCACGGAGTGTCCTTGGCCGAATGGGTTTCCAACCGCCATGACGTATTCGCCGACTTCGAGACTTTCGGAATCGCCCAGCGGCAGCGCAGTCAATTCGCGCTTGGTGTTTACGCGAATCAGCGCCACATCGATTTCCGGATCGCGTCCGACGACCGTTCCATCCGTAGGTTTTTCATCTTCTTCTTCAGTGAAATAGATTTTGATTTCGTCAGCATCCGCGACAACGTGATTGTTCGTCAGGATCAAGCCGGAAGAATCAATGACAAATCCGCTTCCAAGCGACATGGCTTTGGGCGGCTTCGGCCCGCCCGGACGTTTCGGTTCTGGCGGAACATCTTCGTCCTCATCTCCACCCCCTCCGCCACCGCCTCGACCTCCGTGGTTTCTGAAAAATTCCTCAAAAAAGCGGCGGAACATATCGTCAGGCGTTCCGTAACCCTGCGCGCCTTGTGGTGATTTGACAGTCGAAAGAGTCGAAATGTTGACCACCGAAGGAACGGCGCGTTTGGCAAGCTTAACAAAAATGTTGGGATCCGCGATTGGAGTCGAGGATGCGCTTGCCGCCGGGACTGCCGCTGAAAGAGTAACAGCCACCGCTGCGAATCTCAAAATTTCGATAGTTTTCATCTATTCACACCTAAGCTCTTTTGAACTTCAATGAATCGCATTCGAGTTTCAAAGAGAAGCTGATCAATCAAACGGTCTTCTTCTGCCGTGCGATTGCCCTTCGTCTTCTCTTGCATCAGCTCGAGCAGATCGATGTTTTGTTTTGCCAATTCGAGATCCACTTTAGGCTCGCTCTTGCCATCAGGACTGACGAGCCCAAGTCCTATGAACGCGGCGGACGAGATCGAGAGAAAAAAAGTGGTCAGATCAATCTTGTGGATTTCCGTAACCATTCTCGCATCTCATCTCACAGGGATGCGATTTGGATCAAGAAAAGATGCGCTCGGAAGACGAAACCTTTCGCATTGCGTCGTTCCATATAACGTCCGCATCTTGAGTCGATTGGAAAACGTTTAACTTTAAATCCTGTCGCTTCAGGAAATTTCGCAAAGGAAGAAGACTCCATAAAACGATCGCTCTCAATGGCGTCCAAGGCTTACGATGCTGCCTCTCGAGTTCCGTCAGCCACACTGAGCAAAGCGTCTTTAAGCTCGCCCCTCGCTGCGACAGAAGCGCCAATCCTCGACGCATCACTGCAACGACTTCCTCGTCGCGAAAGCTCGACAAAAGCCCCTGACTCAAAATCAGGCTTCCCGGGCCAAAAAGGCTCTTAGCTACACGAGCCTTCGGCAATGGATCTGGACAGATCATGACTCCTGGCAGCTTCGATACTTTTCGTTCGCGCGAGGCATATTGCAGCGCGAGCTCGAGCCCTGGTGATTTCTCGCTTCGCGCTCGATAGGCACGAATGAGGGCTGACTCCGGTCTAAACGTTGCGAGAAGGGCCTGCGCAAAATAAAAAGCCATACCCCTTCAAGTCTAACGTCAACTTTCGGAATTGTCTCCTGTGGATTTTTCGCGATCGAGCTCGATTGGCGCAGCGTGCATCATCTCGTCGTGGAACTTTCCGGCCATCTCATAGCCTTCCTGACGAACCATTCCAGACAAGCTCAGCTTGAGGTCATTATTGCTGGTCGATGATTTCAGAGCCTGCTCTGCCGTGATCTTTCCATCTTTCACTAGCTTCTCGAGGGCCTGATTCATCGTCTGCATCTTATAATACAGATTCGAATTGGCGATCGCTTCCGGGATCTTCTCGAGCTCATTCTTGAGAATGAAGTTTTCGATGGTCGGCGATTTGACCATCACTTCGCAAGCAGGAACGCGCCCCAGGCCATCCGTTCTCTCCAAAAGCTGTTGAGACAATACGCCGATCAGCGCCGCAGAAAGCTGAAGACGCGCCTGATTCTTGGCCTCGGGCGGAAAAACCTCGAGGATGCGATCGATCGTGCCGCGCACGTCGTTCGTATGAAGCGTCGCCAGCACCAAGTGGCCGGTTTCAGCCGCGGCAAGCGCGGCCTGAATCATCTCGTAATCCCGAAGCTCGCCGATCACGATCACATCCGGATCCTGACGAAGCCCCGAATAGAGCGCATCTTTGAGCGAATGAGTGTCAGCGCCTACTTCGCGCTGAGTGACGGTGCCCTTGAGGTCACGGTGAAGGTACTCAATCGGGTCCTCGATGCAGAGGATGTGCACGGCGCAGGTTTCGTTGATGTAATTGACCAACGACGCCAATGTCGTGGACTTCCCACTACCCGTCGCACCTGTCACGAGCACGAGTCCGCGCGGGCGTTGACAGAGATCTTTCATGACTTCCGGGATTCCCAGCTGATCGAGCGCCGGAACGGTGAGAGGAATCGCCCGCACGGCAGCCGCGACGCAACTTCTCTGATAATAGACATTGCAGCGAAACCGGCCCAATCCATTCAGCACAAACGAAAGATCGATGCTGCGATTTGCTTCGAGGTCGACTTTCTGTCTCGACGTTAGAATGTCCAAGACGATTTTCTCGACCTGGTCTGCCTCAAGCTCGGGCATTTTCGCCGGAACAAGCTTTCCGTTAATGCGAAACAACGGTGGCCGTCCCGCTTTCAAATGCAAGTCGGAGGCGTTGTACTTAACCAGCGCGCGGACCAAATATCTCATGTCCACGGCGAACTTGGGTGGCTGGGCGGCTTGAACCTTCAGTGCGGCGTTGCTCAAGCGGCGTTCCCTTTCTGACCCGAGTCAGAATCGTCTTTCTTGCGATTTTGCTGGCCCCAAGCAAGCATGAACCGAAGCTCAATGGTCTTCGCGGCCATTTCGCAAAAGTAATTCAAAAGCTCGACATCGCTGTTGGTGAAGTTAGGCTCGCCCACGCGATTAAGAAGCTCGATCACCCCGTAGATGCGACCACGAATCATGATTGGAACGGCGATCAGATTGCGCGTGTCAAAGCCAACGGCCTTCGCGATCGAACGCAAGTGAAGCTTGTTTGCCTCCAAATCGGCTACGATCAAAGACTGACGGGACTCCGCGACGTGACCCACGATTCCTTGCCCCATCGGGATCGTGAACTTGGTTAAATTATCGGAGCTCTGGCCAACGACTGCGCGAAAGAAAAGGGTGTTGTTCGAATGATCGACCTCGAAAATCGAACCGGCTTCGGATTTGACGACTTTCATGACAACTAAAAGAAGCTCGCGAACAAAGTCGCTGAACTTCAAATCGCGGGTCAAGATTCTCAAAAAGGAATCCACCATCGTAAAGCGCGCATTGAGCTGCGCCAGGCTTTCGTCATCGGGAGCAAAGAGCTGGCCAGCCGTCTCAAAGTGGCCAACGGGAGTCTCGGGCGCCGGAGGAGGCTCATAAGGGTCGGAAACCCCGGAAAAGTGAGAAATCTCGCCGGCCAGC
>CAZCBS010000377.1:0-1748 GCA_964496965.1 uncultured Bacteriovoracaceae bacterium
AATCAAGCGCGATATCAATAACGCCACTCTGATTAAGTACAAGACTTACAATACGGGACAAGAGCAATTCGAGGAGCTTTTCGTTTCGTGCAAGAAAGACTGGAAGCGCTTTCTCGGAGCGCTCGGAGCGCTTCGGCCGGACTCTTTCCAAAAGCCGCAGCAAGAGGACCTATCGGTCGTGCTCAAGCCATTGGCTGATCAAGGTTGTCGCGTAGGGCTTCCGATTTAGGAACGGGCCTGCTTAGAGCGATGTTCCATTCACTTGAATGTCCATCGATCCCGTCACGCCGTGATTTTTGTAAATCGTCTTCAGCGGGCAGTACATACTGCAGCTATAATATCCGTAAGGATAAGCGTTGAAGAGCCAAGGGTACGTGAGGCAGCTTTGGCAGTAAAAGTCGTAACCCGTCGCTTGCACCGTGATCGCGACCGATTGATGGCCCGAGGTGAGGCGGCTGGAGAAATCCAGTGTCTTGCTCGTCGGAGCGCTTGGGCAGATCGAGTTTCCACCGCTCACGGAAAGCGTGCCGGTCGAGAGAGTCTGGCCCATGGCGGTGACGTTGTAGGAAACGCATTCGTAGGTGGCCGAAAAGTTTGAGCCTGGAATGACGTTAGTCGCGGCACCGGCGTTCACTCTGACTTTCAGAAGATTGTCCGTTGCGACAGTGAAGCTGTAAGTCGGGGTGGTTCCGCCCGATCCCGTGAGCGTGAAGCTCGTGGTGATCGCTGGATATTGATCGGAGCTCCCGGTGCTTCCCGTGGCGCCCGTCGAGCCTCCGGTCGTTGAAGTTCCGCTCGAATAAGTCGCTTGCGCCTGAGTTGAGTCAGAGGCGCTTTCTTTGTAAGTCGTGGCTCCGCATGAGGTGAGCAGGAGCGCTGCAAAGGCTGCAAATCCGTAATTTTTGATGAGTTGAGTGTTTCTCATAATCTAATCTCGCTCTCTTACGAGTGAGATCAATGCAACCCTGGGGCCAGGATGGGTCCACGGCAACCCTGTGTCGCTAGATACCTGATGTCTCAACTGAATTCGCGATTTACCTCTGTTTTTGAAGGGTTTTCGATGGAGCGCGAATGGTTGAGATTATCTAACAGGTGTATAAAGCTTAGACGCTTTAGTTGCCGGTAAGGACTGTGTTGGGAAGGGCAGCGCTCGCACAAGTGGAAATGGGGAGGCGTAGAACCCGCTTTAATTCACCCGATCCGTTATCGATGAAGAGCTTGACGTGCTGGCTGAAAATGTTCTCGAATCCGTTCCAGCGCAGGCCGGGCGGATCGATTTCAAAACGCGCTCGGATCGGCTCAAAAGGCCTCCCGGAATCGATCTTCAGAGTCAGATAGCGATCGAGAGTGTATTCGTATCCTACGACGGGAAGCTTGACGTTGACTGCGGTGAGTGAACTGCTCGCCAAGGCGCATTTTGGGAACGGAATCGTGATGATCGAAATCGGCTGTGAGGCCAGGTTCAGCGCGATTCCCAATTTCTTGCCCACTTCGGACGAGCTTAAGAATGCTTGAGTTTCCCATTGAAGATTGGACGATAAATTCGGCCATTGGAACCGTGAATTTGTCTCTTGGATGCTGAGCTTTAACAGGAGCTGGGACTTGCTGGACTCAGACGGGGCAGTAGGTACGTTTGGATCGTTTTGACAGGCGGCGGGATGAACGAACTTGTCGTTGTCTTGCGAGTCTTGCGGAAATAGAACGCAGCAGACATTA
This sequence comes from uncultured Bacteriovoracaceae bacterium, assembly GCA_964496965.1. Taxonomy (GTDB): domain Bacteria; phylum Bdellovibrionota; class UBA1018; order UBA1018; family UBA1018; genus CAZCBS01. The sequence goes on from CAZCBS010000377.1 coordinate 1,717, forward strand.
GACGCCTTAAAAATAGGAGACATTGGGGCCTT
>CAZCBS010000377.1:1758-3924 GCA_964496965.1 uncultured Bacteriovoracaceae bacterium
TCGGAGCGATTGGGCCGTCAGGAAGTGAGCGAGGGCTGATTCTTTTCGCGAGGAGCGATTGAGGAACGGTCGATTGAAGGACCCCGTGAATACTCCCGGCCGAATCGAGGAGCGGCGCTCCTTCGCTGGATGGCTCAGTCTCGCAATCGCCGATGGCGATGACGGAGCTTTCAGCTTGATCGGATCCTAGCAGTGCCTCGCTTCGTTGAATGGCGCGACAGGGACGGGAAGAGATCGCTCCCAGGTTGGAATAAATGAGAGTGTAAGAAACGTTGGCATCAAAGCCTGTATGATCGATTTTAAGCACTGGACGCCGTGCGGGCGAGGAAAGGCGAATCAGCGCGTAGTCTTGCTGGGCCAGTGTTCGATCAGAATGAAGAGAGGCGATGAGGACTTCTTCGCACTCGCTCCGAAGTGCAGGGAAGTCGCCCGTCGCCGGAAACTGGGCTTCAATCAAGCCAGCGCAACGCGCGCCGGGTTGGCGCAGATTTTCTGGCAGGCAATGGCTTGCGGTGACTAAGAGGTCTTCTCCCACAAGCGAGCTCATGCATTGCCGGATGTCTTTTCCATCTTTTTCATGGCGGAGAGTGAGTAACGCTACGGATGGAGAGCATTCTCGAGAACTTTTACAGGAGGGAGTGACGAGCTGAACGGAAGGTTCTGAAACCTCCATAGAGGGCCCTAGCTCGGAATTTCTGGAGTCTCCGCTTTTCGTGCACGCGCTGAGAGGTACGAGCACCAGCGCTAGCACCAGCAAAGATGCTTTGCCTGGGGTCCTAAAAAACATATAGGGGGGCCTTATAGTATGCGGAGTCGGGTGAGTCAAATGTTTACTTTAATTCACATTTGCATTGCGTGGTGCGTCTGCTACCCTGAGAGAGATGATGGGCGACCTTGGAATAAAGACCTATGCCGAGTTTGGACGGGCCCTTTGGGCTGATCCGTCCCGTTCTGGCGAAATGGCGGTCGAAACGTTGAGTGCGATTGCTCTTTTGAATCTGACTCAAGAGCGTGCACTGGAAAAGGCCTCTTCGGCGCTATTGGATCGGGCAGTCCGTCAGGGCATGGCCACGAATACCGTGGATGCTCTGGAGAATGGAAAGTTTGGTGCTTTCTTTCGGCTTCAGCCGGAGGAGCGATTCGTATTGGCGGCGCTTCATCTGGGGCGTTGGTCGTATGAGCGCGTGGCCCGCGTCATCCAGGCAAAGACCGAAGTCGTTCAGGTGCTGGCGTGGAGAGCTCGCAGCCAAATCGCGATCGCCGAAGGCCTGACGCCGATCGGAGCCAAATTCGCGAGCGCCAACTGCCCGGAATACGATCTGGATCGGCCCTGGACCCAGAAGTTTTTGGATGAAGAGATTGGCAACGGGCGTGAAGCGGTTTTTCTGAGAAACCACCTCATGGCCTGTGAATCGTGCCGCAGATCCCTTGCGCGTTGCCGTGATATTTATTTCAGGGTCGAGGCGATGCTTCCTCGCGTCGCCGAGGATGACGGAATTCTGCGCGTACTGGAGCGCGTGAGCGTGGAAGGAAAAAAGCTGCGCACGGGAGAAGGCTATACGTTCATGGACAGCTTGGTTGCTTTTTTGAGCCAGCGCGGAGTTCAGATCCTTCTTGCGTTGGTTTTTGCGATGATTCTCTATCGCTTGAAAACTTGAAAACTTGACTATCGAACGTAGGCTTGCATCAGGCTCTTGCCAAGTTTTGTAATGGCTTGGTGAGTATTATGAGCGCGGCAAAGTAAGCGAAGGTTTTCAAGCTTTGTCTCTCCTCCGAGCGCGAGCGGCTGGATGTGATCCACCTCAAGAGCAAATCGCGATTCGCATCTTCGTCCATCCGGGCTTTGGTAGGTACATTGTCCCTTGTCGCGAGTCCATATGGCGCGTTTCATTGCAGTAGGGATGTAGCGCGGATTTTTCTCGCTCGCAGCGGATACTTTTTCCTGTGGGTCGGACTCCATTTCTGCTGAAGACGGCTCCGCCGGCGGAGTTGCAGCGCGTTGATCTGGTTTAGAAATCTCATGAGGCGATGGGGAGGTGGCTGGTTGATGCGCTGAATGGTTCTCTTTTGTCTCGGTCTTGCTTTTGCGAGTCCGTCCGCTTTGTTTTGCAGGATCCAGTTTCTTAAGCGTGATATCTGCCATACGATGAAAGAGCTCGAGGTAAG
>CAZCBS010000378.1:0-3911 GCA_964496965.1 uncultured Bacteriovoracaceae bacterium
CGGTTGGGGTTTTGTCCAGGAGGGTGGGAGTCGGAAAAGGGCCTGGGCTTGATTGTATTGGCGAGGTGGTCGATGTGACGGGTTGGCTGGGGGGCGATAATTTCCAGTGGGCTTGGGCTTCGGGTTGGGCAGCGGGGCAGGAAGTTTAGTCGAAGCCTAAAGACAACCCATAAAAACTATACACACCGCATCACTTAGGCTATGACCCCTTCTATGGTAAGGGGTATGCTCAGGGGACGACTTCTATTCTTTTGTCTTTTGCTTCTGTCCCTTCATGCCTCCGCCGACGGACTCTACGAAATTCGTGGAACTCACCCTGAGCGCGGCGAATACTCGGGACAGGCCTGGGTTCACGATTCTCAAGCACAAAGAATCATCCGCTGGAAAACCTATCGTCACGACTCCTACTCAGTCGAAAATGTGTGGTCGGGATCTGCGACTGAACAAGAACTGCGATTTAGTCTCAGACTCTCCAATACACTGACAGCATTGAATGGATACGAACCCACCCCGCTTGAAATTCAAAACTCCATCCCGGTCTCGATTCCTTTCGCAACCTCGCAAAACAAGCCTGAAGCCAATGTGATTTTTTCCGTGCCTACCGAAGGCGGTTATCGGGAAAGCTGGACTCGAATCGCGGACGCTCCTCCTGTTCCACTCTGGAAAGACCTTCGCGAGATCGTGGATGGAACTGGCGACGACAAACCTTGGTATTACGAAATCCTTCTTTGGCTTGGAATCGATCAGGTCATCGATTGGTATCGCGCCCTTCCCGCGGCGATCGCATCTCAGGATCGAGAGGAATATCGCTCGCAGCGACAGTACTTCATCACAGATAAGACGGACGCGGACTTCTATGCGAGCCAGCCGCAAGTTTTGCGGGTGACCAACAAAACTCTCAATCCCTTGTCTTTGGCCGAAGCCTCGATGAGAAGAAACGCCTACGCTCCGACTCTTTCTGAAAAAGCCGAATATCTCCGGTCCGAGACACTCAAGTACAATCTCAATGAGTCGGGCCTTCTTGAGTTTGCCATCGTGAACGACAACGGAGCGAAACTGGGTCGATCGCCCGAATACGATTCCGCCCTTTGGACCGCGATGTTCGGATGGTCCGAACTGATGCGCTATCAAGCCACTCACGACGCTGAGGCTCTGACGAACTTTCGGCGAATGCTCAATGGCATTTTGACTTTGATCGAAATTACAGATGATTCGACAAAGTTTGCCAGAACACTGGCCATTTCTCCCCTCACGGAAGACCTCGGCCCCGGCTGGATTCAAGGCAAAGGCAGATTCTCTCATCTCAAATGGCGCTCCGGCGGCAACAACGACATGATCAAGGGTGTCTTTCTCATGCTGACGCTCGCGCATCAGGTGATCCGACCTGACGAAGCCGAGCTTCGAGCGAGAATCACGGCAGCAAGCCAATCTATTCTAAAGATCAAAGCCATATCTCGAGGCGCTTTCAATTCAGGGATCGCGCATGGACTCATCGCTCTTTGGAGCGATCGCGCGGAAGAAAAAGATGACGAGCTCCAAGCCTTCTCTCATCGTCTCTATAATTTAAAAACGATTCTAGCGAACGCCGTCCAAGTGAATGGTAATTTTTATTACGGAGGAGTCGCGGACTGGTCGGGAATTCACCTCACGCTGGTCTCGAGTCTCTGCCAAATTCTTCTCGCCCGAGAGCTGAAGGACCCGATGCGAAACTCGCAGTACGCCTATCTGCTCTCGGGCGTTTTAAAAAGCGGTGAGGCTCAGCTTCTTGAAATGCACAAGACCTACAAGAAAGCGCATCGCGATTTTCTGACGTTATTCGCCTACGCCTTTTCGCCTCAAGCGAAGACCGACGAGCGGCTTTTGAACGACGCAAAAGACGCCCTATGGACCTTGAAAGAAATTCCAGCTCCTCGCTCCCTGGGCACGGCAGAAGTCGATCTCTCGAAACTTCCGGAATGGAGTCTTTCTGCCTGGCCACGGGTGCCCTGGAAAGGGCTCACAGGAGTTCGCAAAATCAAACACGACCTCGACTTTGAAAACTTCGTTCAAGGAGCTTACTCTTACCCCATTTTCGAAGCCGCCGCATGGGACTCCGATTATCTCTGGAAAGAAAATCCGTTTACCGCGAAGTACAATTCACATCCTCGAGTCGCGACGTTTTCCGCAGATTATTTAATTCTCTATTGGGTCGCCCGCTCCGCTGGACTTTTGGCTCCCGCCGATTGAGCGATAAACATTTTTCGAATAAAATACTACAAAACACGGCACGCGTAGGCTAAACAATACTTGCATGCATCTGAGTATTACCGGCAAAGCGTCGAGGCGGGCAAATCCCGCTACGCCTATAAAGTCTCTCTTAACGAAGATCATCTATGCCGGCATCAGCGATCACACTCCCTCCCATCTCGTGGATCGGATCGTTTATAGCAATTGGATTTGTCTCCTTGGAACGTTGCTCAATATCATCGATGCTCGAGCCAACGTCGTCGAGCATTTCCCATTTCTGCTCTGCTGGAACGGCATTTACCAGCTTGCGATTCTCGCCTGCTGGCTTCTGAATCGCCGCAAAGCTTATCTTGCCGGAAGACTCGTCCTTCTCTCGATCTTTTATTTAGGAGTGATCATCACCAGCGCGGCTCAGGGCCCCGCCGTGCAAGTCGAGCATTTTCTTTTGGCATTGTCCGCGCTGGCATTTACTCTCTTCCATCCTTCCGAGCGTCGGTGGGCTTGGATCTTCGGGGCGCTTTCCGCATTTGGTTTTCTTTTCTTCGTCAATCAAAACGAGCCGCTCTTCCATCTTCACTTCGCCAATGGCCTGTACGCGCCTCAAGACCTCAGGCTCAATCAGTATTGCTACACCCTGCTTTATGTCTTATCCCTGATCGCTCTTTCTAATGCATACGCTCGAGCGACGAAAGTGGCCGATGAGCAAAGAGCGAAACTGTTCGAATCGAGTAAGATGGCGTCCTTGGGCCAAATGGCCGGAGGCATTGCCCACGAGATCAACAATCCGCTTTCCATCATCCTTGCGATCGCGGAAAAAATGTCTCGTCAAGCGAAGAACGGCCAGCTCACGCATGATGACGTCATCCAATCGTCGGAGCGACTCCAGAACACGGCGTTCAGAATCGTCCATATCGTACGCGGTCTGCAGCACTTTTCCCGAGACGGAGAAAAGCTTCCTTTCGCTCAGAGCTCCCTCAATCAGATTATCGACGATACGGTCGCGCTTTGCCAGGAACGCTTTAAATCAATGGGAATCGAGCTTTCGATCGAACGAACACCTCGTGATACCGCAATCGAATGCCGCGCGGTTCAAGTGTCTCAAGCTCTTCTCAATCTTTTGAATAATGCCTGCGACGCAACCCGATCGCAGAAAGAAAAATGGGTTCATGTCAGCACGCATGACCTCGAATCCAAAGTGAAGATTTATGTCCGCAACGGCGGCGAGAAAATCCCACCCTTCGTTCAAGAAAAGCTTTTCCAGCCGTTCTTCACGACGAAAGAGGTCGGTGGTGGAACTGGACTTGGCCTATCCGTATCCTTGGCAATGATGAGAGAGCATGGTGGATCCATTCATTTTGATGCTCTGGATCCGAACACGACTTTTGTCATGACTCTGCCTAAGTCTCGGGATTTGCGTTAATTGCAGGCCGTTCACACTTTCAGCGCGGTGAAAATGTGAACGGAATAAATCTCAATCTGCCGAAGGTGCTTGAAGAAAAGCCACGGCAGATGCTCAACGCTTTCATCGATCTTGAAACCGGCATCCGTATAAAGCCATTCGACTGCCTTTGCCGAATCACGAACCTCGGCAGGCAATTTCTCGCGAAGCTCGCGCGCCACTTGCCCATGCCCGATATAAGGGCAGCTTTAAATCGGCGTTCCGCATTGCTTCAATGGCTCATATT
>CAZCBS010000379.1:0-3896 GCA_964496965.1 uncultured Bacteriovoracaceae bacterium
AACCGCTACGCCAAGAACTGAGAGAAAGAGTCGCGCGTTGGGCGACGCGACGAAGAAACGTGATCCTCAGCTTCGAAGGATCCGACCGCCGAATCACCCATCTTCAAGGACGAATCACCGGCATTCTGACTTTGCCGCCGGGCGATTTCATGATCCTGCAAGAACAGAGCGGCGTGCTCTGGCCTTTGCGTACGGACGATATTCTTTCTATCGAATTACAAAAATAATTCGCGAATCAAACTCGGCCAGTGAGCTTCGAGATAAAAATCGCGGCGGCCACTTAGGCTTTCAGTGAGGTGACGTTTCCCGCAGGGGTAACTTTGCAGAGCACATCACAAGCTTCTTCGGTCAGCCGACGCATTCCTTTTTCTTCGTTTCCAATCACCAAAAGCCAAGGGCGATCGCGTTGAACAGTGGAAAGATCCTCGCGCGCGTGCTCGGAAGTCCCCAAGATCCAAAGGCCCGCGTCTTTAGCCTTCTCGAAGGAGCGCTGAAGATTGACTTCAATCGCGAAGGGAACGCTTTCCATTCCGCCGCATGCGACGTCATAGACTGTCGAAGTCAAAGGAGCCGAGCGCTCTTGAGTCAAAAGAATCCCTTGAACGCCGAAAAACGCGGCAGTTCGAAAAATCGCGCCGACATTATGCGGGTCTTGGAGGCTATCGAGCGCGAGCCAAAGACCCTTTCCATCCGCTTTTTGAGGGGCGCCATCGAAAAGCTCCTCGACTGAGACGGGCTTTCGCTCCTGAATGACGGCCTCAGCAACGCTTGTTCTACCGTCTGAGTCCGGGCCACCCCGATCTGACTTGGGCTTAGGCGCCGCAGTCGTCACGCGAACGCTTTTCTCTTTCGCGAGTTGAACAACCCGGTCCCATCCTTCTCCCAGGTTTCGACCTCCTCCACCGGAAGCCGAAACGATGATTTCAGAAACGTCTTTTGGACGCGACTCGAGAGCCGCTAGAACACTGTGCGGATTATGAAGCCTGAGCATAATAGCTAAGACTATTAGGCTGAAATGGCCGAAACTGAAAGATCTTTAAGGATCGATTCGACCATGGCTCGCGGATCTTTTGCTCCGGCGATCGGGCGTCCGACCACGACTGCGCTGGCTCCAGCCTGACGGGCCTGAGCTGGAGTCATGATACGAGCCTGATCATTGGCGTCCGTACCTTCAGGACGAATTCCTGGAACGACAGTATAAATGGTTGGAAAGCGCTCACGAATCGAAGGAAGCTCCATTGCCGAGCAAACAATTCCATCCGCTCCCCAAGCAATAGCATGCTCGATCAAGCCATCGACGCTGTCCGAGGCATCCACGGCATGCCCCGTGAGGGCGCGAGTCACCTCTGCCCAACGAACATCGTCAAACGAGGTGAGAACGCTCACTCCCAAAATCTTAGGTTTCAATGTCTCGATTTCCGCAAGCTCTTCGGCAACAGCCCGAACCATATGGCTTCCGCCCGAAAGATGGACCGTGAACATATCGACATGAAGAAGCGCGGCCTGGCGCGCAGCCTTAGCTACCGTATTCGGGATGTCGTGAAACTTAAGATCGAGAAAAACTCGATTCTTGAGATGCACGAGCTCACGAACCACGTCTGGACCGCCCCCCATGAAGAGCTCCAGACCAACCTTATAGATGACTGGCAATCCTTTTAGCTGATTGACCAGGTCCATGGCTTTTTCAGCGCGAGGGAAATCCAAGGCAACGATTAAGTCGGTCGAGTGATGCGTGTTCACCACGTTCTCCTTATCGGTATCGGTCATTGAAGGGGCCGCCTAGTAACTTCTAGCAAAAATCGCACGCACGTTACCGTCGGTTCGCCCCGTCATGAAGCAAGGCTTCGTTTCGCGGATCGGCTGGTAATTGTCATCCAGCGGCAAGCAGCGGATGGTCGCTTTGGTTTCCTCTTTGATTTTCTTTTCGAGCTCGCGATCGCCGCACCAAGATACGACAAAAAAGCCGCCTTCTTCGATGCGTTGCTTAAACTCATCATAGCTATCGATGGAATGGGTATTGGCGTCACGGAACGCACGCGCTCTCTCCAGCAGATCCGATTGAAGCGTCGCAAGCATGGTGGTGACGCGCTCAGGTGCGGCTTGCAGCGGAATGAACTCTTTCTTGCCTTCGTCGCGTCGAGTAACGACGACTTGGCCTTTTTCAAGATCGCGTGGGCCGACTTCGATGCGGACCGGCGTACCGATCATTTCGTATTCAAAGAATTTCCAGCCTGGCTGCTTGGTCTCATCCGTATCGACATGGACTCCGACAGCGTATGGAAGCCCGGCGCGCGCGCCTTGTTCGCGAATGGCTTGAGCAAGCTGATCAGCGGCTTCCAAAACCTGCGCCTTAGTCTCGGCCTTAGCCATGATCGGCACGATCACGACATGAGTTGCGGCCAAGCGCGGAGGAAGAACCAGTCCCTTGTCATCCGAATGGGTCATGATCATTCCACCGATCAAGCGCGTGGAAACGCCCCAGCTGGTTTGATGAACGTGCTTTTGCTTTCCGTCCTTATCCAGGAACTGCGTATCGAAAGCTTTGGCGAAGTTGCTCGAAAGATTGTGAGAGGTTCCTGCCTGCAGAGCCTTCTTATCCTGCATCATGGCTTCCATGCTGTAAGTACGAAGAGCGCCGGCAAACTTTTCGTTTTCGGTCTTCATGCCCGGAATGACGGGCATAGCGAGAACTTCTTCGGCAAACTTTGCGTAAACGCGAAGCATGAGCCGAGTTTCTTCCTCGGCTTCTTCAGGAGTTGCATGGCAGGTATGGCCTTCTTGCCAGAGAAACTCCGTCGTGCGCAAAAACAGGCGAGTACGCATTTCCCAGCGAACCACATTGGCCCACTGATTGATCAAAAGAGGAAGGTCGCGATATGACTGAATCCACTTAGCGAACATGCTGTTGATGATCGTCTCAGAGGTTGGGCGAACCACGAGGCTTTCCTCGAGCTCCTTGCCCCCCGCATGAGTGACGACCGCAAGCTCAGGCGCAAAGCCTTCGACGTGCTCAGCTTCCTTTTTCAGAAAGCTTTCTGGAATGAACATCGGGAAATAGGCGTTTCTCACACCGGTTTCTTTAATGCGTCGATCGAGCTCGCGCTGGATCGCTTCCCAGATCGAATAACCGTTCGGGCGAATGACCATACAGCCCTTCACGGGGCTATAATCAGCCAAACGAGCCTGAAGAACGATGTCTTGATACCATTGGGAAAAGTCCTGGGAACGCGGGGTAATTTTCTCTGCCATGCCCCTTTTTAAACATACCTGAAGGCGATTAGGAACTGGTTTCGATTCCGTAGGACTTAATCTTCTTATGAAGATGACTGCGCTCGACCCCTAAAACCTGAGCTGTTTTGGAGACATTCCAATCGTTCTCTTTCAAGGTTTTAAGAATGAACTCTTTTTCGAACTCTTGACGTGCGTCGCGTAAGTTTCTTGCCGAAGTGATCGCCTCAAGCGCGTCGCGTCGGGGCTCGACTTGAATCTCACCCGTTCTTTCGCCAAACTGTTGAACCAGCGCTTCGTCTTGCAAATGAGAGAGAAGGCATGCGGCGGAGATGATCTGATCGCCTTCAGCCTCGGTCGATAGAATCACCACGCGCTCAATCAGGTTTTTGAGCTCCCGAACGTTTCCTGGCCAGCTGTAGGCAGTCAGCACGTCGCCGGCTTCAGGCGAAAGCTTGCGAAGCTTTTTGCCGTGCACTCCAGAGAACTCCTTTAAGAAGTACTCAGCCAAGAGAGGAATGTCTTCCTTACGATCGCGAAGCGCAGGGATGTGGAACGGAATGACGTTTAAGCGATAGAACAAATCCCCGCGAAAATGATTTCGGCTGATTTCGGACTTAAGATCTTTATTAGTCGCGGCGACGATCAGGTCCTCAACCGAGATCCTC
>CAZCBS010000380.1:0-3871 GCA_964496965.1 uncultured Bacteriovoracaceae bacterium
AATTAATTATTAAATTAATATTCTGTACTAGTTTAGTCCCCAAGCTCCGATATGCGGTTATGAATCCGCCATCCAACAAATTTCAGTACTATCTTCTATCGCCCACTAACCCGCCGCTTCAGTTTGCGGCGCTTCATGACAAGGCGTTTCAATCGTGGCGAGAAATCACGCGGAAAGCTTTTGAAGAAGTCGGTAACAACGACGATAGCCACCTTCATGAGGATTTTATTCGCCAGCACGTCATCAGCTGCCTTTGCTCAGACGACGAAGTCATCGCAACGTTTCTCCATTCTTTTGCTTCAATCCATACTGAGGCGACCAGAAGCTTTCGCTATATGCGGGACAATTTCCCGGAGATCTTTTTTCAGAAAATAAAAAAGATGGGCATCCATAACGTCATGACTTCCAATTATCTCGCCGTCCATCCGGAATGGCGCAAAGGACGGAGCCAGATCCAAATCGCCCCGATCATGGTGGGCCTTTCTCTGCGGGTCCGGGATCTATTCGAAGCCGATGGCTTTATCGGAGTTTGGCGAAACGACCGAAAAGTGAATGAGCTGGCATACGCTCAAGGCGGCGAGTGCATCATCTCAAACGTATTCAACCATCAAACGCCTTGCGATTTGATTTTGATGAACAGCAAGACGCCCTATCAATATCCATCGTTGGAAGTCAAAAAACAGGTGACAAGTCTTTGGGAAAATCGAATCGATGCGTTCTTCAAACCCGATCTGGCGCAGACTCGGAAGGCCGCATGAGACAGCCAATAAACCAGCCCATGATTCAGCCCATGAATCAAAAACGCTATCTAGAGATCAGGAACAGCATGGATTTAAGCCCTGATCCCGGCTTCTTAAAGCGATTCGGCCTTCAAACGGGCATCTTAATCGCGACATGCCTCTTCATCTTGGTTCAGTTTGCTAATTCTCCGCTCAGGACTCTTGCTGTTCCTCTTATTTCGCTCCTCATGTTCCGAAGCTTTGCATTGATGCACGAAGCGGTGCATGGACTTCTTTCCAAGCGCAGCCAGGTCAATCATATTTTAGGAATTGCCTCAGGCACGCTCTGCCTTCTTTCTTTTGATTCGTGGAAGCAAGCTCATATCGAACATCATCGTTGGAGCGGAAATATCGACAAAGACCCTGTCGCGGCAATGATCAAGACTTTTCCAACCTTCCCGCGCCTCTTGCAGCGTGTTCTCACTTTCGGATGGAAGTGCTGGCTGCCGACTCTGTCTTTTCTTCAGCACAGCGTCTTTTGGGCGATCACCTTTCGCCACACGCTGAAAAAAAAGCAGAGCATCGGACAGACTCTCAGCGCCGTCCTTCCGGCTCTTTTTTGGGTAGGAATCTTTTCGCTGTCCCCGTTGTCCATCACGCTCTCCGTCCTTCTCCCAAGCGTCTTTTTCTATTTGATTGGAACAGAGATCATCAATGCCCCTCACCATTTAGGACTGACCTATTTTCGCGGCGAAACAAAAATTCCGATTTGGGAGCAATTCAAAACGGCAAGAACCTGTGTCTATCCCCAATGGTTAGCGCGTTTCGTGGTGCTGAATTTCAATTACCATATCGAGCATCATATGTACCCTTACGTGCCCTGGTATCACTTGGATAAGCTTCATGAGAAACTTCATTCGGAGTTTCGCGAGGAGTACAATCTTGATCCCAGCTTTTCGTGGGTTCTAAACAATCGCCCCAAGGATCTTTGCGAAGTTTTCGGCTCGAACCAAGTCACTGAGCCTGAGCAAATCAAAGCTGCGTAGAAGAGTTAAATAAATTGAATGTTCTCGGCTTCTTTGCCCACGGCGATCATTTCGCCCGTTGAGGTGCAAATAAAGCCCTTTTTCAGATTCGCGCCGAATTTTTTCGGTCGAAGCGACCCGAGACGAACAGGCGTCAGAAGCGCGGCCCTCGGCTCAAAGTTCTGCGACTGCGAAGTATTGAAAATCTCGCGAACCAGATGCGTTTTCGTCTCGAATGGTTTCACGGGAATATGGGTCTTGAGCGTCTCATTGAGCTCCGCCCCGATACTCTCCATGACTTGTCGAGGTCGATCCCAGAGTAAATACCACTCGTTCAACGAGATATCGAGAAGGCTATAACCGGTGATTTTATAAAAGTTGAAGCTTCGATAAATCTGGATCATGTCCTCGTTGTAGAACTCAATGATCTGATCTTTTTCGATCTTCTTGAAAAATTCCTCGTCCGCTTCAAAGCCATGCTGATCAAGTGCCCGCTTGAGAAGCGCGATTTCATTATCGTACGATTTGCTCGGATCGAGCGGCTCGATCCATTGGCACCACATCTCGAAACTTGAGGCAACTTGCTCTTTTTTCAAAGCGGAAGTATCTGTCATTCTTTGGAGAGCGGATTCCGAATAGGCTTGGACCGAATATCCCAAGCGGTTGAGTAGCGTCGAAAACTGAATCGCTGCTTCGAGTAGGCGGCGATTGACCGGATCGAGAAAAGTATCTTTGTTTTGGTATAAAGCGATCATCTTGACGTTATGCGTCATATTGCCAGCACATATACACGCATGGGCTGACAAATTCAACCCCGTCTCCCTCAACGGCGGCGAAACGATAGGCAAAAATTCAGTAAATACGATACCTTATACTCATTCACTTCGTGCGCAATTTGATAACTCTCTAAAGCGATTAAGAGCTTCGATCCCACCGGGAAACGGAGACTGTTATTTTTGAGGCCATCGCTGATTCGGGTCAAATGCTCCAGTCGGGAGTACCCTTCGACCGAATCGACACTCAAATGGACCAAGGCACAAAAGCTTTCCCAGAACTTCAACGACGCTGGCTTCGTTCCATTCTCAATCTGCAGGACTTCCTCTTCGGAAATCTCATCGCCTGATCTCGAAAGGAGCCGAGCTAAACTGCTTGGAGATAAAAATACGGTCTTTCTGGCTTGATGAACGACTTTTCCAACATCTCGTCCTTCAGCGAATCGCTCCTCAAATGGCGGCTTCGGCATGATTTTCTTTTCCAAATCCAGATGAAGCTCCATGATCTCTTCCGGAGGAATCTCGAGGTAAATAGAAAGACCATCCACTCGATACAACGGAATGGCTTCTTTTCCGCTCTCGTAGTCACGGAGTGTCTGGACAGAGATCTTTAAAAATTCAGCAACGTCCTCTTCGCTCCGATCGCGCAAAATTCGCTTCGCTCGAAAAAAAGCTCCACAGCGCACTTGAAACCGATGGGTCGCGGCCTTGAGGAGCTCAACATCCCTCTTATTATTACTGACGACGAGTTTCATTTCCGGTGCCTACATCCCGATTGCTGAATGCAGATCGGAATATTACCAATAATGCGCATTGTCTAGCTTATTTTTGCCTGACTACTGCCCTCACCGTATAGATCGACTCAATCATATCAACTGCTTTAATTAAAAGCGGACGAGCAATTGCTCATTCCTCCTGACCTTCTTCATGGGCGCGCTCTGATTAACTAAACATAATTTAGATAACCAACAAGAACATCAACGAGCAATGACGCAATAACTCGTTCGTCGCCGGAGTGAAGTAATAAAAAGATAATAGAGACTTGAAATTGAATCTTCTCGTAAGACCGAGCAATTTAAAGGCTTAAAAAGACCGCAAATAGCCCACTTTTTTCTTGACGGCATTCAATTTAAAAACCGCCCTTTTTCGAGAGAAGCTGTTTATTTCAAGCTCCAAGCAAGCTTTCTCGCTCACCACAAAGCTCCACCTTAAAAAATCTTCTTTCAAATCATTTTTCGAAAACAACACAGCCTAAGTCAAAAGCGCCTCATATGGAGAGGCGAAAACCCCGTGTTACAAGCGAAGCATGCATTTGAAAAATCTATCAAACGAAGCCCTTCTCTCCCAAACCAAA
>CAZCBS010000381.1:0-3856 GCA_964496965.1 uncultured Bacteriovoracaceae bacterium
ACTTCGTCTCGAGATTCTTTATTCACCGAGCGCGAACGGAGTCCAATTACCGGCACCACGGTTTTCCGGAATCGAACCGCTTCCTCGAATCGATTCAAATATCCCGGAAAAAAACTTTCAGATTGAGACTTCTCACTCCACCTTCAATTTGCTTCTTGGACAAGCAATCACGGATTTACGGTCATTGGTTCTTCCGATCTTTGGTGAAGTGGAAAATGAAAATGCTCGTCACCTTCCTGCCTACGTCGCGGGTGTTCCTCGATACTTTGGATTGTTTGGCAGGGACAATCTGATCACGGCGTGGCAAAGTTCGATCTTTGGGGAAGAGATGGTTGATGCCGTGCTTTCGAGGCTTGCGACACTTCGAGGCGTGAAGCGAGAGGATTGGCGTGACGAAGAAGTCGATCGACTGCCTCATGAGCACCGAGTCAATCCATGTGCGCAAGTCGGAGCCACCAATCGTGAGATCTATTACGGAGATGTGACGTCGACGCCGTTTTGGATCTTAGCGCTTGCTTCGCATTATCGCTGGCAGGGAGATGTGACTCTGCTTCGAAAGCATGAGTCAACGTTGCGAAGCTGTTTGCGTTGGGTCAGAACGCGTATCAGACAGGGGAATGGATTTATTTATTATTCGCCCGCTATTCCGGGACATCTCGACGAAAACCGCAACCATGCGTGGAAAGACTCCGGAGATGCGATTGTCGATGAAAACGGCCGAATTCGAGTTCCTCCCTTGGCATTGGTGGAAATTCAAGCTTACGCTTATCAGGCTTTGATTGAGGCTGCGCGGCTGATCGCTGTGCTCGAGGGGCGCCTGGGTGGAATGGCTGGAATGGGTGGATATGAGGAGCGCGAGCTTCTTCAAGAGGCAAGAGAGCTAAAAAAACGCTTCAACGCGAAGTTCTGGCTTCCGGAGACTGAGTTCTTTGCGTTAGCTCTTGATCATGCGCGAAAACCGCTCAAGACCAAAGCTTCCAATGTCGGCCATGCCCTGACGACCGGGATTATCGAGCAAGACAAAATCGATCCGGTTGTTCATACCTTGATGTCGGAGGAGTTGTTTTCTGGATGGGGAATTAGGACTCTTTCGTCGGAGAATCCGGCCTTCGATCCTTTTTCTTATCATCGCGGATCGGTATGGCCGGTTGAAAACGCATTCATCGCGGATGGGCTTGCCGCACATGAATATCACAGAGAGGCTGCTCAAATCATCACTGCTCAACTTGGGCTTGCCGCGATGTTTGAGCATCTGAGGCTTCCCGAAGTACTCAGCGGACACTCGAGAGATCGCGAGACGCCAGTTCCGGCGCTCTACAGCTACGCCAATCTTTTGCAGGCGTGGTCGGTTTCTGCCATCGCTCAGCATCTCCAAGTTTTATTGGGAATTGTGCCGAGAGCGGATGAGGGGGTGTTGTATCTGAATCCTCATCTTCCCGAGTGGCTGTCTTGGGTGGAAATGAGAAATTTAAAGTTTCACGGTAAACGTCTTCACGTCAGAGTTTGGCGCGGCTCAGATGGGAGAAGCCATTGGACGCTGCTCGATAATCCGGGAAGAGTCGTCGCGAGGCCTGGATCCGGCCGAATCAGGGATTTCTTCGAAGAACCGCTCGATCGCCAAGCTGGATGAGAAACCTTTCAAAAGTGCCCACGCCCCTAAAGCGGTTGCCGCTAGAAGCAGTGGCGATCGGTACATGTCCACCCATAGAGAGAATGAAGAGCGCCGCGCCTCCCGACTAAATGTCCCTCGTGCTCCGTGGTCGCCAGGAACGGGAGACCAGAGATTATCTTTTCTGAGTTGAAGCGGCTGGTGGGTTTGCTGCGCGTTATAACCCATTCTCGCTAGATAACGATCGGCGAGAGCAGGCGTGAGTTTCTCGGCGTTGATTGCTTTGATGGTCGAGAACCCGACCTCAAGTTTCTTGCGAGGATGCTTAGAAATATATCGTACGGCGCGAGCGATCACTTCGGGTTGATAGATGGGGGCGACAGGTCGAGGCTCGCGCGGCAATCGAGTTTTGACCCATTGAAACTGAGGCGTGTTAACGGCAGGAAGATTGACTTCACATACTTGAATATTGCTTCGATCGTGTAGCAGCTCGGTTCGCAACGATTCGGTAAACCCAGCAATCGCGTGCTTTGCTCCGCAATAAGCGGATTGAAGAGGAATGCTTCGGTAGGCAAGCGCGGATCCTATTTGGATAATGATCCCTCGGTCGCGTCGAAGCATGTGCTTGAGGGCTGACAGCGTTCCATAAACATAGCCGAGATAAGTCACTTCGGTGACGCGTTTATATTCTTCGGCTTTCATCTCCTTGACAGGGGAAAAGACCGAGACCATGGCGTCATTGATCCAGACGTCGATCGGTCCAAGCTCATGCTCAATTCGTTCGGCGGCTTGCTCCACTGCGGTCGAGTCCGAAATGTCGAGATTGAGGACAAGCGCCTTTGCGCCTTTTGACTCGACTTCTTTTTGAGCGGCCTCAAGTCCGTCCTGCCCTCGCGCGATGAGAGCGAGCTTTGCTTTTTCTTTCGCAAACTCGCGGACAATAGCGCGACCCACTCCTGCAGAAGCTCCGGTAACGACGACAACGCGACTCATAGTGAAATCACTCGAGTTCAAAAGGCATGCTCAGTTTATCTCGCTTGCTTGCGCAGCCAGAAAATGGAGCTTTGTTTGCAACTCATGGGGAAATTCATGCAAGCACATCAAGATCTTGAAAACGATCTCAGGGCTCGACTCAAGGGGGAGGTTCGCTTTGATGATGGAAGTCGAGCCCTTTACGCCACTGACGGATCGAACTATCGCCAAACTCCGATCGGAGTTGTCGTTCCCTGCGATGAAGAAGATGTCATCGAGGCGATCAGCATTTGTCGAGAGCGAAAAGTTCCCGTTCTTTCTCGAGGAGGAGGGACTAGTCTAGCCGGCCAATGCTGCAATACCGCTGTCATTCTGGATTTCTCGAAATACATGAACAAGGTTCTCGAGATCGATCCAGTGCGCAGAATCGCTCGGGTTCAACCCGGAGTGATTCTTGACGACTTGAGAAACGCCGCAAAAAAGCACGATTTGACGTTCGCTCCCGATCCCTCGACTCACACTCATTGCACACTGGGCGGGATGATCGGAAACAATTCGTGCGGAGTTCATTCTCTGATGGGCGGGCGCACGGCCGACAATGTTCATGAGTTAGACATTATTACCTATGAAGGACATCGAATGAGAGTCGGAGCGACAAGCGAAGCCGAGCTCGAAGAAATCATTCGAGATGGCGGAGCCCAAGGCGAGATTTACGCAAAGCTCAAAACTTTGCGGGATCGCGTGGCGGATCGAGTTCGCGCTCGATATCCTCGAATTCCGCGACGCGTGTCGGGGTACAATCTCGATAACCTTCTTCCTGAAAACGGATTTCACGTGGCGCGAGCGCTGGTCGGAAGCGAAGGGACTCTGGTGACGATTTTAGAAGCCAGTGTTCGCCTTATTCCTGCTCGATCCAAGAGAACGCTTGTCGTTCTTGGGTATCCCGACGTGTACCAAGCAGGGCAACATGTTCCGGATATTCTGAAGTTCAACCCCGTGGGCTTGGAAGGGCTCGATGAGGAGCTGCTTGAGTTTGAAAAAGTCAAACGCCTCAATCCTGAAGCATTACCAAAAATGCCAGAAGGCAAGGGTTGGTTGATGGTGGAGTTTGGATCGGATTCGCAAGAAGAGTCGGATCGCATCGCGAAATCCATGATGGCAAAACTCTCTCATCGGCCCGGAACGCCTCACATGAAAATGTTTGACGACAAAACTGAGGAGGAAAAGCTTTGGAAAATCCGTGAATCCGGCCTTGGTGCAACCGCGCGTGTTCCT
>CAZCBS010000382.1:0-3838 GCA_964496965.1 uncultured Bacteriovoracaceae bacterium
GTCATTGCGTAAGAGACGTTTGCGCCTTCTTCCGGCGAGACGCCGACGAACTTTTCCTTGCCTGCGGCGATCGAGGCGGATCTTCCTGAGCTTAAGTTCTGGGATTGGGAAACGGGGCCGTTTTTCAGCAATGTGAAAGTGCCGGTGAAGCCTACCAGAGATTGTTCTTCGATCTCGCCTGAAAGCGTGTCGCCATCCGCGGAGGATTGAAGAGAGGCGTGGAGCGAGAGCGTGCGGGCGACACCCGTGACGTCCGCGATCGGAATTTGGATTTCGAGAGTCCGGGAGCGATCGTCGTAGTAATATTTCTCGAAATTGACCTGGGATTGATTCAGGCCGTTATAGAAAAGCGTGCCTTTTGCGATAGGTTTCTGGATTTTGGTCAAGCTATCGGACGAGTCTTGAACATCGGTTTCAGAGCGTAGGTCCAGAACCAGTGCTCCCATCGATTGTCCTGTCTCTTTTGAAAAGAGAGCTCCGCGATAAGTGCCTTGGATGGCATCCAGCTTCGCTTGCTCCTGGCGCGAGCGCTCTCTGGCGTAGTCATCTACGGATTTATCTCCCATGCAGCTTGAAAGCGAGAAGGCGATCGCCGCGAGACTCAGCAGACTGAAGGATCGGGATTTCATGCTGGGCTTGTTCCTTTCCGTAAGACCGTCCTGTTTGAGGACGGAAAACATTTGAGCGAGAACTTTCATTCCGCTTGCGAGGGTATGGCTGTCTTCGCTCGATAGAAGTTTTGCTTTTTCAGCGAAACATTGCAGTGCCTGACGACGGATCGCTTCCGCTTCGCGCTTTCCGCTGGGGCTCAGGCTCAGGGTCTGCGAGCGACGATCGTTGGGATTGTACTCGCGGATGATCAGGGATTTTTTTTCCAACGGATCGATCATGCGCGACATGGTCGGAGCCGCAACGCCCATCCACTCAGAAAGCTCGCTATTGGTGAGCGGCCCTTTTCTCAACCGATTGAGAATACGAAACTGCGGAATCGTGAACTTTCCGCGGGCGACGCTTCTCATCTCTTCGCGAATCGAGCGCATCACGGCGGGAACCGTGTCGAGCAGAAGCCTGGCGTTTTCATCGTCGTCAAAGCGTCTCAACGGGATTTCCTTTCAAGAAGCTCGACGAGCTCGGAGATCGGAATGCCGGCCGACACGAAATATTTCGATACCGCGTCGATGTAGTCATATTGAGCGCCGATGTAACGAGTCTGTGCATCCAGGAAGTTCTGCTCGGACGTGTTGAGCTGAATGTAGCTACTGGTCGCCATTTTGAATTCCCGCTGCGCTTCCTCCAGCGATGCTTTCGAATAGTCCGACGCATCTTTCGAGCTTTTAAGGACTGTGGCCGCCGTGTCGAGGTTTCGTTCGGCTTGAACCTGGCTATAAGAGAGCTGGTCGAGCAGTGATTGTTGATCGTACTCAAGCTGCTTTTCTTGCGAGGCCAGGACCCGTTTTTCGTGAACCGATGCCAATCCGGTGAAGATGGGAATCGAGAACTGAAATCCCACTGACCAAGTATTCGAGAAATCGTTCAATAGATCGCTTTGGGAGTTCGCTGTTTTTCCGTAAAGCGCTTGAAAGTTCAGGGCCGGATTGTAGGTGGAAAGCGCGACGCTGGATTTATCCTCGAACTGATCGATTGAGATCCGGCTTTTAGCGAGCTCTGGCCGCTCCCGTTTCATGGCGATGGATTTGGCGACAATCGATGGATCGATGTAAACCAGATCGCCTTTGAGATGAACGACTTCGCTTTGCGTATCGTGAAGCAGGCTCATGAGCTGAGAGGCCGAGGCCTTCATCTGATTTTCTGCGGTGGAGATCTTGGGATAAAGCAGGGCGACCTGCGTCTTGATTTGAAGGACGTCGAGAAGCTGGCTTCGGCCGATTTTCAGGTATTTCTCAACCAAAGCTTGCGTTTGCTTCTCTTCGCTCAACGTGTAATTGAGAACGTTCAGGAGCTGTTGATTGAGCATCACGGAGTAGTACGCGGAAATCACTTGTGCAGTGACGTCACGTTCGGTGATCTCGAGATCTTTCTTTCGAATATCGAGCTCTTTTTCGGCCGCATGGAGCCCGCTCATCAGCGCGCCTCCCTGGTAGAGAGGCTGAGAAAGCTTCAGCTGCAAGGTGTATTGATTATAGGATTCGCCACCGAAGGGTACACTGATCCCGTTGACCGCGGCTTTTTCCTTGAACGCGGAGGCAAGGCCGATGATGTTCGGGAGAAACTGGGAAATCGCGTACGAATAAGCTTGGCTGGCTTCTTCCAGTTTTTCACGACCGCTCAGAACGCTTGGATTTCGGTTCAAGGCGCGTTGAACGGCGTCTTGAATCGAGAGCGTCAGCGCAAAATCCTGAGCGCGAGCGCTCGGTGTATGCGCTACTTGAAATAGCAAGAAAAGCGAAAGCAGAGATACCGTGAAGATCGACTTTATCATATGCGTCCGTATTAAGGACGCTTCTACAAGAAATAGTTAGCATTGGCAACTAATCAAATTCCAGAGCGATCAGATCTTGATTTGAGACAGGCATTTCAAGATCTTGCGAAAGTTTCCGACATCGTAACTGGGTTTCACTATCTCGATAAATTCTTCCATGACAAACGGTTTGTCGTTTTCGAAGATATGAGTCACCAGGTCGTGGCTGGAGATGAAAACCGCGGAAAGCGGTCCGATTTGCTTGTGCGAGAGCCCGCGAGGAAATCCCGACCCATCGGGACGCTCATGATGCTGAACGATCAAAGTATCCACATCGGGCGGAACCTCGTTGAACTTCTGCGCGAGCTCCGCGCCATGAAGAGGGTGGGTCTTGTACCCATCGATCTGCTCTTTGGTGAACAGGGCTTTCTTGGCTTCAAGCTCCTTGAGGTTGTGGATCTTGGCGAGCTCTTGGTTTGTCAGCGTGATATCGTGCAGATACGCCGCAAGATTGAGTTTATGGAAAGTCGATTCCGAATGCCATTCCATCGCGGCGGCGAGCGTGCAGCTCAGTTGCGCGATGTACACGCTATGGGAGGCGATGTAGCGATCTTTCTCTTTTTGAAGATTGTCGATGATGTTCTTGAGCTTGGGATTTCGACCCACGGTGTGGAGCGTGAGCTGAATATTCTTTTTGACCATCTCCTGGACTTCAGGGGGCGCTCCGACTTTATTGATCAGCTCTTGAGCCGTTTCTTGGATCATCGTTGAGACGTCGTTTGCTTCCTTCGGCTCGGCGGTCGTGGAGGTGAGCAGGCGATGGATCTCCTGCTTGAACTTCTCGACCATGGTGGAGAGCTCGTCGCGATGAATGAAAAGGAACGGAATCTTTTTCTGTTTCCCGTATTTCTCGTAATCGAGGGAATCGAAAGTATCTCCCTTGCGCATGAGCTTGAGGTATTTGGTAGGGGAGAGGCGGATGTAGAGATCGCTTTGAAGCGGGCTTGCGTTCAAAAGAAGCTCGGTGCGGATACTGAGAAACTCCTCGCCCTCGCTCGATTCCGTGACGGTCGTTTTGTTCAGGTGGTCCTGAATGCGTTTTTCGGCATCCCGCAAGACGGTGCCTGGTGCCGTATAGAAAAGCTGGAGCTCATTTTGGTTCGCGCTCTGGGTCGGGTCGTGAGCGCAGATCAAGACAGGAATCTTGAGCTTTTTCGAAGCCAGAAACTCGTGGAGAGCGGCGCTGTTCAGAGGATGATCGCAGATGATCAGATCCGGCATCGCCTTTTTGAGATCAAAGGCGGAGAGAATGGCTTCTGATGTCGAGCTGGTCTCGGTGACGCTGACCTTATAACGATTCTCCAAGCATAAACTGATCATATGCGTGGCTTCGCGGCTCAATAAAATCACAACGATTTT
>CAZCBS010000383.1:0-3837 GCA_964496965.1 uncultured Bacteriovoracaceae bacterium
CTTCACCTAAATACCGCCGAACAGTTGTTCGATGAATGCCTAGATGTTCTCCGATTTGTCTTAAGCTCCATCCACGGCTTCGAAGTTTTGCCAGCTCACGAAGGCGAATCTGGGGCTCTATCCATTGCACGGGGTAATTGCGATACTCCGTAATTGGTTCGCAAACCCTATCGAAGCCCCCACCACTTTTTTTAAACGAACTTAGACCAGAACCATGTCGTCAAAGTGAAATCGAGTCCTGGCTTCAGTGCCTTAGAGTTCACTCAGATTTTGAAGAATGCATTGAGCCGCTGCAGACCGTTGAACTCGAACGGACTCTCCGCGCTGAAACGCGGCACGAAGGTTTTCAACAGTGGGGTCCATCCCTCCTGCTAATCGCCTGAGCTCAGAATGATTTTTCCAATGTTCCCGATTGAGAACATATTTGATCATATTTTCGTCCGCAGTCGCAGCTCGCACGATTGTCTCGACCCATTCGGGATGACCTTGCCAGTGGGGTTCGCTGAGAACACTAAAAGCGATACCTTCATGTAGATTTTCCTTTTTCAAAAGTGTTTCGACAAATTCCGGATGGCCCTGCCAAATGGCATGATTGAAGTCCAGTGAGATGATCTCGTAATCAGCATTTCCATTTTGGATCAAGGCTTTCATGAATTCAGGGTGCTCAGCCCAGTGAGGTCGATGGAGAACATACGACGCGATATCTTTGTCGACGGTTCCTTTGTCGATTAAGGCCTTCACCCATTCCGGATGTTCTTTTGCCTTTATGTTGGGAAGGACATGTTCCGCGATCTCTTTGTCGGCATGACCTCTTTCAAGTAACTTCTTGATCCACTCCGGATGTTCCCACCAGGGCACCTTTTTAAAGGCATATGTTACGGTGTCTTCGTCGAGCGCCTCGTGCGTTAGCAAAGCATCGATCCATTCCGGGTGATCTGGCAGGCGTGGATCCCTGAAGCTTAATTCCGTCACAACCTCACGGTCCACCCAGGATTGATTGAGCATCTTATCGACCCATTCTGTATGATTTCGGAGCTCTTGTTTTGGAAGGATGTGGAGCGCGAGCTCTTTGTTCGTGATGGCTTTATCAAGCAGGATATTGATGAGATCAGGATGTTTTCTGGAGATGGGAAACGAAAGCCATCCGTCGATCAGCGATGGGGAAACGTCTCCGGGCCGCTCAAATGCTTGCTTCATGAATGCGACGATTTCGTTTTCTTGTGCTTCGCTTAAAGCCTCCAGTTTATTTCCTATCCTTCGCTTAAGCTTTTCAACGATCCCCAGGTCATTCTTATCGAAGTTTTTCTCTTGCTCAAGAATTCGCAAATACTCCAGCGGACCTATATTCAGGGTTTCGGGGATCACACGGAGAGCTGCTTTGTTTCGAACAATGATATAGTCACTTGATTTGGCAAAGTCCGATCCCTCGCGTGCGTTTGGGTTGATATGAAAGCGAATGGTTAGACCGGTTCCAGCAGCCCCCGTGCGGCCCATCGCGGTGTAAAAGCCATTTCCATAGGCCGCCATCTCTCCGACGACGTTTTGGCGAGAGATGAGAACATTTGGGTCGCCGGTATGAGCGCGTGTGATGCTCTCGTAAGCAAGAAAGTTATTTGTTTCATGCGCGACGACATCGATCTCAAGCTCTTTGGCCGTTTTTCCAATTCCTTGGCCAACGGGCCGAGTTCGAAGGGGTTCTTTATCCATCCACCAAGCGAGAGACTTTTCGACAGTCGGATCATCTTTTATGGCGATCAGTTTTCGCCTGAGACCGAGGTTTTCAAGCGTGTCCCAAGCGTACTCGATATTAACGGCGTTTTGGATGAGCTTTTTTCCGTTTTTCTCGATCCAGTGGGCGACATAGGCGTTTCGTGTCAGCTCTTTCGGATTAAGCTCATCAATCACTTTCTTGATACGCAAAAGATCTTCGGGCCGAAGAGTGAGCTCGTATTGAAAGGCTTTTGTGAGATACCGCACGACTGACAGGATCGGAGGGTTTCGTCCTTCTCTGGCAAACCTTGTGGTCTCGTGAAGGGGCGAGAAATAGTAATGAAGGGCTCCGTCATGGACGTCTTTGAGAAAGTGGGGCTGATGAGCGCTCCAGTCTCTCACATCGCGCACGACAGGCTCTCGGTTTTTTGGCTTCGTGATCTCGATGAGTCCTGTTGAATTTGAGTCCGTATGCTGATTCATGAAATCAGGATTGTTGAGAATCGCCTGCTTATCTCCCATGTCGTGAGTCAGAAGTCTCACTTCCCAAGCCGTCTTTGATCCTTGAAGGTGAGGATATTTCTCCGAAAGTAACTGCTGGAGAGCTTTCGCTTGCTCAGTATTTCCATCGATCACGATATCAAGATCTTGGGTCGATCGATAAATATTGGTGTAATCGTAATCGAAACGATCGGGCTGAAAACGTAGATCGCCTTTTTCTCGCTGCAAATCCCACTTAACGTAGTGCCCGTAGCCGGCAGCGGTGCCGCCAAAGAGCCAGGCTCTGACACCGAGTTTGGATGCTTCTTTTTCGATGAATTTGAACTCGTCGACTCGCTTGAGACGATCTTCAATTCCATGTTCCAGCTCATTTAAGGAAACGACAAGGGATTGGGTTGCAGTCTGCGCGGCAAGAGACGGCGTGGACATCCAAGATGTCTGAAGCGTCAGCGCAAACCCAACTGCGATTATTAGGACTCCTCGTGGCATGAGGCTCATCAAACGCTTATCGGTTTATAAGAGGTTTTTCTTTTGTCTTGCTTCGAATTTACGACGTTATTTCGAATTTATTGGTCAAAAAAATGACAACGAAAGTAATGTTCCGGAGTAGCTGATCGATTCGACAGCCTAGCCCAACCTATGCCAGCGCAGCATCCAGACCTAACACTCCCGAGATCATTAAAACTAGCGACGGTATTGACAAGTCCGCCCCCCAGCTCAAGAAGATTGACGGCGGGATCGCGGTTAAATCTAAGGTGAGGGGCTAAAAGAAGGTCTTCCTTATTGTGAATAGCGTGCCGTTTTAGAAAGGCTGGCGTCGCAACCACAACATAGGGCTCAGGTAAAACGCTCTTGAAGCGAATCATCGGATCGTCAGGCCTTCCGCAATCAATTCTCAATTAAGTGCCGGGAGACTCGACATATATATGTCATGTTCTCAAAACTCATTTTCTTTCGACTAAGGTCCGAGCAAAGCAATTTGCCAGGACCTTAGTCACTCGTGATGAAGGTGCGGCTTAAGTATTTGGTACTTCACCGGCATGAGGACGTTACGGATTACAGACGAGACCAGAGAGCGTCGATGCCCCAGAAATGTTCGCGATTCTCTCGATCGAACGGAAGCCTGGTTTGAATTGTTCAACGACTGTCATATAGAACGCACGACCAGCGGTGCTCTTGTCGCTATAGCTCTCCGAACACGTTGAACCATACGTTCTCATAGGACAAGGAAACTTCGTCACTTCTCCTGCGAAGACAGTATGTGGATTATGTATCGCGGGTGCATGCATCGGAATAATCAGATCGTCAACGACGGCTTTCGCAAAGAGTCGGCCGGAATTATCCTCGATCAAAAGGACCCCGGCTGGATGGCCATTTCCGTCCGTGCCGCTACACCTTGTTACAAGCGTGTTTGCAAATGCACTCGATAGCGATAATGCATGGACAAAACCGGTTACAATCAACATCAATAAAGTCTTGTTCATTTTAGTCTCCTATTTATATTTTTTAAAGCACTTCGAACTCGCCGAAACACTGCACGGCGTTATAGGTGTGAACTTAAGAGCAGGCAAGAAGTTCAAGAGATGCACTCTCGAAGAGTGGTGCGCACCAACAAATAAAATCATT
>CAZCBS010000384.1:0-3829 GCA_964496965.1 uncultured Bacteriovoracaceae bacterium
GGAGCTCTCGTCATCGGATGCGCGCATTCGGAGGGAGCTTTCGATGATGCTCGCGGAGTACGCGCCCCGGGTTTGGATGCATCGAAGCGACCCCTATGCCCCGACAGACCCTTTGGATTTCATCGCGCAGAGCTCGCTCCATCTTCGTGGACCTTCCGGACATGAGACGCTGATTGCGCCCGTTGGAAAAGTTTTGCCAGAAGAGCTTGCAAAAACGGGTTCGGCCAATCCCAGAGCGCGACCTTATCAAACGGGTTTTGCTTTCAATGGGGCGGGATATTTTCTTCGGAACGAAGATCAGAAACAGGGCGCCCGCGCGCCGGCTTCGGCTCTTGCATTGAAAGACGAGATGCCACCGATGTTTTGGCGGCTCGGACAGGGAGCTTTTGCTCAAGCTCTGGCGCACGCGCGAACACAAGAAGATGGCTCTCGAGCCAGGACGCGAATCGTGATCGAATACTGGTACCACGTGCCCTACAACCTAGCGACTCGCATCGGCATAGGAAATCATCAAGGAGATTGGGAAGGCGTCTCAATGCTCGTTGAGCTTGAAGAGAAGCACGCTCATTTGGAGCACCGCTTAATCGCTGGCTTTTTTTCTGAACATGAAAAAGGAACTTGGCGCTGCGCGGATCAAGTTTCGAGATCGTCCGAGGACTCTCGGATCGAAGCATTCTCAGCGATGGGAACTCATGCGACTTATCCGGAGCCTGGCTCGCACCGAAACGGGATTCTGACGGATCAAACCGAAAGAGGGATTCGTTGGGATAGTTGGGAAAATCTGAGGCCACTCGCTCTTGAGCCCTATTATGGGTATTCGGGCGCGTGGGGAGAGCCGCGGTTCTTTTCATTCATGACCGGGCCGCTTGTGCCCGGACCGGGGTATAAATCGCTTCCTCGTGACGCCTCTGAAATAGACATCGCTCGCTGTGCTCATTAAGTCCCAAATCGTGGAGGCGTCCGCGGAGGAGGCCGAATGCTCCTGACCTGCGCAAGCGTCAGGGAAATCAGTCGCTCTTCGCGTCTTAAGATCGATCTCCTGATAAATCGAAGACGCGAGATCGCCGAAAGGTTTGCGATGCAAGCGATCAATCCGAGCGAGAAAAGCATGGGGAAGGGAAGCGCATTCGTCGGATCGCAGAGGGGCGTTAAGAGAAAGCCTAAGAGCAAATAGGAAAGTCTCTCGGTCCGCTGCATGGCTCCGCGCGGAAGTGTCACGTCGGTAATCTCGGAGAGCGCCGTCGTATAGCTCACCATGAAAGAGCCTAAAAGAGCTGCACAAATCAATCCTTGGATCCAGGCGTAGGATCGATAAAAGAATAGAAGTCCCACGAAGAGAAAAAATTCGACGTAACGATCTAACGCGGAGTCTAATACTTTGCCTGCATAATTCATCGTGCCGGTGGCACGTGCAACCATGCCGTCAAGCGCATCCATGGCACCTCCAATGATGCCAAGCGCTGCCGCGACGCCGAAGTGACCCTCGGCAATCGAGATTCCGCTGAAAGCTCCGAAAATGACCGCGGCAAATGAAATGGCGTTTGCACTGATTCCCCAGCGGATCGCAACGCGAGAGAACGGCTGAATAGCCCAATAGCCCATCTCCATCATGGTCTTAGATAAAAGAAGGCTTCCTCCTTGTTTTTCGAGACGATCATAGATCGTGCGTCCTTTGAGTCGGACTCTCAAAAAATAAAGGATCACCAGCGTAGCGATACTGAGGAGGAGGACCTTGGATACGAGGATGTCCGTTTGTCTCATGAATCAGGATCCTGAATTGTTCGCGGTTGCATGAAGCGGTCCACGGGCAAGCGGCCTGTGGAGCTTGCTTAGGCGCTGTGCTCGGGTCTTGCATCGTTTTTCAACGCTATGTTTTTATCGGATATTTTGGTCGTTTTCGCGATTGTATTGTTTCTCGCGGCGGTAGCGATCGAGCTGAGAAAAGATCGCGACAAAAAAATGTACGTCGGGCGAGAAGCCAAAAGCGGAATAAACCCAGCGAATCTTCCAGTCGAGAAGCCGCAAAGCTCATTGCCTGTTGTTACTCAGGAAGAGTTTAAACAGGGAGGCTTTAAGAAGACGAAAAAGTCAGCTTAAAGTCTTAGCGGCTTACTTGAATGCCAAGAGATGGTAGTTCTTCTTGCCTTTGCGCAGAACGACGTAGCTGCCGGCGATCATGTCTTTTTGGGTGATCATCCAAGCAGGGTCAGTTGCTCGCTCGTTGTTGATGTAGACGCCACCGGCGGCAATATCTTTTCTTGCCGCGCCTTTGGATTGGCAGAGCCCGGACTCGACTAGAAGGTCAATCAAGGCAGCGCCGCCATCGGGCAATGACTTCTGGGTAGAAGGAGCGCCTTTCAGTACGTCGAGCAGAGTTTTCTCGTCGAGCTCCTTGATTGAGCTTCCGAAGAGAGCCTGAGTTGCGCCCTCCGCGCGTTTGAGCTCCGCATCGCCATGGACTAATCGAGTGATCTCGCGAGCCAATGCTTGCTGTGCCTCGCGCTTTTCCGGCGCGGTTCGGGTTTGTTCTTCGAGGCGCGCGATTTCATCGATCGACATAAAGGTGAAGAAGTTCAGATAAGTGATGACGTCGGCATCCGCGGTCTGAATAAAGAACTGATAAAACTCGTAAGGAGAGGTTCTGTTCGGGTCGAGCCAAATCGTGCCTGATTCGGACTTTCCGAATTTGGTGCCGTCGGATTTAGTGACCAGAGGATGCGTCAGTCCGAACGCTTCAAGGTTTTCATCGCCTCGGGCTGCGCGCATCCGGCGAATGAGATCGGTTCCCGCAGTGATATTGCCCCATTGATCGGATCCGCCGATTTGAAGACGGCAGCCTTCTTTTTCGCTGAGATAATAAAAATCATAAGCCTGAAGGAGCATGTAGGAAAACTCGGTATACGAAATTCCGTGCTCGCGATCTTCCAGGCGCGCGCGAACGGATTCTTTTGCGACCATGTGATTGACGGTGAAATGTTTTCCGATGTCGCGCAGAAAATCGATAAAACTGATTCCGCGGAACCAATCCGCGTTGTTGGCAAGCTTGGCGGCGTTAGGACCCGAGAACTCTAAAAACTTGGAAATCACGCCTCGAATGCCCGCAAGATTCTTCTGCAAGACTTCGTCGTTCAGAAGGCTTCGCTCTTGGTTTTTACCGCTTGGATCTCCAATCATTCCAGTCG
Organism: uncultured Bacteriovoracaceae bacterium; assembly: GCA_964496965.1. Classification (GTDB taxonomy): domain Bacteria; phylum Bdellovibrionota; class UBA1018; order UBA1018; family UBA1018; genus CAZCBS01. The sequence continues at coordinate 3,183 of CAZCBS010000384.1, forward strand.
CCCCGCCTACTACGGCGATGACTTTGTGCCCGGCTTTCTGGAAGCGACGAAGCGTCATCAGTGGCAGCAAGCTTCCGACGTGCAAGCTATCTGCCGTCGGGTCAAACCCGCAATAAAGCGTGATCGGGCCCTGCTCTAGCGTTTTGGAAAGGGCGGGATCGGTGACTTGTTTGACAATTCCACGGGCTTCAAGCTCGGCAAAGAGTTGCATAGCTTCTATCATTCGCATATCAGCGCGATTCGGGCAATGGGGGCGAGATGAGTTTCAGGTCAGGCCAGCTTTCTCCGAATTGAGCCCGGTGACGTTCGCGGATCACATGGTAAGCTTCGCCGTAATCTCCCTGAAGTGAACCTTGATTGACGTGAACATAACCGACAAAGTGCGCGGAAATCAGAAGCTGTGCGAACCAAAGAAGCAGGAGCGCCGCCCTTCCGGTATTGCGCCTCGGATTATGAGACAGCGCAAGTCTGACCAACCAGACCTGTTCGAATGGAAACGAGACGCGCATGTAATAACGTCGGATATTCACCCGCGTTGCGGTCAGGAGGACCCCAAATCCCCAAAGCGCGGCTTTTTGCGCAAAAGCGGTCTGAGAGACTTTGCGAGCGAAAAGCCATTGAAGGCGCGCATCATGCGAGAAAAGCTG
>CAZCBS010000385.1:0-3823 GCA_964496965.1 uncultured Bacteriovoracaceae bacterium
TTTATCGTATGCAACGCACGACTCGCCATTTTGAGCCTCAGGTTGCGAATCATCTCTTTGTAGGCGGGAAGATCATCGCTATCGATGGTGATCGAAAAACACTGAAACTCTCTTTTGCGCAAATCGGCCGGAATAGCCTGCTTTGCAAGATCTGAGACTTGAGCGTAATACCGATGTGCTCCTTGATTGATTCGATCAGTTGTAGTTGTGAGCCTTTGCTGATTAGGGATGTAGCCTTCGCTGGTTCGGGTGACGAGCTGTTTTTCTTCTAGGAATTTAAGCTGCGCATCAATCTGCTCGGCGGTCAGTTTTGAAGAGAAGTTTGAAATCAGTGCCTCTCTGCTTCGAATCGATGGGATCTCAAGAGCCGACAGAATCGCGTGGATCGCCCATTCGGAAAAAGTCTCGGAGTCGTTCAGGACTTTTGTCTCGATCTGTCGGCCGGGCGAGAGACTTTGCAAAAGGTGATCGAAAACGACAGCGTCTTCGGCATCTTTGCATTTTCTCTTTAAGATCAGAGTCAAGAAGTAAAGTTCTTCAGTGGCGTCCAAAGAGAGACCGTTTCTTAGAAACTCAAGGTAGCGAGGCCGAAGAGGCTTTTTTCCTTTGAAGACTGCGACCAAGAGATCGGGCTTATCAAGTCCCATCTGCTCGGCCCATTGTCTGACGCTAAAATCAGGATTTACCTGCTTTTTTGCCTGAAATTCGTTTCGCAGAAATTCAATGGGATCCGAAAACTCGTAAACTCTTCTACCTGAAAGTGTCATCCTTGACCTCTCTTTGAAGGCTCAGCTGTACAGATGTATTAGTTCTAGACACTTAGGGTAATGGCTCAATTCTGATTTCTCAAGAAAATCGTGTATTTCAGATTGGCATTAATACTGCTTTACCTCTCACGCAGAAGTTCTTTGTTTTACTCCGATGCCATAGTGGGCGCATCTGCTCAATCCGGTCGGCACGAAGGGCTTAAGTTCAAACTTATGTTCTTTGTATAGGAGACGGTATGAGTAAGAGTTATTTCTCGTCCATTGCCCTTGTTATGATTGTTCTTGGAATCAGTTCGATTGCCTCGGCCGAAAACGGTCCATCCAATAACTCGGCGGATTCATCGGTGATTAGCCGCAGTCACGATGTGACTGCGCTAGAGTACAATACGTGGGCAGAGAAAAAGTCGGATGATTCTTGGGCCGAGGCAATAAAAAACTATTACAACGTTTGGGTACAGGCTGATCACGTGACTCATTACAAGAAAGATCTACGTTATTCAAACGATGCAGAAAAAAGCGATGCGCAGTCAATGGTCAAGGCATATTGTGCCGAAAAAGAGGCAGCCCTTCGTCAAACAGGTAAGTATATTGAAGGAAGTTTCCAATGTAAGCAGAACAAAGTGTTTGTCTCCCATGTTCCGCTGTACGTTACGACGATAGACTCCGCAAACCCTCAGGAAGCGAATGCTGTTAACTTGGCGTACTGTGCGGTGACATTCCTGCTGTGCCATACATCGGGAAATTACGACATCAATGAAATCCAAATTACAATGCTTTGGAAAGAAAAGAGGGATGAAGTAAAGGCTGAGCCGCAAGCCACCGTGCAGCCGGATAATCAACCGACTCTTCAATCCACATCTGAGTCAGAAGAGGCGCCTTCGTCTACAAGTGCCCACTAACTAATTCAATAACTCAGGTCCGAGCTGTCGTTTCACACAGTTCGGACCTGTTACTTTACTGAACGCAAAACCAGTATTCTAACGATCTGACGTCGTCACTCGATTGCCATCAATCGTCTGAGAGCATCGAAAACGACCTTAAGTTCATGATCATGTCGTTCGTATTTTGATTCCAGGTCATCTAGATGAAAGCATCGCAACGCCCTGCTCGGTAAAGCTTCCAAGCTTTCGCTTAAAGGTTATAGTTACTTCAGCTCGACAGAGTCTTTCAGCCAGTCGACATTCAGAGTGGTTACTTCTTTTTGAAATATAAATGAGAAGAACCGATTGATTGGCTGGTATTGAATGGTGATGCCCTGACCTCTTAATTCCTGAAATTCGGGATACGCAGCTTCGACTTTCGATGGCAAGCAAGCCACAATACTGAGTTGCTTCAGATTTCCAGGATTTTGCAGTACCCGTTTCCAGACATTTCCCATCAGCAATTTGGGTTCGTCATAGATCACTGCATCGCTAGACAGCGACTCCAGTTCCTCGAGCATTTGCGCAGCTTCGCTGTCGTCCGGATCTTTTTCTTGTTTTTGACGTAGCTCACGCTTTAAATCGTCGATAAATTTTTCTCTATCGAGACCGTTTAGGTGAGCAAAGTAAATCAATGGCGCCTGTCTTTGCGCTTTAGATGAAAAGTCAGCAGCATGCGCGATGATCGAAATCGTACTTACGCCTTCGCTCACGCATTGTAGAATGTCGCTAGGAAGCGCTTCCTCTATAATCTTCACCTTTTTTTCTTGGCCTATAAATGCGCGTTGAATCTGGTATGAGGTTGAAGCGGTAAGTTTTTGAAAGTTTAAAATACAAGCGTCCCATTTTGGAGTTTCAGACGCGGCTGCAATGAAAGCATGAAGGAGGAAAATCAGAGTTAATACGCGCATAACAACTCCTCTTTTGTTGAAAAAGGGGGCTCATCCGTGCCCCCTCGCGAAAAGCATCAATATAACTTACTTAACGAAAGCTTGAGCGGCGAGGCTCATTTGTTCGGATTTCAAATTCAAGTACATTTCAGAAGCCTGCGGATAGACTTCCTTGATCAAACCGCGAATCGTAGAAGTAGAATCACCTGCCTCAAGACCGATCGCTGCGTTTTTCGATTTGAGGGCATTTGCGAATTCGTATTCATCGGACTCGATTTGAGCGACTTCTTCAGAGCTGTATCCGTTGTTCAGCAAGTCGCGTGCGGTGAACTGAGGTACTTGATCGACCTTCTGATCTAAGAATATCAGGAGGCTGGGTATGCTGCCGATCGGACCTGAGATAGCCGAAACTGCAGCCATGACGGGCAACATCGCGATCCACACAAACTTCTTTTGGTGTTGAACGCGCTCCCACTTATCTTCCGTGCTGACGTCAGCATGCGTAAAATAGTAGCAGATGCCTGCATGAGCCGATTTTGGCATGAGCGCTGAACTCAGAGTCGTCGCGATGAGAGCCGCAGTCATGGTTTTGGTCAAAGTGATTTTTTTCATATCATTACTTTCCTTTTCTAGATTCGAGTTAATTAATTTGCGCCGAGCTTGCGCTTAACGCGATGAGTCGTAAGTAATTTAAAATCGGCTTATGGGTAAGCAACTTGACCTAACTTGCTGTCTAATCTTTAGGCAGGTGTCGATGTTTTTGTTAGACGATGCATCTATCTAAAGTGTTTAATATATTGAAAACATTGATATATCGTCGGGCATCTGGATTGCACACAGGCCCCCGCGATGGTGAAGAAGAGCGGACTCAATAGCTTAGAAGAGTTGATTCAGCACGAAGCGATCCTGGCCCGGGGGGACTCCGTTGGCTTATCGTTGCGCTCAGACCGTTCTTCCGCGCAGGCGGTAACTGCTCATTTTTTGAGGGCGTTTCGAGGACGACCTGCCCCCCAGGCGACTCTCCCGCCGCGGGGCCGCTGCCCGTGGCGCAGCTCGCCATCCTCGCGTTCGTTCCACCGATCGCCGCGCCGGCGAGCGAATCCTCGGTCTCCCCGCTTCCTTCGGACGGCCCGCGCGATTCCCTCGCACGAGCTCCCGAGCACGTCCCGCTTCTCCTTTCCTGACCACGGCTCTCGTCCGCAATGCGGACCGGTCAAAGAAAGGAGGCCGCCTTGATGCTCGCCCG